>DKBG01000281.1 GCA_002451155.1 Ignavibacteria bacterium UBA6906
CCCCCGAGCGTGTCGCCCAGGACCGGCTGAAATGTGAGCCCCTTCGGATGGGAGAGGACCACCTTTACCCGGATCGCGTCGCCTACCAGATAGTGCGTTGAGTCCGTGCTCGCGCGCGCCGCCACCTCCTGGCCGCTAGCAGGACGGCCGACCGCCAGAGACGATGCCGCCAGCACCACCGGGAACCATCGTATCGTCACAATCGCCTCTCCCGCATCCTGAAGAAGTCCACAATCGGCTTGATGTACGGCCGGTCAATACGGATGGGAATTCCGTCCACCTTGCTGCGCAGGAAGAGCTGGCGGCGCTCCGCGCGCCGGGCAGCCCAGTATCGACCGAACTCCCCCCGCACACGCGGATCCCCGGTGTCGATCCACCGCTCCTTCCCCGTTTCCGCGTCGCGCATCTTTATCAGTCCCGCGTCCGGCAGACTCTCTTCACGAGGATCCGAAAGCTCAACGGCAATCACATCATGCTTCCGGCTGATGATNNACTTTGTCGTTGTTCTTGATCGCCGAGAAGGCCAGGACCGCACAAATCTCAGCCGCGATCTCGTTCTTCAGTACGCTCCAGGTTCCGAATTCCCCCGACCCGCTGAAGTCGACGACGAGCATCACCGTCAACTCCCGCTCTTCCTCGAAGATCTTGATGAACGGATGGTTGAAACGGGCCGACACGTTCCAGTCGATTGAACGGACATCATCCCCGTACTGGTACTCGCGTACCTCCGAGAATTCCATTCCGCGCCCCTTGAAGACGCTATGGTATTCCCCCGAGAAGATCTGATTGACCATCCCACGGGTCTTGATCTCAATCTGACGGACTTTCTTCAGCAGCTCACGCGTATCCACTGCGCACCCTCAGAAAATCTCATGGTACCGGATGTATCGGTGAAGCGTCCATTGTCACGCCTCACGGCACCTCGATCTTGTTTAACACCTCCTGGACGACCTGTTCGGAGGTCACTTCCTCTGCCTCCGCCTCATACGTCACCGCAACGCGGTGCCGGAGAACGTCGAGACTCACGGCCCTGACATCTTCCGGAACGACATACCCGCGCCGTTTGACAAACGCGTATGCCTTCGCCCCCAGCGCCAGATTGATCGACGCGCGTGGAGAGGCACCGTAGCTGATCAGTTGACTGAGGTTTCCGAGATTGTACTGCTTCGGGGAACGGGTGGCAAATACGATGTCAAGGATATATTTCTCGACCTTTTCATCCATATAGATCTCACCGACAAGGGCGCGTGCCTTGAGGATGTCGGCAGTCGTGACCACCGCACCGGGCGGCTTGCCCATGCCCGAAACGTTCGCCCGCATGATCTGAAGCTCTTCTTCCTTCGTGGGATATCCGATCTTGACCTTCAGCATAAACCGGTCGACCTGGGCCTCCGGCAACGGATAGGTCCCTTCCTGTTCAATNNGCTTCCAGCAGCGCGCTCTGAACCTTGGCGGGAGATCGGTTGATTTCGTCGGCCAGAATGAAGTTGGCAAATATGGGGCCCTTCTTCGTCTGGAAGCGGCTCTCCTTCTGGTTGTAGATCAATGTCCCGATGAGATCGGCCGGCAAGAGGTCCGGTGTGAACTGGATCCGCTGAAACTTTGCCTGGATAGCCGCTGCGAGGGTCTTGACACTCAGCGTCTTCGCCAGACCTGGGACTCCCTCCAGCAGGATGTGCCCGTTGCAGAGCAGGCCGATCATCAGCCGCTCGACAAGGTGCTTCTGCCCGATGATCACCTTCCCGATCTCGAGATTCAGGGCATCGACAAACGCGCTTTCCTGCTGGATCTTTTCGTTGATAGCCTTGATGTCGTGCGACATGCTTCCTCCTGGTGTCCGGCGAAACCGTCAAAAACGCATGAAAACTGAATAAAAAATCTATGAAAATCGGGCCCGAGAATCAAACATTGGACAACTCTGGCCCTCCCCCCGTTTACCCCTGTCATAAAAACATCCCGTTAGGACAATGACCGCCACAAAAACAGGGCCCGCCCCGGCTGACCGGAGCGGGCCCTCACCGCCCGAGCAGAATGGCCTACTTCATGTAGACCAACGTTTTCGTCTCAGCCATCCCGTCACTCTGCAGTCTGTACACATACACCCCGCTCGCAAGCCCCGATGCGTCAAATCTCACGTCATAGCTCCCCGGTGCCCGCTCCTCGTTTACCAGCACCGCCACCTCACGACCGAGAATGTCATACACCGCTAAGCGTACATCGCTGACAACCGGCACACTATATCTGATGATCGTCGTCGGGTTGAACGGGTTCGGGAAATTCTGGTCAAGCACCCACCGTGCGGGAACGTCCGGGGTCTCCTCGATGCCCGTAATACTCAGCGCCGGATCGATCTTTGCCCAGCGGGTCGCCCACCGCCCGCCGTTGCTGTCGGCAGACGCCTGCATCCCCGCATACTCCTGAATCGTCCAGAGCGTGTAATCATCCGATGGATCAACGGCCGTGTTGCTGTAGTCGCCCCAGCGGTTCCTCTTCCCGCTTAAAAACTTTGAATAGAAACTCTCCCCTTGCTTGATCACCTGAACCGGCCCCATGGTATTGGAGGGCGATGTCCCCCTACGCCCTGCATACACCGCTTCCGGATACCGGGAGTCATCGGTTCGTGAAAAGCCGACAACGGCATCGTTCCCACTGTTCGCAGCGATGGATGGGTAGATGAAATACTCGTCCACCCCGCCGTCCAGAACTCCGGATTGGGCGATCGGCGTGGGCATGGTGAGAGGGTTCAATTGATACCAGAATGCCGCCACCCGCGTTGGGGGATTCGTGATCTTCGCCGGAAGGGTAGCCATATGAGTGCACCAGATCCGCCCATTCCGGTACACGGAATTCATCATCCGGTAATCCCCTGCATCAACCCGTATCGGCGTTCCCTTCTGCGTCGCCAGCATGGTGTTCGTGCTGAAATTATTGTTCACAAAAAAAAGGCCGTTCGCACCGAAGTACGAGCCAGGGACAGGCTCCCAGACGGGAGATCCCGCCGTCCCGCGGATACGAGAAATCCGAAGAAGAAGCGTAGTGTCACTCAGGGAGTAATACCCGGATGCGTCAACCAGATAGAGGGTATCGGATCCGCCATAGGTCACGCACGGCTGCAGACTGAACCCCTTTATGCCACCACCGAGCGTCCCGTCAAACGCCGTTTGAAAAGTCGAGAATTGAATCGTCCCGCCGGAAAGAACGCTCGCCTTGTTTATCACCCACATCTTGCTCCCCTGCCACTCATTCGATGTGATTTTGAACATGTTCGCAGTGATCGCCACCCAGGTCTTGTTGAACCCCAGAGCCGGATAGTCAACCCAGGTTGAGTCTGTCCCGCCGCTGTTTCCGTTGATCGCGTAAAAGTACCAGGTGCCGGACGGATCGTCAGTCGCACTGATCGCGAAACAGACTTTTGAAGTGAGACTGTCCGGACTGGCCGCGCAAACCGCAACCCACCGGCCGCTCGTTGCGTCGAAATGAATTCTCGGATCGAATTTTTTTCCCGGTACCGCCGACCAGAACTGGGCCAGCGTCACGGTGCTCACGACGACGCCCGTCTTATCCTGAATTCGCACCTCCGTGTTGAGCATCGTCATCAGATGACTGGGACCAACGGAGCCATGGGTGTCCGGCGGGATGCTCGTGCTGTTATCCGGCAACGCGTCGAAATCCAGGACAGGAGAGACTGCCGCTTCCGTCAGATCCGCAAACGTCCGCGGAAACGATCCCACGCTCACAGCGGGAGAAGATGGAACCCTCCGCTCGCCCACCACCCCGGTCGGACCGACGGGGGCAGGCCCCGGTGCCGGCTGACGCGAAAAGACGGTCTCCCCGCCCGCCTGGCCGGAGGGGACCGGACTCAACGCGATCTCATCCCAGCTTCTGGCAGCCACCCGGGGCAGCGTCACGGTTTCACCGGCGTCCAGATTCGACCAAGAGACTAGTAAAACACCGACCAGCAGTGGGGCAATTTGTCTAAAACCTCGCATGAGTCCTCCTTTATGACGTCAGGATTTTCGTGAAAGTACAGACTTCAGGTGTGGTAGTCAACAGAGCGGACGTGAAAATCGGACGGGCTGAAGTACTCACCCGGACAGGCCACGCAGCTGCCGCGGGGTGAGAAGCCACTCCAGCGTCCCACACTTGCCGTACGTCACCCGGTCCAGAGCGAGCTTGCAGAGCCCGCCTTTCTTCAGCGTGATCGAGTCGTGCGATCCCCCGGAGAGGAGCATCGAAATGAGAGAACTGAGATCCGGCTCGTGACCGACAAGCAGAACGCTCACTGATCCCGTCCCGGCTTCTGCAAGTCTGCGCATCAGCCGATCCGGACTGCCGCCCGGCTCGAGGTCATGCGAGAATTCCATCGAGTCCTCCAGGCCGAATTCCTTGACGACAATCTGTGCGGTTTCGCGAGCGCGACGATAGGGGCTGGAAAGAACGAGATCGAAGGTGAGACCCATCGCGCGCATGCCCCTGGCAATCGCGCGCATCTTCGCTTTCCCTTCGGCAGTCAACGGCCGAAGGCTGTCATCGCCGATGCCGGGGGTCCCTCGCTCGACAGCAATTGCATGACGAAGAATGTAGAGGTCCACGTGTGTGTGTCTCCGCCGAGCCGTTTCTCTGCCCATATCTGATATTTGATATCTGCAATCTCATATGGTCTATTTTCCATAGACTATCGGACTATTTCAGATATCAGATAGAATATATCAAATCTCGTCTGTTTGATCGTCTCACCGCCAGAAGGTATACAGGTCACCTGATTCTCTCTTGAATGTGTCCAGAGCCTTCCGCCGCTCCTCCGCGAGGTACTGGTACACCGATACGAACGAGAGCGATGCCATCGTCCCCCGCCCGCGGGCGAACGATCGCACGCTGGCTGTAAGCACCTCCAGGTCCTGAATCTCTCCCATTGCCGTCTGGTACGCATTCATTCGCCTCAGGTGCGTCTTCCGTACCCAGCCGAGCAGGGGACGGATGATCTCGATTGTATACCGGAACTTCTTGAATGCCACCCGGAGCCGATGAATGGACCGGGGATCTGAGTAGTCCGCTTCCCGGTACCGGAGCACCACTGTCGCGAATTCCGATCCGCCAACGCCAAGAAGTGTCGATACGCCGGCACTCCGCATTACCCCGTCGGCATACAGGGAGAGCAGCTGTTCGATTTCCTCCCCCATCGTCCGTTCCAGTGATGTGTACCGGATCCTCCGCACCTCCGATGCAGCCACCCGGATCAGACGCCGTTCCCTCAACCCGAGGTCAAACACAAACGGGCGGAGTTGAGGAAAGCGCCGACGCAGGGAGCGCGAGCGCACGAGCTGGACCTGTACGTCTCTAAGATCGTTGAACGCCTTCAGGTGTCCCCGCAGCTGCCGTCGGGCCTTCCGCAGCCGGTCCCCGGGAAGCACTGAATCCAGGAGAGACAGATACGCAATCAGGCGCCTTGTCGCGACACGAAGGTCGTGAATCGCCGCCTCCGAGGGACGACGTCGCGCACGGGCGATCTGCCGAACAAACACGCGCCATCGCTCGTCAAGAGAGGATGCGAGAAGAATCCCCGGGCTCCGTGCATCGGACGGAATCTGCGTCAGAGAAGCAGTGCGTTTTGCCATTCGCTAGTCTTCCGTAACTACCTGGACACTGAATACATCCTCAAACATTCCCGCCTTTCGGGACAGCGCCCATTTCTCAAGCAGGAGGTCTCCGTCCCCTTTCAGCTGCAGGAAGAGCTTCGGCTTCTTGTATTCGACAGAGAGCGTTTCCACCTTTGCCCCGTGCTCGGTGTCCATCGCATCGGCGAGCCGCAGAATCGCCCCAAGTTTCGACACGATAACCCGCTCCTTTCCGGTCAGTGCACCATACGCCTCATGCTGGGTCTTGGGAAAAGACTTTCTATGGTAACGAGCTACGTTCGCCACGATTTCCTGCTGCGACTGCGTCAGCCCGACGATCGGAATGGCGGAGAGCAGATACTGGGTGTGCTTGTGATGAGCATGCACGTTTACGAACGTTCCGATATCATGGAGCAGCGCAGCAACTTCCAGAAGAAGCCGCTGCTCCAGACCGAGGCCGTGCAATCCGCGCGTCTCGTCAAACAACTGCAGGGCGAGCCTCGACACTGTCGCCGCATGCTGCTCATCGAATTCGAATTTTCTGCCCAGTTCCAGCGCCGATGTCAGAACCTGATCCCTGTGGGGATGCCGCTCCCCGCCGTAGAGTTCGTCAATCATATCGAGAAGCAGACCCTCTTTCAATCCCACGCGAGGAATCAGGATCTCGTCGACCCCGGCATGTCGGACAATGTTCTGTAGAATGATCGAGGCCGGGACGATCACGTCCGCGCGATCCGGCCGCAGGCCGTACTCCCTCACGCGTTCTTCGAACGTATGACCTGAGAGCCGTTTCACCAGTTCGTCGAGCTCGTCTTTCATCAGCACCGAGTCCCGGTCCTTGCCGAGGATTTCCCTCCGCAAAAAACCGAGCGTCTCAATATTGCCCCCGGTCCCCACGCACAGATCCACGCGCCGCTTCCCGATTTCCTTCTTGAGCCGCCGTTCCGTCGCGTCCACGTACTCGCGCACCATCTGATGGAAGTGCCGTTCACCCTTCTTCCCTTCGAGAAGCTGCATTAACCGGACCGCACCCATACGGTAGCTTTCGGTGGAAATAATGTTCCCGTCCGACACAAGCGTCACTTCCGTGCTCCCGCCCCCGATATCCACGAGAATTGAATTCTTCTTGTCCAGGCGGATCTGCTCCGCGACCGCAAGATGGATCAATCGGGCTTCTTCTTCCGGTCCGATCACCGAGATCTCGATGCCCGACGCCTGCCCGACCCTGTCGGCAAAGAGATCCCGGTTTAAGGCCTCTCGGACCGCGCTGGTCGCGACCGCCCGCGTCCATCTGGCTCCGTGTCTCACAATGATCTGTTGGAAACCCGCAAATGCATCCGTCGCGCGCTCAAGCGTTTCCTCGGAAATGCTCCCCCGGGTGAAAACATCGGTTCCCAGCCGGACCGGCTCACGGATGTTCTCAAGGATGGTCAGCCGACGGTCCGCATCTACATTCGCAACGATACACCGGATGGCATTCGAACCGGCATCGATAGCAGCAAGAACGGGCATGCGGTCAGGTCTCCAGATTGCCGGATAATGATGGAATTGCATCAATGTAACGAAATACCAGACTCCACAAAACCAAACGTCTAGGTCCTGACCTGCTCAGGAGAAACCCGGGAATCTAACCCGTTTTTGCCCCAAAGTTTCTTCCCTGAGGTGTTATTTCTACACATCACCACTACGTATGG
>DKBG01000315.1 GCA_002451155.1 Ignavibacteria bacterium UBA6906
GTCGTCGGGTTGAAGGGGTTCGGGTAGTTCTGGCTGAGAGCGTATGTTTCGGGCTGACCGAAGTTCTCCCGGTCGATCTCGACATTCGCCCAGGTCTCATTGAGGGCTTTGCCGAGGAGGCGAACGGTATACTTCGCGTTGTGCATCCCCATGCTCCGATCCTCTTCCACGAACCAGTAGGTCCAGATACCCGCAACATAGTCGAAGCGGTTGGCCACCGCGGCAGAATCAGTAGCATTGACACTTCCGCCACCGATAACTTCACCGCTCGTGTTCTTCGGGAGGAAGGCCTTCAGCTTGGTCATCATTCCTTCCACTTCGGCCATCGCGCTCTCAACCACCTGGTCACCATCATAGTCCCAGGCGGCCTGGATCTGTTCGTAGTCTTCGACTCCGTGGCAGCTCTCACAGGCCTTTCCGGGGTTGTACAGCGGGTTCAGACCGGCGGTGTAGCGGGTCGGATCCATATCCCACTGGTGGTTCGGCATCTCATTGCCTGATCCGGTCGGGCGCATCGCCATATGGCAGGTCGCGCAGGCACCCTCAAGGTTCGCGTGGGTCTGCAGACCGGAGAGCCTGGTGTCGCCATACTCGTAGCCGTTCTGCCCGAAGAGCATGTCGCCCTGGTTGCTGTGGTGCGGATAGAACCGGCTCTTGAATCCATAGTACTTGTTGCCATTGGGGGCCGCGGGCTCATTCGGCTTCACATAGGTGGTAACCGCAGAACGGGCCTGGTGGCAGTTCATGCAAAGATAGCCGGTCTTCTCGCCGGGAGGCGTGAAGCCGTTGGAGAGGGTCACAGTGACTTTCCGCAGCTGATACATATCGACGTTGGTCGTATCATGCGGATCATGACAGGTCGGGCAGCCGATCGGTGTTTCTGCATATTCCGGAGTCACGGAGACCGAGCCGTTCTTCACGTTGTCGATGAAGCCCTGTCCGGAGTGACACTTCGCGCAGCTGGAGTTGCCACCTTCGCCCTCAATCGTGTGGCCTGTCTGGTGGCGGGAAACGCGCGCCCAGCTTCCGAGGCTATGGCGTTTGGAACCGTCGTGGCAGGCGTTGCAGGCATCGGACTTCGCCGACACGGCAATCATCGAAGCCGCGCCGCCAGCCTTGTGGCCTGCTGCCGGACCATGGCAGTTTTCACAACCGATTGTCGCTCGCAGTTTCACATCCGCGGGCATCTTGTTCCAGATCGTGTCGACGCCGACCGTGATCATCACGTCGCGGCCGTCGGCGGTCTTTGGGAGACCCTTCACCCAGATCGAATCCCACGAATTCGGGGAAGCGGCAGGCTGGGTATGGGCGAGGAATGCGTAGTTGCCATTGTCCACCAGCGGTTCAGGCGCGACACCGTGGCAGTTCGTGCAACCCTGCGCGTAGAGACCCTGATTGGTCTCTTCGACCACTTCCTGTTGACCCATCATGCCCCGCTTCATCATCGTTGCGTGGGGGGTCTTTGACCATTTCGCGAAATAGTCAACGCCGCCTGTCACCGCACCATTGCTGTGGCAGAAGCATCCGGGAGGTGCATCCATCGGATTTGCGGTATTGCCGGTGTAGGTGCTGACGTACACCGTGACGCTGCTTGTCGCCGAGCTTCCGGTCGCATTCGCAGTGATCTGAATCGTGTACGTGCCGGTCGCACCGGGGGTGAAGCTGTTGTATGCAACGCTTGTCGCGCCGCTGTCGAGCGTAGCTGTCCCTGCCGTCACCGACCATGACCAGGAGGTCACAGTGGTGTCAGCCGAGCCGGTGGTATCGGCGTACAGGTACACTTTCGATCCCAGTCCGGCCACGAGCAGGCCCGGATTGTACGCCCAAGTAGATCCCGAAGGACGCTGGTTCATCGATTTTCCGACGACGTGCAGCTTCACTTTCGGGGCAGCCGTGGCATCCTGATAACCTGCCATCAACAGCATGGTGCCGATGAGAAGCAGGCAAATTGGAGCAAGGCGTTTCATGATTTGCCCTTTCGTTTGGTTTGGTGTTGAGGCGTGAAAAGAAGTCGTCAACGGGACGCTTTCTTTCCAATTCTCATTTTTTTCGGGTTTTTTGGGGCAGGCCTGTGCCCGCAAGGACCAGATAAAGAACGGAATACAGAAATGCTAAAAAAAGAGGCAAAAACCAGCATATTGATTCTGCTTTAGTTGTTCAATCATTGTGCCACTCCCCGGCACCAGAAAAGAGTATCTTCCGCCCTATCATATTGCTCATAGGCGTGAATATTTCAACGAATTCGAGGATTCGAAAAAGGACTTTCATATCCGAAATTCGATAACCGGGGGACTTTCAGGCCCCAATTGCCAGAAATCGGAATCGGGAACCCAAATTTCGGAATCAATCAGCACAAGAGGCTGGATTCTATGGAGAAATTGACCCTTGTCGTGTCAGATCATTGAGGCGAGAGGGTGCCAATGGCAGGGCACGCCTGTCTTTACCAGGTCATCAGTAGGGGACAGTCAGTAGTGCCTGGCGCGTACGAGCGGGGCATCCGTTGGGGGGGCGAGCGCCAGGACGATGGGCATGAGTCACATCTCGAGGGTATTTTGCGGCTCGATAGAAGGTCTGCCTCTGATCCCTCCTATTCGTGGCTGGANNTCCAACGCGTCCGATATCATTGCAGCCGTTTCAATTGGATCGTCTCGAGGATCTCGCGTGGAGGCCCGGCTGCCGGACAATAGCAAGAAGGCCGGTCATTGAACCGGCCTTCCGTTTTCCCGCGAGCGGTGAGGATATCACTCCCCTTCTCTCGGTGATCTCCGTTTCTGCGCCTCCCGCATCGCCTCCCGGAGTTCCCGTTCGAACTGCCGTTCGAAGAGGAGGAATTTCGCCCGCTGCTCGGGAGTGAGGATATCGCTCAGGCTCAGGTAGAATTTCCGCTGCTCCGCCCGTATCTGGTCTTCGGCGGTGAGGATATCGGGGATTGCCTTTTCAAACTCGGAGGGCTCCGCCCGGTTCCGAACGAGCCGTTCCACACGGTCGAGCATTTCGCTTTTCTCCCTCATCATTGCCCGTCGCTCGGCATCGTGTTCATTCATCCTCGCAAAGAACCGTACCGACTGATCTTCGTTCATCTGGAGCAGCTCGATGAGCCGGATCTTTTTCCATTGCTGGATCCGTTCATACGACCTTCCCCCCTGGGGCGGGCCGGGCGGCTGGGCCGGAGCAAGAGCGGTACAGAGAAGAAACAGACAGAGCGCCTCACGTATGTTTTTCATCGTCGTACTCCGTTTGAAATATCACCGTCCGATGCAGAGAGGAGGGCGAGCACCTGGCTCATCTGTCGTTCCGTNNATCGCGACGTCGGCGAGGGTCAGGGCGGAAGACATGCGTGACGGTTCGAGCATCAGGCTGTCGATAGTCTGTGCGGGAAGCGAAAGGACGACCGCCCTCAGGGTCGGGCCTTCAGCACCATGCCGGGGGACAAAATAGTGAAGGCCGACCAAGAAGGAAATGATAGCCACGACCCCTGGAATTGCCACACGGGCGGCCCAGCTGATGGTAAGGGCCCGCCCGCTGCTCGCCTCGTCGATTCGTGCGTTCGTGCGCGCGATCAGGTTCTGGAAGTAGGCATCCGGCGGCGCAAGCGTCTGTGGCTCGCCTTCGGCGAGCCGGTGCAGACTATGCTCGAGGTCCTCTTCCGCTCCCGGGTCAATCGGCGGTATGTGGTGGATGAATTTCATCTTTCAGATACGCCTGGATTTTCTTGAGGGCGTGAAAGTAGTTTGCCTTCAATCCGCCGACGGAGGTTTTCAGGATCCGGGCGATTTCTTCATAACTCAACTCGTCATGGTATCGGAGCACAAAAACGGCCCGCTGCTTTTCCGGCAGCTCAGCGACCGCCGCCTCGAGCCGTGACTTCAGCTCTTTCAATTCCAGCAGGCGCTCCGGATCTTCATTGATCGGGAGAATCTTTCTCAGCACCGGGCTGTCGCGCAGGTAGTTGACGACCTGTTTCTTCCTGAGCGAATTGAGCGAAAGATTCACCGCGATCCGGTAGAGCCAGGTATAGAAGCTCGAGTCGCCTCTGAAGTCACCCAGGGCCATATAGGCCTTGATGAACGTCTCCTGGGCGATGTCGTCTGCTTCCTCGTGGCTTCCGACGATCCGTCGTGCCGACCAGTATACCCGCTCCTGGTATCGCCGCATCAGCATGGTGAATGCTGCGCGGTTCCCGGCGCGGACTTCCTGGACGAGTACCTGATCCGACTTTGTATCCTCTTGGTTAGACACGACCGGAAGCGGGATGTTTAATCAAAAACCGCCGTTTTTGAAGGCTTTTTGTAGTTTTTTGAGGGTTTTCCGCAGGTCTTCAGAGATCACTTTCGTTCCTGAGAGAACGGGCATAAAGTTCGTGTCGCCGTTCCAGCGGNNGTCGCATCAAGCGCGCGAATCGCCCGTTGAGCGGTCTGCATAATCTCGGCCATCTCCACGAGACTCAGACCTTCGAGATTCTTCACCTGCCGCACGGGCACAATCATCAGGTGACCGGAATTGTACGGATACCGGTTCATGATGACAAAGCAGTGCATTCCTCTCCAGACGATCAGATTCCGGTCGTCATCCCGGGATTTCCACGCCGCGGTGAAGAGGCTCTCCTTCTTTCCGCGCCGCTTCGTTTTTCCGGGTGCGGAGAGACTCGCGATATACCTGGAGCGCCAGGGGGCCCAGATTGTGTTCATAGGGACATCCTTCCGGTCTGCGGTCCGTCGGTAAACAAAAAAGGTTGGC
>DKBG01000269.1 GCA_002451155.1 Ignavibacteria bacterium UBA6906
GACCTTGATTCCCTGCGATCCTGTCCCACAACCTGCAAGAACCGGGAGCAGAACTCCGCAACAGAGACGCCTCCACAACATGCCGCCGATGCTGTTCATTCCTCCTCCATGGAAAGGCCATGGGATGCCTCTACGGGTACATGCAAAAGTATGCCCCCGCCAGACGAAATGCAATAGATCAGGCCATACTGCCGTAGCCTTTCTCGTTGCCGTTGGCATATGCATGGCACCCCCGGCGCGCTTGCCTTTCTGTTCCCTCCCCGGTTTTGTTGAATGGCATTGCTCGGTTTCTTCTGGGTGTTCACTACCCCTCGGAGGTTCTGGCAGGGCCCTGCAAAGGGCGTTGGACATTTGCGGCGCGAAAATCCACCCCGGAGTACTTAACAATTTCTTAACATTGGCATAATATACAGCTTATGGCATTCCCGTATTTTCGTTCTGTCTGAATCAGGAACGGCACGACATCAATCCTCGCTCGTGGCCTTCTGCCACAGCACACATACTTCACATTCGTAACGGGTCAGGCCATGAAGATGTTCCGTCATATTGCTCTGCTGGCTGTAGTTGGTGTCAGTTTCATGTCATACGCGCAGGAAAAACCGGTTACCGAGGAGGAATTCGAGGAAGTGAAAGGGGCGTTGCAGGGTGTCATGGAATCGGCCGCGGAATACCGCGGGTACGTCGACGCGCTGCGAAAGATCAAGCTCAGCGGATATGTTCAGCCCCAGTATCGCCTGGGGCAGGTGGACGATGTCCCCTATTCCTACGGCGGCTTCAGCGGAGGAACGTTTCCGCAGTACTCAAAGAGTCAGTTCCAGATTCGCCGGGCCAGGTTCAAGATAAAGTATGACAATGTTCTCACCCAGCTTGTCCTTCAGGTCGACTTCGGACAGACAGCGTTTACCACCAAGGACGCCTATGCGCTTCTGATTGACCCATGGGTGAAATCTTTCGGGTTCCAGATCGGCCTGTTCGACAGACCCTTCGGCTACGAAATTTCCTACTCTTCCTCAAACCGGGAATCTCCTGAACGGTCTCGATTCACACAGACACTTTTTCCGGGCGAACGCGAGGCTGGTGCAAAGCTCTTTTTCGCGCCGCAGGATGGACCGTTGAGCTTTCTGAGGGCTGATGTCGGAATCTTCAACGGATCGGGTCCGACCGCGCTCGAGTTTGACAACTACAAAGACGCTATCGGTCGTGTCGGGGCGCAACTTCCACTCGGCAAGTCGGGCGCGGAACTTGACCTCGGCGTGTCGGGCTATTACGGATGGATGCGCAACCAGACCAAGTATCTCTACCGGACCGGCACGCTCCCGAACGGTTCTGCAGGATGGATCGTTGATTCCGCGGCGACGAACTTCGGCGACGGCGTACCGAGACGGTATGCGGGTCTCGACGCACAGTTCTATTACGATCTGCCGGTCCTGGGAGGGATGATCCTGCGCGGAGAGGTTGTGACGGGCAAGCAGCCGGGCTCCAATTCGACCAGCGTCAGTTTTAATGTGCTGAACTCCTCCGGAATTTACGCGAGGAATTTCGTCGGGTGGTACCTCTACTACATCCAAAATATGGGCGCGAAGCTTCAGACGGTTGTGAAATATGATGTCTACGATCCGAACACCGAGGTCTCGTCCTCGGATTTCACTGATCTGAACACAAGCGGGTCCGCCGGGCTGAACGTGGGCGATCTGAAGTACAGCACGCTCGGGCTCGGTCTGGTCTATCATTGGGATGACCATGTGAAATTTATCCTCTATTATGAGTGGGTTTCAAATGAAGAGCTCTCCGGCGTATCGTCTTCGTCGCCCCTTGCGGTCTACAGGAACGATGCCAAAGACAACATCCTGACATTTCGGACGCAGTTCAAATTCTGAGGCCTCCGGGGCCAACCTTCACTAACAGATCAACAAATGGTGAGTCCATGACAAAGAAAATCAGTGCAACGGCGATGGGGATCGTCCTGGCATCCGGGCTTGTGCTCGGACAGCAGTCGATCACGGTTAAAGGGTCCGATACCATGGTCATTCTTGCGCAGCGCTGGGCGGAACGATACATGACTGCGCATACTGACGTGACAATTCAGGTGACGGGTGGCGGGTCAGGGACCGGGATTTCCGCGCTCATCAACGGGACGACCGACATCTGCAACGCTTCCCGTCCGATGAAAGAGAGTGAACGCGGAAAGCTCCAGGAAAAATACGGATCCCGTGGAGTAGAGATCAAATGTGCGATTGACGGACTCTCCGTCTATGTGAACGAAAAGAATCCGGTAAAGGAGCTTTCCCTGGAGCAGATAAAGAATATCTATCTCGGAAAGACGAAGAACTGGAAAGAGGTGGGGGGTCCGGACAGGCCGGTCGTTCTGTACGGAAGAGAGAACAATTCAGGCACCTATGTCTATTTCAAGGATGAGATCCTGGAGGGGGCGGACTTCGCGGCAACAGCGCAGCATCTTCCCGGAACGGCGGCGGTGGTGAATGCGGTGGCCAAGGATCCCGCGGGGATCGGGTACGGAGGGGCTGCCTACGGGAAGGGTATCCGCGAGGTGAAGGTTCGGACCAAAGCGGATTCCCCGGCATACGGTCCGACCATGGAGAACATCCGGAGCGGCAAGTATCCTATCAGCCGCTTTCTCTATATGTATACCCGCACGCGCCCGACAGGAGCCATGAAAGAATTCATTGACTGGATGCTGGGAGACGAAGGGCAGAAAATCGTGTCTGAGGTCGGGTACTTTCCGATCCGGTAATCACATCGCGGGCCTGGCACGCGAATGAGATCGCGCCGGAGCTCGGGAACCAGGATAGAAGACAATGCAAGAGAGAGAGCAGAACGTCCCCACGCAGCCAGGCTACCACACTGGCGTTGGGGGGGCGCGCGACGGATCCGGTGAGAACGTCTCACGAATCGGGGCGGTCGATCACCCGGTCCGTTCCCACGCCGACGGCAGACGTCGGATGAACAGGCAGGACCTGCGGAAGCGATTTCGTCCGGGGGAATTCCTCATTGAGAAGGCAATTGCCATTATCGCGTTTGTCTCTCTGGCAACCATTGTGAGCATCTTTATATTCGTGTTCCGAGAGACCCTCCCCATTTTCTCCTCAGAAGAAAAACCCGCGGCTGTTGTCGTGCCACAGGAAGAGGAGACGTACGGGGACGAATTCGTCGGGGAAGCCGCAAAGAACATTGCCCGGAGCGATCGGTCACGATCATCCGAAACTGCGGGCGGGGAAGGGGTGGCCACACTGGAGAACCTGCTCGGACTTGTCTGGTCTCCGGTTTCTGCAGACCCTCGCTACGGCATCCTGCCGCTGGTTGTCGGCTCTCTGAAGGTGACTTTGCTTGCGATTCTGATTGGCGCGCCGATCGCCATCCTGGCGGCGCTTTTCACCTCTTCATTCGCACCCAGGTGGTCGAAGGAGGTCCTGAAGCCGGCCATTGAAGTTCTGGCTGGGTTCCCCTCGGTGGTTATCGGGTTCTTTGCCCTGGTGGTGCTCGCGTCCGTTCTCCAGAAGCTCTTTGGCTACCAGTACCGCCTGAACGCCTTTGTCGGCGGGGTGGCGATGTCGCTGGCAGTGATTCCGATCATTTACACAGTTGCGGAAGACGCGCTGAACGCAGTGCCGAGGTTCATGACCGAGGCGAGCCTTGCCCTCGGTGCCACGAAATGGCAGACCGCACTGCTGGTGAAGCTTCCGGCGGCCACACCCGGTGTCTTTGCCGCCCTGCTTCTTGGATTCGGGAGGGCGTTCGGGGAGACGATGATTGTGCTCATGGCGACCGGCAACGCGGCGCTGATCTCGCTGAGCATGGTCGAACCGGTCCGGACAATGTCCGCGACAATCGGCGCAGAGATGGCGGAAGTCGTGTTCGGGGATACCCACTACAATGTGCTGTTTCTCCTCGGATCGATTCTGTTTCTGTTTACATTCTCTCTCAATGCCGTAGCCGAGATATTTATCCGCCAGCGGCTCCTGAAACGGTTCAGGGGGATATGAATTGAAACGAAGGCGCAGACTTGTCGGGGTCATGGTTGTAGGCCTTTCCGCCCTCGCGGCATTTCTCATCATTGGGGTTGTCGCGCTTGTCATGGGGACGATCGTGGTCGGTGGAAAGGACACGCTCACATGGGAATTCCTCACGATGGCGCCCCGGGAAGGGATGACGGAGGGTGGAATATTCCCGGCGATCGTCGGTACCGCGCTCCTTGTCATCATCATGTCCATTGCCGGCGTGCCTGTGGGGACCGTGACGGCCATCTATCTGAGCGAATACGCGAGCTCCCGTTCCGTTCTGGCCCGGGCAATACGCTTTGCCGTGAATACCCTCGCGGGCGTCCCCGCAATCGTTTTCGGCCTGTTCGGCCTCGGTTTTTTCGTCCAGTTCGTCGGGTCGGGCTTGGACAGTCTGATTTCCGGGGAGGGACAGCTCCGCTGGGCTCAGCCGAACATCCTCTGGGCGAGTCTGACGATGGCACTCCTCACCCTCCCCGTCGTCATTGTGTCGGTTGAGGAGGCGATCAAAACCGTCCCTCAGGATCTGCGTGCGGCGAGTCTGGCGCTCGGCGCCACGAAGTGGCAAACGATACGAAAAGTGGTCCTTCCGAACTCGCTCACGGGCATTCTCACCGGCGGCATCCTCGCGGTAAGCAGAGGTGCTGGCGAGGTGGCGCCGATTCTGTTTACGGGGGCGGCATACTTTCTCCCGCACCTTCCCACGAGTCTGTCTGACCAGTTCATGGAGCTCGGATATCACGTTTACATTATGTCCACGCAATCGACGAACGTCGATGCGACAACAGGAATTCAGTACGCCACCACGCTCGTGCTGCTGCTCCTGACGTTTCTTCTGAATTTTTCCGCAATCTTCCTGCGTTCGCGGGTCCGCGCGCGCCAGGTCCAATAAGCAGGCATGACGATGAAACATATCAACGGGTCAACAAAAATTTCCGTCGAGGGATTGAATCTGTATTACGGTCCCAAGATCGCTCTCAAAGAGATCGGGATTCGCATTCCCTCCAACAAAGTGACCGCGTTGATCGGGCCGTCCGGATGTGGCAAGTCGACATTCCTCCGGACGCTCAACAGAATGAACGATCTCATTGACGGCGTGAGGATAGATGGCGATGTTCATATCGACGATGTGAACATCTACGACCGTTCTGTGGACGTTGTCGAGTTGCGGAAGCGTGTGGGCATGATCTTTCAGAAGTCGAATCCCTTTCCGAAATCGATCTACGATAACGTTGCCTACGGTCCGCGGATCAACGGGATCCGTGAGCGGGCACGCCTGGACGAGATCGTCGAAAGCACACTGAAACGGGCCGCGATCTGGGATGAGGTGAAGGACGATCTGCGGAAAAGCGCGCTTGCCCTGTCCGGCGGTCAGCAACAGCGACTCTGCATTGCCAGGGCGCTGGCGGTCGACCCGGAGGTCCTGCTCATGGACGAACCGGCGAGCGCGCTCGATCCGATCGCGACGGCGAAGATCGAAGAACTGATCTACGAGCTGAAGGAAAACTATACCATTGTTATCGTCACCCACAACATGCAGCAGGCTGCCAGGGTGAGCGATCACACCGCCTTCTTCTACATGGGCGAACTTATCGAGTTCGGGGAGACGAAGAAGATCTTCACGACGCCTGAGAAGAGGCAGACCGAAGAGTACATTACCGGACGGTTCGGATGATGGAGCGGCACTTTGATCAGGAGCTCGGGACACTCCGCACGACCCTGACGAAGATGGCGGATCTTGTCGACGATCAGCTGAGCAGGTCGTATCATGCGCTATTCAACGCTGATCTCGATGCGGCGATGTGGGTCATCGAGAGAGACAGGCAGGTCGACGACTTCGATACCCGGATCGAACAAGATTGCCAGCGGCTGTTCGCGCTCGGACAGCCGGTGGCGGTCGACCTTCGGCTTCTGATTGCGGTGTTGAAAATCAACACGCAGCTTGAGCGGATTGGCGACATTGCCGTCAATATAGCCGAGCGTGTGGATCCGCTGATGAACCATGTCGGTTTCCTCAAGGGGACGAAGGTGCCGGAGATGGCTGAAATCGCACGGATCATGGTGGGGGATAGTATTGCCGCGTTCATGAGCAACGACGCACCGCTCGCCCAGCGGGTGCTTCTCAGCGACGACGTCGTCGATTCCATGAACCGCGCAATCTTTAATGCCTGTGTGGATCAGATGCGGCGGAGGGATGACATCGTCGAGGCGGCAGCGCACATCCTCATCCTGTCCAGGCACATCGAGCGACTGGCTGATCATGCCACCAATATTGCAGAGGGAGTGATTTTCCTCGTGGATGCGAAGCTGGTCCAGCATCAGTCAGGGTGGAGCGAGACGTCCTTCTGAACCAGCTTTTTCGAGGGTGTCCTTGCACAGGGTCCTTGCACTAGAGTCAGAGAATCTCTACTTTCGACACATTGTCCGTTCACAGATAGGGTCAGCGATGCAGCGTCATTTCTTTCAGGAGCTCGAAGCACTCAAGAACAGCATCATTCGAATGGGGAGCCTTGTCGAGCAGGCGGTTGCCGAGGCGATGCGGGCCTTCAGTGAGCGGTCGGCGCCACTCGCGCAGCAGGTGATTGGCCGGGAGCAGGAGGTGAACGCTATTGAGCTCGCCAACGACAACGCGGTGGTGGATCTTCTGGCACTTCAACAACCGGTCGCGTCGGACCTTCGCTTAATCCTTGCGACGCTGAAGATCAACAATGACCTTGAGCGGATCGGCGATCACGCGGTGAATCTCGCCGAATCGGCCATCAGCTACTGCGGTCGCGCTCCGCTGGCGCTTCAGACCGATATCCCGCGCATGGCACAGGTAACTATCCAGATGCTGCGGGACGCCATCGATGCGTTCATTCACACCAACACGGCGACCGCCCGCGGCGTTCTGAACAATGATGATCTGATGGACGCGCTGAACCGGAAGACGGTGAATGATCTCGCCAACGTCATCCGAACCCAGCCGGGGTCCGTCGAACAGGCCCTGGAACTTGTCCGTGTGAGCCGGAACCTTGAGCGGATTGCAGACCTTGCCACCAATATCGCCGAAGAGGTGATCTTTGTGGCAGAGGCGCACAGCGTCAAACATAATGTCGAAAAAGACCTGCCGAAGTCGTAAATAGGGTTTCCCCTTCCCGCGTTCCCTGCCTTTTCCCCGGTCAATTGCTTTGCTGGGCCGAAAGTGGTATCTTTTTGAATAGTTCTTTTGTTTCACGACGTTTCACACGGAGCCGGTGGGGAAAATCATCGCCATTGCCAACCAGAAGGGTGGGGTTGGCAAAACAACAACCGCCGTGAACCTTTCCGCCTGCCTTGCCGCGGCGGAACGAAGGGTTCTTCTGGTGGATGCCGACCCCCAGTCCAACGCGACAAGCGGGGTTGGGATCGACCGCTCTACGGAGGGGAAAAGCATCTATGAAGTAATAGTGGGCGAACTCCCGGCGGCGGAATCGATCAGGGAAACGTCCATGCCCTACCTCTCCCTGCTCCCTTCCCACATCAATCTGGTCGGGGCGGAGGTGGAACTGGTGGAGCTGGACGACCGGGAGCGACGCCTCAAGAATGCGCTCGGCGATGTCCGTGAAAACTACGATTTTATCATCATCGACTGCCCTCCCTCCCTCGGACTTCTCACCCTGAACGCCCTGACCGCCGCGGATTCGGTGCTGATCCCCGTGCAGTGCGAATACTACGCGCTCGAGGGACTCACGCAACTCCTCAACACGATCAACATGGTGAAGCGGCAGCTCAATGAGCGGCTGGATATCGAGGGTGTTCTCCTGACAATGTTTGACAGCCGGCTGCGGCTTTCGAACCAGATTGTCGAGGAGGTCAGAAAGTACTTCGGCGAGAAGGTCTTTCGCTCCATCGTGACGCGCAACGTCCGCTTGAGCGAGGCACCGAGTTTCGGCAAGCCGATCATTCTCTACGACGCCGTCTCGACCGGTTCACGCAACTACATGGATCTGGCGGGGGAAGTCCTCGTCAGAAACAACCACATAGTTCCCCTGTCACAGTGAGGTCAGTATGAGCAAGATCCGGCCCGTGCTCGGCCGGGGACTCGCATCGCTGATTCCCCGCCAGCCTTCAACGCCGCCCGCACCCGAGACGCGTGCGGACGACGGCACGTCGACCCAGATCATCGCAAGTATCGAACTCGACCTCATCCGGCACAATCCCTATCAGCCGCGTGCGGATTTCGACCAGGTCGCGCTTGACGAGTTGAAGCGCTCGATTCTCGAGAAGGGAATCATCCAGCCCATCAGCGTCCGCCGGTACATGGACGGGTATCAGCTCATATCCGGCGAGCGCCGGGTCCGGGCTGCCCGGGACGCCGGTCTCACGCATGTCCCCGCGTATATTCTGGATGTCCGGACCGACGAAGAGATGCTCGAGCTGGCGTTGATCGAGAACCTGCAGCGTGAGCATCTCAACCCGATTGAGATCGCGATCTCGTATCGGCGGCTGATTGAAGACTGCAATTTTACGCAGGAGGAGGTTTCCCATCGGATCGGGAAGGACAGAACAACGGTCACGAACTTCCTCCGCCTCCTGAAGCTCCCGGAGGAGATACAATTCTCGCTTCGACGGGGGCAGATCACAACAGGCCACGCGCGTGCCCTCGTTGCCCTGGAAGATCCTCGCACCCAGCTTGACATCTTCCGCGCGATAACGGCGAAGGATCTCTCCGTGCGGGAGGTCGAGCGGCTTGTGCGGGAGCGTGGCCGGCGAAAGTCTCCCAGAAGACACAAGAGCGAGCCGGCGTTGACAAGCGCGCTCTCGAGCGTGGAAGACAGGCTCAGGCGGATTCTGAGTACAAAAGTCCAGGTGAAGCCGCTGAGCGGGGGGAAAGGGGATATTTGTATCGAGTACTACTCCGCCGAAGATCTGGAGCGGCTGCTGGAGATGTTCTTCGAGCTTGAGGGACGATAGGCGCGCNNCGCCCTCGACCCGGTGACGGGTGGGGTCGTGGCAGGAGGAATTCAGGAGCAGACCGCTCGCGTGCTCGAGAATATCTCGGCTGTTCTGACGGCTGCCGGTTCAGGCCTTCCTCATGTCGTGAAGACGACAGTCTTCCTTTCCGACATGAACGATTTTGGGGCCATGAACGAAGTGTACGGCCGGTATTTTTCCGACTCCCCTCCGGCACGCTCCACAGTGCAGGTCTCGCGTCTGCCCCGTGATGTACGAGTTGAGATCGAGGCAATTGCCCTGGTCCCCCGGTAAGAAGATCTCCTATGCACCGGGTGACACGGCTCCTCGGCATCATTCTCCTCTGCGGCATCTCCCTTCGCTCCGCGGCCCAGGAGTCATCACCTCACGACAGCTCTGCCCAGGTGTCCCGCGGAGATACCAGCGCCGGCGCGACCGGCGGCTGGCGATTTCTCGGGGCAGACAGCGTTCAGAGAGAGATCAAGGCACCGAAGTCCACCACGACGGCGGTCCTTCTTTCCGCAGTTCTCCCGGGCGCGGGGCAGTTCTACAACGGCTCCTATTGGAAGGTTCCGGTGTTCGCGGGACTCGGAATCTACCTCGGATACCAGCTGCTGGACAATCAGAAGAAGTACTCCCAATACAGCGATCTCTACTCCCAGAGTCAGGAAGAGATCCCCGGCGGGGACCCGCGGTACTTTAGCCTTCGCGAGTTCTACCGAAAAGAACGTGATCGATTCGGCTGGTATTTTCTTCTCTTCTATGTTGTGAATCTCGTCGATGCGTACGTCGATGCAAGCCTGTCCGATTTCGACATCGGGGACGATGTCTCGCTGGAGTTGTTGCCCGGTCCGGCCACGACGCCGCTTGGAATTGGACTGAAAGTGAAATTCTAAACACCGCCCATCACCCGGTGCCGTGAAGGAAACAGAGGAGCTCGCCGATGCTTAACTATATCTGGATCGGATTGATTGCCTTCGGTATCTGTGTCGCCGTCGGGAACGACATACGCGACGAGATGAAGAACCCCTACCGCAACGGCGTCGAACTGAGCGGGACGCTGGAGATCGAGAAGGGGCCGGGAGCGCGCCGGAGTTCCTATGAAGGGATTCTCATTGTTCCCGCCCGGACGATCAACGCCGTGTACGGCCCGGACCTGGTCCAGGAGGATGTCCGACAGCCTGTGTCGGTCACGCTCTCGTCGACCGCGCTGCCCGCGGTGACGATGGAACCTGGGAAGGATGCACCCGCTCTCTGGCGTGAGATGGCCGCATCCGCCTCCGTGAAGGGCAGGCTGACAGGCACGGTTCATGTCCTGACCCTTTCACCCGACGGCCAGACTGCCCTCCTGCGTTTTCGCTTTGAATCGATCCACCTGGTCAAGCTCCGCGCTGTTACGAGGGCCGCGTTTGACTACGCGTCGACGGCCGTGACGATTGCTCTCGGGCTGGTAGGGATCATGGCGCTCTGGCTCGGCGTGATGAAGATCGCGGAGGCCGCCGGCCTGGTGACGGCCATTGCCCGGCTCGTGAAACCGGCGACGGTCCGGCTCTTTCCCGACGTCCCTGCCGACCACGCGGCCGTCGCCGCGATGCTGATGAACATCTCGGCCAACATGCTGGGTCTCGGCAACGCCGCGACACCATTCGGCCTGAAAGCCATGGAGGAACTGAACTCCCTGAATCCCAAGGCCGGCGTGGCCACCAACGCCATGTGCACCTTCCTGGCCATGA
>DKBG01000062.1 GCA_002451155.1 Ignavibacteria bacterium UBA6906
TTGAGATCGTAGTAGTATTCGAAGATATGATCAAGGGCGGCAGTCACAATCTCCGGTTCGGCGATCAGGTCCATCATGGCCTGTTCCATTCCCCGCATGGCGCAGTACAGGAGAAAAGGCTCAAAGTCGCCGGACCGGACACACCGGTGGGGGGGAGCGTTTCGGATCGCTTTCCGGTACCACTCGTAGTCATGCTCCTCGGCGCTCGGCCAGTGGTACGCGTGGATCTCTTCCACTGAGGTGACGCCTGCCAGCGGGTGATTTGCGAACTCATCGTATTCCCCGGCGCCGTAGCTGATTTTCGATCTCCGGACCCCCCAGATATCCGCCTCGGGATCATTCGGATGGTGGAGAACGGTTCGCGGCGGCTCGAGGTGATACAGACCGTCAATATGAAGCCGGGTGTACAGTTCCTCTTTTGAGCTACATCTCAATTCGCGGAAGAGCCTCTCTGTGACTTCATCCGTTGCCCAGTAATCCGTAGGGATCCTGTCCGGTTTTTCGCGCGCAAAGAGCGCAAGCCAGCGTTCTCGTGGGGTCATTGAATCAGAGGAATGAGCATTCGGTCTGCCCAAATATAGGGGTTTTCTTTGGCAAATGGTAGTTCTGCAGCCCTCAAATCGGAATAGGCGATTGCCTCGCTCTCTTGGATCCTGACGCGGCAATTCCTATGTTCAAGGCGTCCGCACGGCAGGAATGAACATGCAATCGAAAACTCGTATAGCACTGGCGATGGACCTGAAGACCCCGGATCGGGTTCCGCTCATGTGCCAGATGAGCATCGGGTACATGGTCCGGGTCCTCGCTGTTTCACCTGAGAAATTCTGGAATGACCCTGATGTGTATGCCGCAGGACTGAGGGAGCTGCGCCGCCGGTATGAGTTTGACGGAATTCTCATCAGTCTCCATGGCCACGATCCAGCATGGCGCGACCGGATGTCCGGCTGCAGGGAGGTGCCCGACGGCGTTATGGTCAAGTGGCTCGATGGAAGTTCGACACTCTATCCCGGGAATGACCTGCCGCGGCACTTCCCCCTCGTAGAACCGGCTCGTCCTGATCTGTCGGCGTGGTCACCCGGACTTCTCCCGACCTCCCTCGATTACATTCCTGTCTCCCAGGGTCTCCATTTCCATCTTGACCGGAAACATCTGTTCGATGTCATTGAGATTCTTGTAGCGGCCGAAGGCGCCGCCGTCTCGATCCACGGTGAAGTCACATCGCCGTTCGATTACTATCTTGATCTGGTCGGACATCAGGAGGGTCTGCTCGGACTTCTCGATTATCCTGAGACGGCGACATCCATCCTCCAGAGGTTCTCCGCTCTCATTCGGGAGCTCGCATCGGAGATGTGTGATGCGGGGGTAGACGCGATCAAGCTTTCATCTCCTTTCGCGGGGGCCGGGTTCATCTCGAAAGAAATGTACGAACGATTTGTGCTTCCACACGAATCAGAAATTATGCGGGCTGTCAGGGAAAAGGGACGTCACATCTACGTTCATACCTGTGGGGCGATTGCGGACCGCCTCGACCTGCTCTTTGCCTCCGGCGCGAGCGGGATCGAGTGTCTGGATCCGCCTCCCCTCGGGAACGTAGAGCTTGAGCGGGCAAAGGTGGTTGCCGCCGGGAAGGGATTCATCAAAGGGAATATTGATTCGGTAAACACCCTCCTCAGAGGGTCTGCTGACGGTGTGCTTGCGGATGCCCGGCAGAGGCTGGAAGTCGGAAGACAGGGAGGGGGGTTCATCCTGAGCACAGCGTGTTCAATTGCGCCCCATGTCCCCGAGAGCCATGTCCGGCTCCTTCACGACGCCGTAGAGCGCTGGGGGTAGGTCCGGTCCTCTCGGTTCAGGAGCCGAAAGGAGGAGGATAAAGAATCGGATTGAGCGGAGTCGCGGCCAAGTCGCCTGGCTTTGCGCCTGGATGGAACACCTCCATGTCCACCTTTCGAAAATCCGAATCCGGTTCCATGATGTGTGCCCCATCCTCGTAATAGATGACTGTCAGGACCTCCCGAATCTTCGCACTGGTGTTCGGATGTGCAGCGTGGACTGTCCAGCCTGCGTGAAACGTGGCGTCGCCGGCGTTCAGGGAATAACTGCGGACGGGATACTTCTTCTCAGAGACCAGGCGCTCATACAGGATCCCGCTCTCTTCTGAGATTGATTGATTCAAAAAGGGGCCGTCACGATGGGAACCGGCGGCGAAGAGCATGGTCCCCATGTCCTCCGTCAGGTCTAGGAGTGGCATCCACATCGTTATGGTATTCACTGTGTCGAGGGGCCAGTAGAATTGATCCTGATGCCAGGGTGTTGGCTTCCCACCCGCTGGCTTGAACAGCGCCTGATCGTGGTAGAGCCGCACGCGGCTAACTCCCATCAGCTCGGCCGCGATCCGTGCGAATCGGGAGGCAAAGACGAGTGATCTCAGCCGCTCATCGATCTGCCAGACATTGGTGACCTGGCGAAAAAGGGTGTTGTAGTCCTCGATCCGGCCCTGCCGTTCGTCCTTTTGAGCTATGGCGTCGACGACCTGCCTGAGTATCGGGCGAAACGCGTTGATTTCCTCGCGCGGAGCGACGTTTCTGAGGAGAAGATGCCCCTCCGTTCGATATTGTTCAACCAGGTCGCGTGAAAGAGGGAATGGCTGATTCAGCGAGTCTGAAGTAGAGTGATGTATGGTCATCGGCGGCCCCAGCAGTGTCGACTAACATAGAGAAAACGCTGATTTGTCGCAATTCCCCCGAGCGATTTCGAGCATCGCTTCGCCCTTCTGGCATCACTCTTGTATGTTCCTTGACTAAAGTGCACGGAATCAGCACCTTACGAAAGCGATTCGGCAGGGAAAATCCCCATGGTTGTACTCCTCGTAGATGATGAAGAAAGCTATCGGCTTATCCTGAGGGATATCCTCACGGCAAAGGGATGGGATGTTGTGCAGGCGCGAAACGGCCAGGAAGCCCTCGAGAAGGTGCGAGAGTTCCCCGTGGATATCGTTGTCTCCGATATCTACATGCCGGTGATGGACGGGCTCAAATTGAACACCACCCTCCACGCAGATCCGAAACATGCTCAGATGCCCTTCTTGTTCATCTCGGGATATGACGACAGCTATACCGCGGGCGCGGTGCGCAATCCGCGGCTGGAGGGATTCTATCGAAAGGGTGCTCCGGTCACCCAGCTTCTCAAGTGGATTGAATTCCTGGCGACCCCCGAAAAGAAGCGCGGCAAATTACGGCCCGACGGCAACGCGACATCGCCGACTGTTGATTTTCGCGGGTCTGCGAACTAGCGCGGTCCCAACCCAATCGGTATCCCGCGCGTAGATTTACCTGTTGCTGTAGCCGACTGCGCGTTCCTCGTCTCGTGCTGTCCGGCAGGTGAGGGGGCTCTTGCCTCCGTCTTCCGGCCGGGGGGAACATTTGCCGGTCCTGCCAGATCGCCCGCTGCTCAGGCACGCGGTGCGCCCAGCGTACGTCCTCATTCACACTCACTGACCTCAACGATGACTCTCCGACTTGCGATTCTGGTTATTCTGGTTACTCTGACGCATCAGGCGTTTTCTCAATCCTGGATTCGCGTCAATCAGCTTGGATATCGCCCATCATCCATCAAAGGCGCGGTGCTCGTGTGTCAGGGCCCTGGAGTGGATCCCCGGGGGTTCACCGTGCATGATGCCCTGACGCAGGAGACCGTCTGGGAATCGGAGTCGGTCACTCCTTTTGGCCCCTACGCAGCGTTTCAGCGTACCTACCGTCTTGATCTCTCGTCGTTTCGCCGGGAAGGGGCGTTCTTCATTCGGTGCGACGGAGTAGAATCGCCATCGTTCAGGATTGCCCCCGGAGTATACGAAGGGATGGCCGATTTCATTCTTCAGTACATGCGGCAACAGCGATGCGGATACAACCCTTTTCTTCGGGACTCCTGTCATACCCATGACGGATACGTCATCTATGGCCCCGATATCGATTCGGCCACCATAGACGTGGTTGGTGGTTGGCATGACGCCTCGGACTATCTTCAATATGTAACCACTTCTGCGAATGCTGTCGTGCAGATGATGTTCGCTTTCCAGCAGAACCCGGGTGCATTTTCCGATCATGTCGGGGAGGACGGTCTCCCGGGGCCGAATGGTGTGCCTGACATTCTGGACGAGGCGTGGTGGGGGCTTCGATGGCTGCGAAAGATGAACCCAGGGCGGGGATTGATGTTCAACCAGATTGCCGATGACAGGGACCACAGGGGATTCCGATTGCCGACCGAGGACACGGTAAACTACGGGCGGGGTAAAGCGAGACCTGTCTATTATTGCACAGGGTCGCCGCAGGGGCTCTTCCGGTCTCAGAATCGTACGACCGGACTCGCATCCACTGCAGGGAAATTCGCGTCGGCGTTTGCCATGGCAGCCAGGATTCTTCAAACCTCAGATCCAGTCCTTGCAGACACGTTGCGGCGGAAGGCGCTTGAGGCGTACAGGGCAGGACAGGAGCGTCCGGGTGTCTGTCAGACTGCTCCATGCCTTTCGCCCTATTTCTATGAGGAGGACAACTGGGTGGACGACATGGAACTCGCCGCAACCCAGCTGGGTTTCCTCTACCCTGATTCTGCCTTTCTGCGGGAGGCCGCTGCGTTTGGCGCGCGGGAGGCCGTTACTCCCTGGATGGGGGCAGACAGCGCGCACCATTATCAATGGTATCCCTTTGTCAACCTGGGGCATTACTTCCTGGCAGCATTGGAAAATCAGTACCGTTCAGAATTCCTCGGATACATGAAACTTGGTCTCGAGAAGATCTTCAGGAGAGGAAGAAGGAATCCATTCTTCAACGGCGTACCCTTCATCTGGTGTTCGAACAATCTCGTCGCCGCTGCGCTCACCCAGGCGAGGTTGTATGAGCGCCTCAGCGGCGATACTACATACGCATCCATGGAAGCGGCCTTGCGGGACTGGCTCTTCGGGTGCAATCCCTGGGGGACGAGTATGATCGTGGGAGTTCCCCGGACAGGTGTCTCTCCGCGAGATCCGCATTCCGCCTTCACACATGTCTACGGATACCCGATTGACGGAGGGCTGGTGGACGGCCCGGTCTACGGGTCCATCTTTAACGCCCTGCGGGGGGTCACGCTCTACTCACCCGACGAATTTTCCGAGTTCCAGTCTGATCTCGTGGTCTATCACGATGACTGGGGGGACTATTCGACGAATGAGCCGACGATGGATGGCACGGCCTCGTTGACATACTATTTCTCAGCTCTTGAGCCTGCGGGGGACAGCTCTTCGTTTTTAAAGGGGGCGTTGCTGCAACACGGGGCGATCATTCGCCTGGACTCGACGCGCCGGGTGATCTATCCGATTTTCACAGGCCATGAATTCGCTGATGGCGGACGGACGATACTGTCCGCACTCTCGAAGAATCGGGCAAAGGCCTCCTTCTTCCTGACCGGGGATTTCTACAGGAATCCAGCGTTCGCGGGCCTGATTGACTCACTCAGGAAGGCGGGGCACTACCTTGGAGCACACTCGGACAGACATCTTCTCTACGCTTCATGGTCCGATCGCGATTCGCTGCTGGTAACCAAGGAGGATTTTGTGCGGGATATCCGGTCGAACTATGACGCCATGAAAGCACGCGGGATTGGACGTGATGAGGCTCCTTTCTTCCTCCCTCCGTACGAGTGGTACAACCGGACGATAGCCGACTGGAGNNAGTGTGCTTTCGTTCGAGCGCGGCTCCCCGGCGGGCCTGAACGGTTTTCTTCTCCTCTTTCATCTGGGCGTTGATCCAAGGCGCCCCGACAAATTCGCGGAGAGGATTGACCGGTTGTTCTCCGAGCTTCGCCGGCGCGGGTACAAGTTTGAAAGCCTCTGAAGACGGTGTCCTTCCCCCGGTTGCCGAGCGGTCTCCCGGCATTCCGAGCCGGAACGAAAATACGTTGCTGCCACGTCGCGGGGGTGAAACCTTACAGCCAGGCCTCCGTACACGGAGGGGAGTCCCATCCCGGGGGCGAGATGGACTGAGGGGAGGCCGGGAGTGGGCGGATCCGACGTCAAGGGATGGAGGGAACGTTGACCCAGGGAATTATGCCTACTTTGCCCCCAGACTCCCACCCTGAGGGGGTAACCGATCGCTTTCTGGTTAAATCGGGCGGCCGGATTACGTTCTTGCGTTCCAATGAGATCGATTGGGCTGAGGCACAGGGGGACTATGTCTGCCTTCATGTACAGGGGAAAAAACACCTGATCCGGGAGAGGATCTCCAGGCTCGAGCAGCAGCTTCCGTCGAACGCCTTCGTTCGAATCCATCGTTCGAGCATTGTCAATATTGACCGGATCAAAGAGATGCATCCGCTTTTCTACGGGGAGTACTCCGTCATATTGCTTGACGGGACTCGTCTGACGCTCAGCCGATCATTCAAGCATAAAGTGTTCGACCGACTGACGCGCTCGGCGTGATCGCTTCCGAACCCGGTCCGTTCCGCTGAGATTGTCGGGTCTCTCTGCCTCAGCAGATACTTTTGTGCTGCTTCTCATCCGCTCTGTCTCGACTCCTCACGCCGTACTTCCTTTCTGTTTCTTGTGACGCCCTTTCACCGGTTAGCTCCATGTTCCTTAGTTCGAACAGGTCTGGTACTCGCAGAGCCCCGGAGCGCGCGCGGATAGGAAATGGGAGCCACGAAATGGCAATACTTCAGCCGTGCGTTGTTTCGATAGAGGGCGCGTTCCTGGCGGCGTGCGTACAGGGGCTGTCTGGTGACCTGTTCGTGACATTCTCTTCCGGATCACCGAACAGTACGGAGAATCGCCGTTTTCCGTGCGCGTGTCTATCCCGTGTGTGCTGGAGCACAGAATCCCACCGCCGACGGGAGGATATTGGGTAGGTAAGAGATCTGTCCTGGAGGAATTCATGCGTGAAGTGACATATACAGATGCCATCGCCATAGGTGAGCTTTTGAACGTCCACCGGGATGAAGTCTGGAAGATCGTCAGGGGTCGTCGCTTCACAACGCAGAACGAGCTCTGCCTGGCAGTGCATGACGCATTTAAGGGTCAAAATGGCAAGGGGTCGAGAGCAAAATCACCTTCCAGGGACGCGGGCTAACTCCTCCTCGGTCTCCCCTCACAGATTTCCTGTGAAATCAGGGTTCCTGCAGTGAATCCGACATTATCCCGCGGCCCGCTCCGAGCGTACAGAAACACTCCGGGACATTTGCATCCCAGACAATTTCACCTATTCTATATGCGAACAGGCACCTCTTGAGCTCCGTCAAACGGCAAGAGCCCGGCATTTGCGTTGCCTGAGAAATCAGTAAACATCGTGAACTGTGAATGATCCCGCGCAGGAGTTTTTCGAAGGACCTTCTCACCCTCCATGAAGCCGAGGAGTCGGAGCGGATTATATCATCGATCCGTTCCGTGGTTCCTGGTGTCCTTCACAAAAAGGGAGCGGTGGTGGCCGTTTCCGGCGGTATTGACAGCGCGGTCTGCGTTGCGTTATGCGTGGGGGCACTCGGAAAGGACCGGGTAGTTGCGCTCCTTTTGCCAGAGCGTCATTCGTCGGAAGAGTCACTGCGTCTTGGGAGGATCGTTGCGGAGACGTTTGGGGTATCCGCAATTACCCGGGAAATTTCCCCCGTTCTCCAGGCGCTCGGCTGCTATCGTGCGCAGGAGGAGGCCGTCAGAACGCTGTTTCCTGAATTTGGGGCCGGATGGAAATTCAAAGTCACACTCCCGTCGGCGGCAATGTCGGAGCGATTGAGCATCTCGCGGTTGACGGTCCGAGCACCTTCAGGAGGCGAAATATCGAAACGAATGCCTTCGGGGGTATATCTGCAGCTCGTCGCGGCCACCAACTTCAAGCAGCGTACGAGGACGATGGTTGCATATTACGAAGCGGACCGTCTGAACTATGCGGTATGCGGCACGCCCAATCGGCTGGAATATGATCAGGGATTCTTTGTGAAGGGGGGTGACGGGCTGGCCGATTTCAAACCGATCGCCCATCTGTACAAGTCGCAGGTCTACTGTCTTGCCCGCTATCTTGACGTTCCGGAGGAAATTCGAGCCCGGACCCCGACCACGGACACCTTTCCTCTCGAACAGACCCAGGAGGAATTCTACTTCGGGGTGCCTTCCCAGGTTCTTGATTACTGTCTGTACGGGCTCAACAACGGCTACGAGCCTTCGGATGTCGCCGCTGCAGCCGGGTTCTCGGTCAATCAGGTGAAACGCATCTACGACGATATTCTGCTGAAGCGGCGGACCACGCGCCCGTTGCACCTGAGTGGAATTCTGGCTTCTCAGGTACCGGAGGTCGGTCCTTCTGCGAGTACCGGTCCGCCTCATGGAGAGGAGTGACGGTGCATGTGCGGGATCGTCGGCATGGTGGATCTGACGGCCGGAGGAGAACCGGTCCAGGTCGATTTATTACGCAAAATGGTGGCGGCCGTAAGATACCGTGGGCCGGATGAATTCGGGTACTACCGTGACGCGCGGTGCGGGCTGGCAAGCGCGCGATTATCGCTGATTGATATTGAAACTGGCCAGCAGCCCCTCTCGAATGAAACGGGATCAATCTGGATCGTCTTCAACGGAGAGATATACAACTACCTTGAACTGCGGGGCGAGCTGGAAGAAGAAGGGCACAGATTCCGCACTCGATCGGACACTGAGGTCATTGTTCATTCGTTTGAGCAATGGGGAGAGGGTGCCCTGGATCGGTTTAACGGCCAGTGGGCCTTTGCCCTCTGGGATGTTCTGGCCTCTCGTTTGTTCATCGCCCGCGATCCCCTGGGGATCTGTCCGCTCTTCACTTACGAAGAACCGGGTCGAATATGGTTCGGGAGCGAGATGAAGTGTCTATTCGCCGATTCCCGGATTCGACGGCAGATAGATCCGAGGGGACTGGACCAGACGTTTTCCTACTGGACGACCATTGCGCCGCAAACCTGCTTCGCCGGGATTCAGGAACTGCCCCCGGGTTCGTTCCGCACTCTTGAGGCAGGCGGTCGGTCCCGCTCGCGGACGTACTGGCGGCCTACGTTTCCCCCTGCGGATGAATGGAAGTCCCGTCCGGGTCGTATCGATGAGGACTCGGAAATTGTCGGAAGGACTCTCCGCAACGCCACAGCCGTTCGTACCTTGAGGTCCGACGTGCCTGTCGGCAGCTACCTGTCGGGAGGTCTTGACAGCGCCTTGATCGCGCGGCTCGGGCGCGAAGCAAGAAGTGGCGGGAGGTTCACGACATTTTCGCTCTGCTTTGATGAATCTGAGTTCGATGAATCCCGGTATCAGCGGCTGGTGGCCGAGAGCCTCCAGAGCGAGCACATTGAGGTTCGTGTACACCGAAGGGATATTGCCGAGATCTTTCCCGAAATCATCCGTCATGTCG
>DKBG01000325.1 GCA_002451155.1 Ignavibacteria bacterium UBA6906
GCCGGGCATCTTGATGTCCAGCAACACGAGATCGAATTTCTGCTGCTGAAGACACTGCACGGCCTCGTCGCCGTCCGCCGCGGTGACCACCAGGTACCCTTCGTTTTCAAGCTGTTCGCGAACGATCAGGCGCGCGGCATCGTCGTCTTCGGCATACAGGATCTGTTGAGGCATACTCGTCAGACAGAGGGGATGTTCTCGGCCACCGGGAACGTGTGGGCAGTCTTTTCCCAGGCGATCGGTTTGTTTGTATGGGATGTCAGCGTCACTTTTGTCAGGGCTCGAACTGTTGCGCTGAAATTGATCATGTTGCCGACCGGCAGGCGGGGGATGGAAAGCATTCCTGCGACTCTCCCGTACACGCGGCTCACCGTAATAAATCTATGCAGGAATCTCCAGAGCATCAGAATCGTGTCGGCCAGAACGATATACCAGAGCGGCGTGCCGGTCCTGATGATCGGTTCGAGGCGCCCGTAGTCCCGCAATCCCCACTCCACCAGCTCGTACAAAAGAACGTACGTCAAGAGGACATAAGCAAGAGCGTTGATGATGTTGGAGAGGAGGGCCTTCCGATCGCGGTACAGGGTGAATTTGAACCGTCCCTTCCCCGCCCAGCCGTATGTCTTCCACGATTGGATGCAGATGCCGATGAGCCAGCGGGTCCTCTGACGGACCGCCGTGCTGAACGTCTGTGGAAAGTAGGCCCAGGTGGCAATATTGACCCCGAACGGGCGGTAGAGGTAGAGCAGTTTTGCTTCTGCCAGAGCCAGGCGGAGGGCGATATCGTAATCTTCCGTCAGCGACTGGCGCCGGAACATATGCCGCGCAAACGACGTTCCGGCAAATTCAATGAGCCAGCGATTGTAGGCGGTCCCGACACCCGCGGAAGGGGTGAAACCGCTGAAGGCCTGGCGGGCCATCAAATCCTTGGTATGATTCTCCGCAAATTCGTCCGCGTATGTCCAGTGCACCACTTTAGTATGACCCGTCTCGAGCGGATAGACGGGAAGCTGGACCATATCATAATCGGGGATGAAATAGTTGAAGCACTTGAGGGAGAGCGGGTGGATCAGGTCCTCGGCATCGTGGAGGACGATGATATCATACCGCATGCCGGTGACGTTCTCCCATTCAATCATGCCCTGATGGATATCGTTCAGGTTCTGGGCCTTTGTCGACGGACCCTCATGCAGCGTGAACACCGGGTGGATCTGATGGTACTTTCTCGCCGCCGCCATGACCTTGGCGGTCGTCTCGGTGTCGTTGGTGTAGATGCCGACGAAGATCTCGTAGTTGTGATAGTCAATCGTCTCACAGGCCCGGCTCAGCATCTGTTCCGCGACGTCCTGTTCTTTCCAGAGCGGTATGAACAGGGCGATCGGCTTCTGGGGCGTGTCATGCAGCAATTGCTCGGAAAGCCGCTGGTGCTGGGTGAACCTGGAATGGCGGAAGATGTTGTTGTACCAGTAGTAGAGGTCAACCGCCAGGTCATCGAGCCCGCTGATCAGCAAAAAAGTAGCGACGATAAACGCAAAGACGTAGAACAGCCCGGAGGTTGCAGCGAACAGGGAAACGATATAGATGAGAAACGTATCCATTTCACCAGCAGATGAATCTGTCGAAAATGAGAAAGAGTCTCACGGTGTCGTATGGAGACCCGAGTGTTGCCGATGCCGGCACGCTTCGCAGGTACCCCCCGTGATGGTACTCGGCAATGAACGCGACCCCCCATCGATGGTCCGGGATGATACGAATTCCCGTTCCGCCCTCAAGAATGTTGTTGTAGTATTCCCCGCGGGAGTCGGCAACAAAATCCGCCCTCAGGAAGATATCCACCGCCGTATGACGGAGGGTGAACGCCCTGAACCCCGCCCGGGCGTGGCTGTACAGGAGCATGTTCTCATATCTGGTGTAGTATCCGATGCTCGCGTACCAGTCGGCGAAGAAATGAAAGGGCCAGGATGCGGATTCGGGGGATTCGGCCGGGGCGTATAAGCCATTTCCGTACGACAGCGTGGTCCGAAGATCGAACCCTGTCCGCTCCTTTCCCGGGCGCGCGATGAGGTCATACGTTACACCCGGCTGCAGGTCGATCGTCAAACCTCGAACAGGGACATATCTGAGGCCCCCGCCGAGCAATGCGTAGTTGTCCGAATAAATGACCGGGAGGGCCCCTCCGCCGGATCGGGAATCTGCGAAGAGACTTGCAACGCCAAATGCGGAAAGTGTTCGGGCATCGTCGAGGTAGTAGCCCAGGTGGTACCATCCGAGGAAGATCAAATCCTCCAGCCGCGTATCGAAATACAGGGTCGCGGACGGACGCATCCACCAGGGAGAGACTATCTGGCAGATCGTCGGGGTCATGACCGCCACTGCCGCCCGTGCGATTGCCGCGGTGGCGGAATCGCTGCTCGATTGGAGGGATTCAAAAATCTCGTACGACCGCAGCGTCATACCGAGACGTGAGGCCAGATACGCTACCTGGAGCGCTGTGGTATCCGAAGGCCGAAGGTGATGGGCGATCTCAAACCGGATAATGGCATCCTCGGGGCGTTCAAGGCTCAGATAGATCGATCCGAGTTGCAGCTGTGCGGTCCGGTTGGAGGGATCCTGCTCGAGCGCTTCCTCGAAATACGGCATCGCCTCTGCGGGACTTCTCTGCAACGCTTCGTATCCAGACCGGAGCAGCGCCGTGACAAGACTGTCCGGGTCTGCCCGCGTCTCGCGCGGAGTGCAGACTGACATGAGAAGAAGGATGCCTGCAACCAGAGATCGATGCACCGGTATGGCCGTGTAAGAGTGTGAGACCGAATGGTTATCCCGGGCGTGCGCGGAGAGACCGTGCACGGACCCGGGTGTCAGCCCGCGAAAGGGGGCGCCCCCCTCTGGATGTAGCAGACCTTAAGGGAATTTCAGGAATTCACCTGTGATGCTGGCCACAGGTAGGGGANNCCGGCTCTCCAAAACCTCCCAGGCACGTTGATTTGTCCGTTCATTTGGCTATATTTGTCCAACGCAACTTCCTGCGCTCACGCAGATCGCCCTCCACTGAGGTACCTGCCGGCACCACGAACCGGACACGAAGAGAACAACGGCATGGTCACAGTCCTTCAATATCTGAACAATGAAATCCGGCGCCTCTCCGTCAAGGAACTCTCGCAGGCGATCCAGCGCCAGGAAGGAATCCTCTGGGTTGACCTGGAGGATCCGATCGACGCGGAGGAGGAAACGGTCCTCGTCTCGCTGTTCGACTTCCATCCCCTTGCGATTGAAGACTGCCAGGGGGGACGGGAAGAAGAAGGGCACCTTCCCAAGGTTGAGGATTTTGGGGACTATCTCTTTGTGATCTTCAATCCGATCGAGAATGTCAATCGCCAGGGCGACCGTCGCTCCTTGCGCAAACTTGAAATCAAGACCTCACAGCTCAGCGCGTTTCTCACGAAGCAGGCTCTCGTCACGCATCATTTCAAGCCCCTCCGTTCAATAGCCTACGCCGCGCAGGTGGTTGGCAAGAACCCCCAACTGCTCGGAAGAGGGCCGGACTATCTCTTTCATCTTGTCATCGACGATATCGTTGACAACTACACGCCGATACTGGATCAACTTGACGACGCTATCGACGCGCTTGAGGATGAGGTGTTCAAACAACCGTCACAGCGGACGATGGCGCGGATCCTTCATCTCAAGAAGGACATCGTGACCATCCGGAGAATCGCCTTCTTTCAACGCGAAATGCTCAACCGCCTCTCCCGGGGCGAATTTCCGCAAATCACTGCTGATGAG
>DKBG01000086.1 GCA_002451155.1 Ignavibacteria bacterium UBA6906
GGGAAGTGGACGAATGGCGAACACTCCGGAGTCATTCCCTGTTCTCGGTCCGGTGGTCATTGCAGCCGGCCTTTTGTTCACAGGACTTCCCATTTCCTGTGATGAAAGTCTGCCGCCGCGCGAAAGCCCGCCTACGTTTCTGGCGGCCGAAGTGGGAACAGTGGGGGAAGGCCAGAACGTCGAGATCTACGACGGCGGGACGGCGAGCCTCAACGGGGCATTTCAGGTAGGCGTCCGGAGTGTGTACGATGAGGTGCTTGAAGGTCCCGTGGGCTCGATGATCACCCTGGAGGTCTGGCTGAGGGATCACCCGGAAGTCAGGACGACCGTTAGACTTGGAGAGTCCGACCTTATCAACCGCGGGATTCTTCGAAATCATCTCCTCACGCTGCACCCCGATTCCTCCGCGCGCTTTGTAAAGCAGTGGAAGCACAGGGGGGATAACGGCGTGTACTTCTGGGACTATGCGCCGATCGTCGAGGCCTTCACTCCCTCTGGAGTCCGTTTCTGCCAATCAGGTCCGGTCAGGATTGTCGTTCGCGGGATAGGCCATCTTTACAAACTCGCTGCGCCTGCCTATATCCCCGAGCAGGAGTTCACCCTCCGGTACGCGCTCTTTGATTATCAATGTGTCCGTCTGTAGCTTCCGGCGGAGTCGTCGGGAACTGGTCGGCACCAGTATCTCGGCGGCCTGCAGAGGATTGGGACGAAATGTTCGTTGGAGGGACGTACCTGGCCAAACATCAGCGCTCCGCGCTCGTATACAGGGAGAGAAGTCGCGCGGCCAACAGCTGCACCATCCCCACAGCAGGAGGTTCCCATGAAATGTGAACGATGTGGTAGAGAATATCCGTCCCGGTACTATTTTCGTACAAAGACGATCTGCACGGAATGCTTCAAGAAGATGAATCCGGAGGAACAGAGGGCGTCTATGCAGCCGAGAGGGATCTACGCAATGACAACGACTGCGTTCACGATAGACGGATATGAAATCGTGAAATCACTGGGCGTTATCCGAGGATTGACCGTTCGATCACGTTCGATCTTTGGCACGATCGGAGCGGGCCTCCAGACGATAATCGGAGGGAATATCACGCTCTTCACCGAACTCTGTGAAACGACCAGAAGCGAGGCCTACGAACTGCTGGTAACCCATGCGGAGGAGATCGGGGCGAACGGGGTGATTGGAATACGGTACGACGCGACCGAAGTAACAGCTGGGGTGACGGAAGTATTGTGCTATGGAACTGCCGTTGTAGTCAAACCGTTGCAGGCGTAGGAAGGGTGGGAGGCTGGAGAGGGTTGTCAGCGAGCCGAATCCGGAGTCGCCAACGGCGTCCGGAGACTGCCGGGTCATCAACCCTGAAGTGTTCGACCAAAAGAATATTCCGGAAGAAGTCGTGGCTTTTCTCCTGAAGCACATCAGGCAGGGCGTGGAGCGACTGGGGATGGTTCCACTCCTTCTCGCGTTAGCGTTTCTGCTGATTACCCTTCTCACCACCAGTGGATACGGCTACTTCGGCGATGAGATGTATTACATCATATGCGGCCGTCATCTCGACTTCGGCTACGTTGACCAACCTCCCTTTGTCGCCTTTCTTGCACGTCTCACCACCCTGTTGTTTGGCGAGAGCATTCTCGCGTTGCGGTTCGTTTCCGGTCTGGCCGGAGCCACGACCGTTCTTCTCGCGGCTGCGATGGCGAGAAGGCTGGGGGGCGGGACATTCGCCAGCGGCTTCGCCTCTGCACTGATACTCTCCGCTCCCGGATTCCTCGCTTTGAGCAGTTTCTTTTCGATGAATGCGCCGGACATCATGCTTTCTACGCTTCTACTCTATCTGTTCCTCACCATGCGCGAGAATCCCCCGGCCGGACGGTGGATAATAGTCGGACTTATCGGTGGAATCGGACTCCTGAACAAATACACCTTTCTAGTGCTGGGCTTTTCTCTCGTCGTATCTCTCGTAATCACAGCCCGGTGGAGCATACTCAAGTCGCCCTGGCTGTATGTCAGCGGAGCCGTAAGTCTGCTCATGCTGCTGCCTCACCTCCTATGGCAAGCCCAGCACGGGTGGCCCACGGCGGAGTTCATGAAGAACGCAACGGAGTTCAAGAATCTCTCACTGTCTCCCGTTGAGTTCTTCCTCCAACTTGCATTCCTTCTGAATCCTCTGACGGTTCCCTTCTGGGCGGGTGGGTTGTTGGTGTTGCTGCGCGGAGAAGCAACAACGCGGAATCGGTATCTTGGGTGGACTGCGTTGATCTTTCTCGGGGTGTACCTGCTTCAAAACTCCAAGACCTACTATGTGTTGCCAGTTTTTCCCCTGCTTCTCAGTGCCGGTGCCGTGGGCGTAGAGAGTCTGGCCCGAAGACTGAATGCGAATTGGGCGAAGCCTGTGATCGTGGGTCTGGTCACTCTGTCTGGTCTTGTCCTTCTCCCGATCGCGGTGCCAATTCTTCCAGTGGACAATTTGGTGCAGTACTCAAAGGGGCTTGGTCTGTGGGACGCGGTACGAATGGAGACGGGGGAGGGGGACAGACTGCCGTTGCACATCGTGCATCGAATCGGATGGGAAGAGCTGGTCGGTGGGGTCGGCCGGGCATACGCGGCGTTGCCGGAGAAAGACCGGGAAGAGTGTGCTATCCTGGCATCATGGTATGGACCCGCCGGGGCGGTTGACATATTTGGTGACCAGTACGGGCTCCCCAAATCCATCTGTCCGAGGAACAACTACTGGCTCTGGGGCCCGCGTGAGTACAGTGGCGAGGTTGTCCTCGCAATCGGGTACAGCGAGCAATCGCTCAGACACTATTTCGCCCAGGTGGAGGAGGTGGCTCATTTCAGCCATCCGTACGCCTATGATCAGTACGTATTTCTCTGCAGGAAGTCGCGGACATCTCTTCGTGAGCTCTGGCC
>DKBG01000159.1 GCA_002451155.1 Ignavibacteria bacterium UBA6906
CGCGTTGACACTCCAGGAGTGCTATGCGGTTGGGAACGCAGTGGAGAAGCACGGCATCACGCTGATGACCGGCTTCAAGATGCGGTACTACCCCTCGGTGACCCGCGTACGCGAGTTCATCCCTTCCCCGCTCGTCACGATCGGCCAGATGATGGATGCCCGCTGGCCCGATGATTTCTGGGCCAACGACCCGAAAAAAGGGGGGGGCAATGTCCTCTCGCAGGGTTGCCACACGATGGACCTTGTCTGCCACCTTACCGGGTCGATACCCGTCCGTATATTCGCTGAAGGCGGGAATCTCACTCACCCGGCAATAGACATCGTCGATAACATCGTAGCCACCATCCGGTTCGAAAACGGGGCAGTGGCGAGCGTCGCGCAGGGTGATTCGGGACAAACACCCTTCGTCTCAAAATTTTCCTTTCAGGTCACCGACGGCCGGAAGACGGCGCACTTGAGAAACAGACTGAAATCGGTCACGTTCTTCGACGGCGAAAGCACGAGTGAAGTCACTGATCTTGAAGAATACGGGTTCCCAGAAGAAAACAGGGATTTTATCCGCTCGTTGCTCGACAAGACGCCGCCGCCCATTACGCATATCGACGGCCTCCGTGCGACCCTTCTCATTCTCAAGGCCTTTGAATCATTGAAGACCGGGCTCCCCCAGACGCTCTCTATCTAGATCCCGCTCATGGCAACCACTCCACCTGATCCTCTCGTCGTCCCTCCGGGTGAATGGCATATGTACAGGCGTGATCACCGGCTCACCGGCCGGTCACCATTGCCCTCCAATATCTCCAGGCCCGCCATTCGCTGGTCGTTCCCGCTCGGCGGCTCCGAGAACGAATGTGTTCCCATCCCGGCCGAAGAAGGACGTATGGACCTTCTGTTCGCTTACGGCGGCTGCGTGGTCAGGACGGACGGCACTGGTGTTCTTGTCTGGAAGAGTCATAGCTACGGAATTAATGCCGTGGGGGCGGTCGAAGACCTTGACGGGGACGGGAATCTGGAAATTGTCTGCAGTTCAGGCTATGAAGTCCTAGTCCTTGCCGCCGAATCGGGCCAGCTGCTCATGCATCACTATGTCGGGTTCCCCCATTCGGCAGGGACACAGGCCAGCACCCTCCTCTGCCACCGGTTCGACAGGAACGCGAAGGGAATGCACCTTATTGCCCCTCTCATGAGCGCGAAAGAGGTGCTGGTGTTCGACTTTCGAGACGGGAAACGCCATGGCGTGCTGGCACACACGCTCTGGATGGACGACGCGTTTCACCCGACCGTTGCCGCGGCAGACATGGATAACGATGGAGTCGATGAGCTTGTCGTATCCAAACTTTGTGGTCTTTATGTCTTTAATGTCCTGAGCGGAACAATGACCCGATCGGTCCGCTGGACCTCGAACGGCGAGCGCCACCGCAATTACGGACTGTTGCAGCTCATTGATATCGATGGTGACGGCTCTCGTGAGGTTGTCATCGTCGCAGAACGCGTCGCCCGGCACATGGCGGTGGTTGACAACGACGGACGCGGAAATCTCACACCGATCTGGGATCGTTTCGTCGAGTTCATCTATCCGAATGACACAACCGAACTCCGCCATACCGGGAATTCGGTCCGGGACGTGGATGGTGACGGCAAACCTGAACTTGTTGTGTGCCTCTTCAATGCCAGGAACGACGGCCGGTGGTGGCTTGAAATACTCGATCCTGTGACCGGCAGATGCAAACTCGACATGCCCGACAAATATCTCTGGGGTGTGCAGGACGTCAACGGAGACGGCCTGGCAGAGCTCCTGGTTACATCGGAACACCTGCGCAATCCGGTTCCCTTCTCCACAGTGGAAGTCCTGAGTGTCAAAGACCTGAAGCCTTTGACCCTGTGGAGCCGCGACGACGCCAGATTTGCCGGCAGGGGACTTCGCCCTTCGGGATGGAAATCGAATTTCCGCCCGGTCCAGTTCGGGCACGATGAGACATGGATCGAGCCTACTGACGGAGGATGCACCGTATTCCTTTTTGTCGTCGCTCCCGACCGGACCCGATCACTTGCGGAGGTCACGTGGAAGCACGGAAAGATATCGACTCGCGTGACGCAGCTCGGTTCAAGTGGCGAGTTCATACTCTCAGCTCTCGCCGACGTCGATGGAGATGGCCTGTGTGAATGCATCGTGTCCGAAAACAACGGGAGAATCCTTGTCATCCGGGCGGGGAAGGGAGTCCAGGCGGAATGGCCCGTGGGATTTCGTCTACAGCTGGAAGGCTTCTCCGCCGCCCGGCCCGGCCCGGTTCCCGTAGTCTACCGAACGCAAAAGAGCCAACGTCCCTTTATTTGCATTCCGGACAACACAAACAGGCTCCATCAACTCCAGGTCGATCAGTCCCACATGGGAGTGACCGAATGCTGGACACAGCGGGGTCGCGGCTGGATGGGGTATGACAATTGCTTCCACTCTGCCTATGTGCGGGACGTGGATGAGGACGGTGAGCTGGAAGTGATGGGGGTGAACCCCGATAGGGGGGAGTGCTCCGAGCTTCTTGCGCTATCCCCCGACGGTGCGGTGAAGCGGTCATGGATGTTCCGAGATGTTCCGTCCCCGGCGCCGACCAGAATCGGACTCTATGAATGGGTTGCTGTAGAGGGAACTGACGGAGTGACAATCGTTGCATCGTCCTATGCGTCCTATTCAATGAATTCCGAAGAGACCGTTGCTGTCAACCGGGAAAACCGCCGGCTGTGGCATCGCGGGCAGTACGGCGAAGGCGAATGGGGGCGGGGGGTGGGACCCTGGATTGCCTCTTCCGTTCTCCAGCGGCCCGGCGATCGTCCGCAGATCCTCTTCCTCGCAAAGGACCACCTCTGCCGTCTGGATGCGCAATCGGGTGACTGGATCAGGGACCCGTGGATCCTCTGGCCCGCAACAAATTCTCTCATGAATCAGCCGGACTGGGACTTCACAAAGGCCCGGCAGGCGGACTTTGGCTCCGAAAAAGATCCCTTTACAGCCTACGGTTCACCAATCCTGATAGACCTGGACAACGACGGGGAGGAGGAGATCCTCATCGCAGGCTGTTTTGGTGGGTTCGGGGTGCTGCGAGACGATTACTCCATCATCTGGTGGAAGCGGGCGCCGTTTACCGATATGATGCTCCGCCTCCCGGGAGTGGCCGATGTCTATGGCGATGGCAGGCTCTGTATCGGATTCTGTCATGCGAACGGGAACTTCTCATGCCTGGAAGGCGCGACCGGAAACGAACTCTGGAATATCGAACTCAAAAGCACCGCTGCGGACATCGTCAGCTGCGATATCGACGGTGATGGAAAAGAAGAGTTCATCGCAGGGACGACCGATGGCCGGCTCATCGCGATCGGCATCGATCCATCTGGCCGGGGGACAATCCGGTGGAGCGTGGAGATCGGATTTGCACTCGGCAATCCTATCGTCGCGGATGTCGACGGGGACGGTTTCTGCGAAATCCTCGTCGTAAGCGGAGACGGAAGTCTTGTGTGTGTAGGAAAGGACAATTGACCATGCGCAGCGTGAAGATCGGGACCACTTCGTTTCTGGTTGAGGATTTCCCGCATTCCGTCGAGATGAACCTCAAGCGGGCTATCGGATATATCACACTCGCAAAGGAGAGTGGCGCGGACATTCTCTGTCTGCCCGAGATGGTAATCACCGCCAACGTTCCGGCACACCTGGAGTATTATGCGGAAGAGTATCCGGGTGACGTCACAAGGACATTCCAGCGCGCCGCCCGAAGGCAGAAGATCAATCTTGTTGCCCCGTATCTTGTCCGTTCAGGGAGGAAGGTATACAATCAGGCCACAATCATCGATCGGCGAGGAAGAATCGTCGGGTTCTATCGCAAGGTCCAGCCAACGGCGGAGGAGAGCCGCCACGTTTCTCTGGGCAACGAGCTTCCCGTCTTCGATCTCGATTTCGGTCGGATCGCGGTCATGATCTGCATGGACATCTATTTTCCGGAAATCCCGCGCATCTACGCGTTCAAAGGAGCAGAGGTTCTCTTCTGGCCCACGGTTTCACACGGCCCCACGCAGGAAGCGCTCCGCACCCAGCTGACTGCGCGTGCGCTGGACAACTCACTCGTCGTGGTTGAGTCAAACCTGGCGAATCATCCGCCGTATGCGGCGTACATCGGACGATACCGTCCCGCTACGGCCAGGATTATCGATCACAATGGAGATCTCCTCGCACAAACCGGAAGACGCCATGGTGTTGCCACAGCCACGGTGGACCTCGACGAAGTGCGCCTTACTTCCCAATGTGTGCTTGTTCGGGAACCTGACCACATGCGAGAAGATCTGGAATGCATCACCCGGCTCGACCTGTACGCAAAGGAATACGCGAAACTCTCCCGCATCCAGAAGCGATACTACTAATGCCTCCACTACGCACGGCGTTCTCTCTCCTCCGCCCGGGTGTCGCGGCACTACTGGCGCTCGGTCTGCTCTCGTGTGGAGGGGGGAAGAAGAAGCCGGATTCGGGCATAACGCTTACGCTCTATCACTGGATGGAAGCGGATCGGTCGCTCTGGGAAAAGGAGATTATCGGACCGTTCGAGGAAGCGCACCCCGGTGTCCATGTCGTCCTCCAGACGTCTCCATACCCGCTCTATGTGACAAAGAGTCTCACTTCCATCGCTTCGGGGAGTCAGTTCGCGGACCTGATGTTCGCGGAAGACTGGTTCGGGCAGGAATTGATACAGAAGCAGTACGCGTTGAATCTCATGCCATATGTCCGTCGGGACATCACTGTGAGTGATTTCAGCTCCGAGACATTCACTGAATGGCGGGGAGTCGCGCAGCGTGAGGATGAACTGTACGGCTTTCCGGCTTGCCTTGGGCTGACTGTCCTCTTCTACAATAAAGACATGTTTGATCGGGCACGGCTGCCATACCCTGATACGACTTGGACGTATGATGACCTCGTCAGGGTGGGGAAGCAGCTGACCGTCGATACGAACCGGGATGGAGTCCCCGATCAGTGGGGACTCTCATTCGACGTCCATTACACGGGCCTCGAGACTGTCACCTATTCACTTGGTGGCCGGACGCTTACGGATGATTCCAGGCGTGCGGCGCTGACAGAACCTGCCACGCTTCATGCACTTCACTTCATCCAGGATCTCTTTGTCAAAGAGAAGATCGCGTCGAATACCACCTCTTTCGTTAACCCCTGGGAAGCGTTTGTGGGTCGGCGGGCGGCAATGATCCTTATCGGTTCACATGGAGCGATCAATCTCGAGGGGACTAGCATCCGGTGGGATTTGACGTTCCCGCCGAAGGGACCGGGGGGAAAACGCTTGTCCAGACGATTTACTATGGCGTTTATGATCCCGAGGAATTCGCCCCATCCGGACGAGGCCTGGGAACTCCTTCACTGGATCCTTGTAAAGAGTCCGGCCGAGCGGCTGACCACGCAATATCTCGGCATGATGCCGACGTACAGGCCGTCTACACAATCCCCTGCCTGGTTGAACGCGGAACCGGTGCACAATCGGCATCTGCTTGTCGAACTCGAACAGGAGCACGCGTTTCCGCTCTTTACCCCCGCCTGGCAGGAGTGGCGAGATAACAACCTGACCCCCGAAATGCTGCAGATGATCCAGGGGAGTAAGCGCGTGGAGGAATGCGCCTCTGACGCCGAGCGGAGAATCAATGCCGTTCTTGCCCGCGCGTATGAGAAATGAACAACAACACTGAGATCCTATGATTCGCATCGGGCTGGTCGATCTCGATACCTCCCACCCCCAGGCATTCACTCGGATCCTCCAGGCTATGCCCGGCGTCGAGGTAAGGGCGGTGTGGGACGGACATGATGTCTGGCCTGACGGGTACGACAGAACCTTCGCACGGGACCATGGAATTCCTCATGTGTGTTCGCGCCTGGAGGAGATGCCGGAACTGGTAGATGCGGCCATGATCCATGGCACGAACTGGGACACACACCTCGAAAAGGCACGTGTCTTCCTGAAGGCGAAAAAACCGCTGCTGATCGACAAACCCGTCGTCGGCTCGGTTCGTGATTGCGACCGGCTCATTGAGCTGCAGGAAAAGTACGGTACGCTCGTCTACGGCGGCTCATCACTCCGGTATGCCAGAGAAGTCACCGCGCTGCGCGAAGCCATTGGACCGCGCACACAGGTCGGCTCCATCGTGGCGTCAGGTCCCGGCGATTTTTTCAGCTACGGGATTCACACTACCGAAATGCTTCAGGGATGCGTTGGGACAGGCGTGCGTTCCGTCAAGCCGGTCGCGCGGGATGGAAGAACGCTCCTTGCAGTCTCCTACCATGATGGATTCGTGGCTCTCCTCCATTTGCAGCTGCCGTTTCACGAGTGGTCCCTCTGTGCGTACACCAATCAGGGATTGCGTTCAACCATTGTCAGTATCGACGGGCTGTATGAACCCTTTCTCCAGAATTTCGTCACGATGTTGAAGGGGGGAAGCGTCGATTACACGCTGGCGGGGCCGCTGGAAGCCGTGCGCGTGCATGTTGCTGCCAGGATCGCTCTTGACAAGGGCAAGGAGGTTTTGCTGGAAGACCTGCCGCAGGATGCGGGATTTGACGGGCGGGCGTTCTCCGAAGAGTATGCTGCGATGAAACGACAGCAAACGCGTTAATCGAGGCGCAGATGATTCAATCCATCGATGTGATCCCTCTCCATCTTCCGGTCGCACAGACGCTGACGCTCTCTCGCGGCGCTGCGACAAACACCTCGGCCGGCGCACCGCATATCCTCGTGAAGATCACCGATCATGCCGGTCTGGTGGGCTGGGGTGAGGCACGACCGAGTCACCGCTGGTCCTATGAGACCGAAGAGACGGTTCTGACGACAATCCGCCATTATCTGGCGCCGGCCCTGCTGCAGCAGGATGAGTCGGATATTGCCCGGTGCCATTCCGTCATGGACTCCGTGATTGCTCCCGGCGTCCAGATCGGTCAGCCGATCGCCAAATCAGCCGTCGACATGGCACTACACGACCTCCTCGGCAAGCAGCGGGGGCTCTCAATCGGCGCGCTTCTCGGCAGGGGGCGGGAGGCCCCCGTGTCGCTTTGCTATGTTGTTTCGGCCCATTCGATCGAAGAGGCGGTGCGGCAGACGGAGGAGGGGAAAGCGAAGGGGTATCACGGGTTCAAGGTAAAGACAGGGATCCATCCTGAGACAGATTTGGAAATGATGCAGGATGTCGTGCGCGTGGCGGCCGGAAAACCTGTCTGGGTGGACGCGAACCAGGGGTGGGATTTCAACAGTGCGGTTCGGTTCTCGCGGGAGCTTGCACTTCTCGGGGTGAGGGTGATTGAGCAACCGCTTGCGGCCGGCGACATTACAGGGTACGCGGACCTGGTCCGCCGGTCCGATGTTCCGATTGTACTGGACGAGTCAATCTACTCCCCGCGCGATCTGGTCCAGCATCTGCGGTTGGGTGCGCTCAACGGGCTGGTCATCAAGCTCTGCCGGGTCGGGGGGATCTTCTGGGCCCGGCAACTGGCAGAAATGGCAATGGCGGCCGACCTGCTGCTTCTCGGGAGCGGACTGACGGAAGGCCGCATTGCCCTCTACGCGGGAGCGGGTCTTTTCGGCGCATTTGGGATTACATTGCCGGTAGATCTCAACGGTCCACAGTTCCTGCGGGATGATATGGTGGCGGGTCCTCTTGAATTCCCCGACCAGAATGTGCAGATCCCGGGCAACCCCGGCATCGGTGCGGAACCTGATCCTGAAAAAATTGAACGGTATCGTGTCAGGGAATAGGGAATGATGAAGCAGTCCCGGGTCCTCCGCATCCTCGAACCCTATCTGTACCTCTTCCCGACGATCATCGGGCTGGTTCTCTTCAGTGCCGGCGCCGTGGCCGCATCATTCTTCATGAGCTTCACGCGATGGGACATGGTCACTTCGCCTGAATGGGTCTGGCTTGACAACTATGTCAACCTGTGGCATTCAGATCTGTTCTGGGAAGTCTTCCGAAACACGTTCTATTTCGTCGTTCTCGCAGTTCCCCTGTCGATCGTGTGCTCCCTCGCCATGGCGCTTCTGGCCAATACCGGCCTGCGCGGTATTACACTTTTCCGCACGGTGTATTTTCTGCCGGTTGTTTCCTCGATGATCGCTGTTGCCCTCGTCTGGAGCTGGATATTCAATCCTGAATACGGTCTCCTGAATTATCTGCTGCGCCTGTTATTCGGGGTCCAGGGGCCTGCCTGGCTTGACAGCACTGCCTGGGCACTCCCGGCAATGGTCATCGTGACGGTATGGAAGGGGCTGGGGTATTCCATGGTGATCTTCCTCGCCGGCCTTCAGAATATCCCCCAGGATCTGTACAACGCTGCGACCATCGACGGGGCGGGCGTCTGGAAGAAATTTCGTCATATCACGCTGCCAATGCTCTCCCCGACTACGTTCTTCATTCTCGTGATCACACTGATCAACGCGTTTCAGGTGTTCGAGCAGACCTACGTCCTCACAAAGGGAGGACCGGCAAATTCGACGCTTACACTAAGCTATTACATCTACCAGAACGCATTCCAGTTTTTCCAGATGGGGAAGGCGGCTGCGGTTGCATACGTCCTTTTTGCGATTGTCTTCGGCGTGACGCTCGTCCAGTTCAGAGTCCAGAAGCGATGGGTGTTCTATGGCTAAGGGACTCCGGGCGATCACGCGATATCTCCTCCTCCTTGCGGTTGCCGCTCTCATGGTGGGGCCGTTCCTCTGGATGCTGTCTACCTCACTGATGGGACGCGAGGAGATCTTCCAGTATCCGCCCAGGTGGATCCCGGATCAGGTCGATCTGAAGAACTACCGCGCCATCATGGAGGTTCTCCCGCTCGGGAAGATGCTGTTGAACAGCTTCACGATCGCCGTCAGTGCGACTATCGGACAGCTCGTCAGCTGTACGCTCGCCGCATATGCATTTGCGAGGATGAAGTTCCGGGGGAAGAACGGGATCTACTTCGTACTGCTTGCGACGATGATTATCCCGGCGCAGGTCACGATGATCCCTGTTTTTCTGATCATGAAATCCCTGGGCTGGATCGATACGCTGTATGCCCTCATTGTCCCTGCCTTTTTCGGAGGCGCCTTCGGAACGTTTCTTCTCCGGCAGTTCTTTTCCGCAATCCCCGCTGATCTGGAAGACGCGGCGCGGATCGACGGGTGCGGGAAATTCAGGATTCTCTGGTCGATTGTCCTTCCGCTGTCGAAACCTGCCCTGGCCACACTTGCCCTCTTCACCTTCATGACCTACTGGAACGATCTTCTCGGGCCGGTGATCTATCTCTCGAGTGTGGAAAAGGCCACGTTGACGATTGGCCTCGCAAATCTTCAATCGGGCCTTATGACCACGAGGTACGACCTGCTCATGGCCGGGTCTGTGTTGAGTGTCCTGCCAATCCTGATCCTGCTGATCTTTGGCCAGCGGTGGTTCGTGAAAGGGATCGCGATGACGGGGCTGAAGGAATAACTGGTCTGAGAAACCGGGGGCATAGGCCGGAAAGATATTGCGGCTCCGAGAAGGCTGTCAGGTTTGTAGGGCGACCAGACTGGTAGCCCTACATCGTGGAGCCGCACCCTGTAGGTCGACCAGGTTGGTCGAC
>DKBG01000191.1 GCA_002451155.1 Ignavibacteria bacterium UBA6906
GAGAATTTCGAGAACTGGCTCCTGGCAGGGGATGGCGAGTTGTTCGGAGCGTATACCGCACATCTTGAAGGCGAGTATGCAGCGCTTTCTGCCGCGGTGACGCCAGGGGCAGCGTCGAGAGTTCACATTTCCAGGTCGCCGGTGGAACACACCTCGGTGGTGCGAGAGTTCATCGGTGAATGGCTCTCGAGCCTGGGTCCCGAGTGGAGAATCACAGAGTGAAAAGAGGAGAACCGTCGCAGTATGGCACAGTTTCCTGAACCAAGAGTCTATGATGCATCTTCGTCGGTGGAGAAGTATGAGCTCCAGCAGAGCGGGCGACAGGAATCCTATCCACCTACCGAGAAGATCAAGGTCATCGAAGTCGACAACTTTCCCCTGCTTGGAAAGCTGACCGCGCTCCGCTTCATCGAATGGGTACTCAAAAACCCGGGTGGAGTGATTTCCCTTCCCACCGGGAAGACACCGGAGCATTTCATAAAATGGGTCATGCGTATGCTCGAACGATGGGAGACGAAAGAGATCCAGGGTCTCCTTTCAGAGTTCGGGATCGATGGATCGAAGCGCCCCGATATGAGATCCCTTGTCTTTGTTCAGATTGACGAGTTCTACCCGATCGACGCGCAGCAGCAGAACAGCTTCTACTGGTACGTCAACGAATACTACATCAACGGGTTCGGCCTGGACCCGGCCAAAGCCCATCTCATTGATGCGACCTCCCTGGGTGTGCCCGCCGGTATGAGCATGCAGGAAGTCTTCCCCAACAATGTCGTCGACCTCTCCCTGCGGGTGCGGCAGACCCGTTCGGACCTGGAGGATATCCAGAAGTCGGCCATTAATCAGGTCGACAAGTTCTGCATGGCGTATGAGACGACAATCCGCACGATGGGCGGGATCGGATTCTTCCTCGGGGGAATCGGTCCTGACGGCCATATCGCGTTCAACGTCCGGGGCTCAAGCCCGTATTCCGCTACTCGCCTGACCGGGACGAACTATGAGACCCAGGCCGCCGCGGCGACGGATCTCGGTGGGATCGAGATCTCGCGGACTCGTCTCGTGATTACGATTGGGCTTTCGACGATCACCTACAATCCGACCGCAACGGTGATCGTCATCGCCGCCGGGGATGCAAAGGCTCCGATTGTCGCATCCGCAATCCAGGAGGCGCAGGATCCTTCGCACCCGGCCTCGGTAATGCAGGGCATGCCCAATGCGCGGTTTTATCTCACGCGCGGAGCAGCAAGCCAGCTTGTGGAGCGCAAATTCGAGGACTTCCGCAAGGGTTCTGTACCCTCCGCCCGGGAAATCGATGACATCGTCATTTCCCTTGCCCTGGCCAGACAGAAGGACCTGCTTGCCCTGACCGAGGAAGACTTTGGATCGGAGCGGCTCGCCAGGGAGCTGCTGTCCAAAACTGGTGCCTCACCGCGCAGGCTCGCGGAGCAATCACGAGAGAGGATGATCGCGAAAATCGAACGGGGTCTTCAGCCGGTTTCGCAGACGTCGTTCCTTCACACCGAGCCGCACCATGATGACATCATGCTGGCGTATCTCCCCCATATCTACCACCTGGTGCGGGATCCCTCGAACCACCATTATTTTGCGAACATTACCTCCGGGTTCACCGCTGTCTCCAATGCCTACATCCTTCAGATGATTCTCAAGCTCCAGGCACATCTGGAAGCCGGGGCCTTCTCGACGCTGCTGAAGCAGGGGTACTTCAAACCGCATTCCTCCACGAAAAGAATGGAGGATGTCTATCTCTACCTTGACGGGGTCGCTGCGCACAGTCAGGAGAAGAAGGACGAAGCGGAAGCACGAAGACTGATGCGAAACATGGTCGAAGTGTACCGCACGACCGACATGAAGGTGCTCAAGCCCAGGCTCCGGGAGCTAGAAGAGTACTTCCGCACCCAGTATCCGGGTGCCAAAGACCCTCCCGATGTCCAGATGCTGAAAGGGACTCAGCGGGAATGGGAGGTGGAGCTCCTCTGGGCGTATTTCGGGATTGAGGCATCCGCCATTTCTGCGTTGAGGCTCGGGTTTTACAAAGGGGATATTTTCTCGGAAGAGCCGGAGGTGGACAGGGATGTCGTCCCCATATATGAGCTGATACGAAAAACCAAGCCGAATGTCGTCTCGGTGGCTTTTGATCCGGAAGGCAGCGGCCCCGACACGCACTATAAGGCGCTGCAGGCGGTCGCTGAAGCCCTCAAGTTGTATGTGAAGGGGGCGGACGCGTCCTCGGTGAGGGTGTGGGGCTACAGGAATGTCTGGTACCGGTTCCGCCCTGCGGAAGCAGACCTGATTCTCCCGGTCTCTCTCAATTCGCTCTCGCTCCTACATACGGCCTTCATGAATTGCTTCGGGTCCCAGAGTGCTGCGTCGTTCCCGAGCTACGAGCATGACGGTCCGTTCTCCGAGCTGGCACAGAAGATCCAGGTCAACCAGTACGCGATGATCAAGACCTGTCTCGGCAATGAGTTCTTCCTAAAACATTCNNGGATTTCACTTGCACTGAACGGAAGGGAACGAGTAATGAGAAGGCTGAGACTTATCCTTCCGGCGCTGCTTATTGCCGGGACAATGTTCGGACAAATCACCGCGTCGTCCGTCGAACGGATCCCTCTCCCGACCGACGTCGAATGGCTCGCACCGAGATTTTCACCTGACGGCACAAAGATCTATCTCACCAGCACCGGGTACACCGGGATCTGGGAGTACACGCGCGCAACGGGCCGCGTCCGGCAGCTGACTGCGGACCGGGGCGCGGGCTTCGGGTTTGCCATTTCACCGGACGGACGGCGACTTGCCTACCGCAGGCTTGGGGCTGGGTCCAGCTGGCGCACCCGGCAGCAGGAGGTGGTCACGGTTGAGCTTGCGACTGGCAAATCTGCGATCGAGTCGACGGGACGAGACCTCTCCCTTCCGTCGTTCACCGGGTCTGTGCTGACCTACGCGACAGGGAAGAACGAGCTGCGCACCGCCGCACCGCTTGAGCGGACTGAGGTCTCCATTCTGGGCATCGAGGAGACCAGAATAACGGTCGTCCTCAACGGTGAGAAGAAGCTTCTCGATCCGCTGGGAAACGGGAGCTACATCTGGCCGGCACTCTCGCCGGATCAGACCCGCATCGTGGCGTATGAGATGTCCCGCGGCGCGTTTGTCTGCGATCTGAACGGGAGAGTTCTGGCCCGTCTCGGGAAGCGGGACGCACCATCCTGGACACGGGACGGACGATGGCTTGTGTACATGGACGACCGTGATGATGGACATCAAGTCCTCTCCTCCGACCTGTATGCCGTCTCGGATGACGGGGGGCGTGTCGTCCGTCTCACAGACACCCCCGGCGAGGTGGAAATGTACCCCCAGTGTTCCCCCGTCGATAACAGGATCGTGTTCTCCACGTTGAACGGCAGAATCGGGATGGTGACCTATGAGGAGGGCGCGCGATGAGACGTTCTGCCACGCTC
>DKBG01000028.1 GCA_002451155.1 Ignavibacteria bacterium UBA6906
GGCCCCGTAGCTCAACGGATACCCGCCCGACCGAACGCGGAAGGGATGCGTTCGGTCGTTCGGGCGGGGAGCAACAGCCTGCGGGACGGGTGATGTTCGTATATGTGTTGCGGAGTCTGAAGGACGGAAAGCGATATGTGGGGATGGCGGGAGATGTTGAGAAGCGGCTGGAGGAACACAATCGGGGTCATGTCCGATCCACGAAAGGTCGTCGGCCGTTCGTTCTTGTAATCAGTGAAGAATGTGAGGATCTTCGGGCAGCGCGGGTGAAAGAAAAGTACTATAAGAGCGCGGCAGGACGTCGTACGCTGGATACTCTTGAAGAACTTCTCGGCCCCGTAGCTCAACGGATAGAGCAACAGCCTTCTAAGCTGTAGGTTCCGCGTTCGAATCGCGGCGGGGTCACAACCGACCACCAATTAGTCGCCCCCATCGTCTAGAGGCCTAGGACACGGGCTTTTCAAGCCTGTAACACGAGTTCGAATCTCGTTGGGGGCACATCGTACAACCCCTCCGCTCTCCCTACTGCCACGCCTTCTCCGGTGCGACAACGTGAACATCTCTCCCTCTTTTCAACACTTGAGCAGGGGGCGTGGCCAGTCCGATTTTTTCGCCGTGCCAGAGAACCATGATCTTCCCGGGTGATCTCCCGATGAGACCGGCTACTCCGAGGAATGTCGAATCTCCGGAAGCCGTCACAGCAACAGCAATGCATCGTTCCCCCTTCTCATTCAAGATCCCGGAATCGGGCCCCGGATCGAGAATGTACCTGTCGCCACTCCCGAGAAGGGAACCGATGATCAGCCCAGTGGTTCCGCCGATGAGGCCGCCGGTCACGCCACCCGCAGCTGCTGCAATGGGGGCCGTAAGGGCAGCACCGACCTGGTCGGCGAAGTCCGTCCGCTTCACCGAAGTGTGTTCCTTCAGTGCCATCGACGATCCGATCGTTCCACCGATAACCATGCCGCCGAGACAGCCGAGGATTGATCCCACCACGCTGGCTGATTTCGAGACGGAAGCAACAGCCGTCAGAGGGACCACTGTTGGTGTACTTGTTTTCTCATTCCGGAACATTACTGAATCTCCGAAGGAATTGAAGATCACATCTTCGTGGAAGGAACCATCTGTCAGCGCGATGTCCACCTCCTTGCCTTGTAGCTTCTTCATGCCCGTGGATATATCGGCTGGTGACTCCCCCCAGAGTTCATGCGTACTCATGCATCCTGAAAACCCCGCGGCGGCCAGGCAGCAGAGCAATAATCCAGTTTTCATATCATCCTCCGTCGTTAGCGAGTTTCTCTCTGAGCCAACTTCGGGAGGAAGGGGGGGAAGGGTGTCACAAATTCGTCATGATTCTGTCACGATCGGCCAGCCTACGTGACGAATGTGACCCAGACTCTGTCAGCCAGGTGTACAATCGAGTAGGTCTTGAATTGGGCGACCCACCAGTCCTCGGATCCAACAGGGACCGAAATCATTCCATTCACGGGATCTCCGGATGGGCGAAACTTGAACTCGAGATTCAGGTCCTTGACCAGCTGCTCGGCTTGTTCGACAGTAGTACCCGGTTTAAAGATAACTCCGATAACACCTGGGACAACGCTTGTGTGATCAGTGGGCGGGGGCTTGGCAGGAACAGCAGGCTCCTCACCCATATCCGAGCATCCGAAGAGGGTAATGGTGAGGAGAAATATGGATACGTGTTTCAGCATACACGAATCGTACGGTGGGGAGTCATACACAGGGCAGACAATCGACGATGTCTACAAGGACGGTTTCCCCCTGCTTAGCCTCGGCCTCGAAATCGATGTACCGGTAAACGGGCCCACCCCTGTTAATTCCATATGCCCTGATGACGTACTTTCCTGGGGACACGGAAAACACAGCCTGACCAAGCGAGTCTGTTCGTACCGAGTCACCTGTTTGAAGAAGTACAATCGGTATATCGGGAATCCCCTGGTCTTCCCAATGCACCTTTGCTACGATCAGGGTAGGGTGGTGAAGAGGAGGCTCTTCTCCGTTGTCGGAACATCCGAGGAGTAGAATGGCAAAGAGGAATATGGAGAATTGCCGATTCATAGGGTCTCTAACTAATTATACGAATACCAGCCCTGGAATACCTACCGTGAATGATGGAGAAACAGGTTATTCTTTGTTTTTGGTGGAGCCATGCTTGACGACTTTCTGTGGAACACTTTTCCGCGACAAACCTGTGCGCAAGAAGGGTCCATGAACAAGAAGGATCCCATTATATTTGCCATTACGGCAGTCATCGGGTTGGCCGTATGGGTGGACATCACGGGTATTTCCGGCAAGGCAGAGGCGTGGGACAGTCCTCTCTTCTTCAGAATTAGTTTACCCGTGATGTTGATGAAGTAAGCTTGAACACTGCTCACAATAAAAGGCCCGGAAGACTGGGCCTTTTGTGTTTCAGGACGAGCCGGCACAAGTGGGCAAGGATTAAGAAATGAAGTCTTGAAAGAAATGAACGAACTTCAGGATTTTGAGAACGAGAATTGGAGCAGGGGGACTGTTTGAAATTGGCTCTGCTCAAGGCTCCGGGAAAGCGATATCCGGGCCTTAGCTTTTGAGGCCGGAAGATTCGGTGGACTTTGCACCAGAATCGTGATAAATCGCATACGGTGTCCGAATAATCTGATGGCAACCCTAATGTCCTCACATTTCATCCCGCCGGGGTGGGTCGCTGAGCATGGCTCTATGCGAGGTGGCACGATCTGGAGGCATTTACTGGCCGGGTTGATAGAGGAACTACATGCAGTCCAGCGGGGTCTTATTGAGATGAGGGGGCCATTGTGGAACGATCTCGGTTTACGAATGTTATGATATATGTGCGTGGAGCATTTCGCTTGTGAGCGTGCGACGCGCGTGATCTTGAGGCGGCGTCTGTGATGGTTTCCGTCGTTACGGCGGGCCTATTGGCCGCCTGCTGATTTGAACCGCGCAAAGGCAGATCCACATTCGCCAAAGCCACTGGTTGTTTGGGCCGGCAGCAAAGGCAGAAGGCCGCTCAATATATCCAGATTTGGAGTCGCCTGGCCTGCTGTGTCCTCTTTCCTCCGATCACGGCGGCGGCTTACACGATACTCGAATTCTCGAGGTTCTTGACCGTGTATTCTTGCAGACGAGGGAGATCCCATGAACCCCGCACAGGTTAAGCCAAAGACGGTCAGTGAATTTATCAAGGCTGCACCGAGAGAATCTCGGGCACATTTGCGCGAGATACGGGCCTGCATCAGGAAGGCGGCGCCTGGTGCGAAAGAAGGTTTGAAGTGGGGAATGCCTGCGTATACGGACAGACGAATTCTCGTCATGTTCGCAGGGTACAGGCATCATGTAGGTTTCTACCCAACCTCGTCCGCGATCAGAGCGTTCAAAAAGGACCTTGCCGGATACAAGACATCAACCGGCTCAATCCAGTTCCCGCTGGACAGGCCGCTCCCAAAATCTCTGATTCGGAAAATCACGTTGTTTCGGGTCCGAGACGCTACGGAAGGCAATCGAAGATGGAGGTCATGATTGCTGTTTGGGTGGATTTTCCTTTCTTGCCGCCCGGGGCAGAGTCAGGTGAGGACGCTCCACTCTATCTCCTGACCGCCTGTTCCGGAGCCCCCCGGGGGAGGTATTCGGGCCGGATCTATGTGCTTCAATAAACCGGCATGGCCCGTTGGTGGAAGATTGTGGGAGTCCAGAGTCACTATCAATTGTGGTGTCCCGTTGAGATTGTTCGAACGAGCAGTGATCAATCAGCGCCTGGCCAATTCTCAGCGACGCGCCCGTGAAAATCTGACCGGACTGCCGTAGAACGCCGGTCATTGAAGGGCATTCGGTTCGTGTGAACACCTCCCCTGAGGTCGGGGGATATCAGGAAGTCGAGAGCGCACGTGGCCGGTCCTGGGGCCAGTACCTCATTTGCAGTATTTTTTGGCATCCGGTTCCCAGGAAGCTTCAAAATAGTTGTTTATTGAGGGCGACACCTCATGTAGCGAAAAAGTTCTTGCCAGTGACTGCAAGTTTCCGTACGGTGGGCGAGAGCAGTTCGCTACTTGGCCTTTGACCGAACTGATTTCCGTGGCCCGAGAATTTCAGCCAGGCGAACGGTTGTGGTGTCTTTGTTCTTTGCAGGAAAATCATGTCGGAGGCAGCTATGCCTAATTCCTCGAGGGATCTCTCGCGATGGTCTTTCCCGACAATCACTCCTCGATATATCGGAACTCTGGGCGTCGCGCTTCCCCTCTCCCTTCTGCTGATCTGCTCGTTTGTTGCAGCCCTTCCCCGTTATCGACCGCGGCCTGCCACCCTCTCCGAAACAGGACTCTATTCGGATATCTCGAAAAAGACAATTGTCCCATCGAATCTGATGTATTCACCACAGTACCCGTTGTGGTCGGATGGAGCGAAGAAGAAGCGTTGGATCTACATTCCCCCCGGGCACACCATCGACGCGAAAGATCCAGATGACTGGGTGTTTCCAGTCGGTACGAAACTCTGGAAAGAGTTTTCATTCGGGAAGAGAGTTGAAACGCGATTCCTGGAAAAAGTCGATGAGAGAACTTGGGCTTATGCTACATACGCTTGGAAAGAGGATGGATCCGACGCGGTGCTGGTTCCGCAGGAGGGGTTCCCGAACCATGTGGAAATCGCTCCGGGCGTGCGACACGACATCCCCGGCATCGACGGGTGCAGAGCATGCCATGATGGGCAAGGGCGGGATGTTGTGCTGGGGTTCAATGCGCTGCAGCTCTCGCCGGACAGGGATCCGAATGCGCCACATGCGGAACCGTTCATACACGGCATGATCAACGTGAAAGATCTTGCTGAGAAGAATCTGCTCGCCTTTTTCCCGGCGCGGCTCTTGAGCCGTCCACCTGTTATTGAAGCAGACTCGCCTCTGGAACGCGCTGCCCTCGGCTACCTCAGCGGTAACTGTGGAGGGTGTCACAATACGACCGATCCCCTCTCTTCCGTCGGCATGTTCCTGAAACGCTCGGTCAATCGTTCCCCCGGGGCCATGGCAAAGGAACTTGAGTCCGTGATTGGCCACAGGAGCAAATACCAGATACCGGGACTAGGCGCCGGCGACAGTTACCGGATTTATCCCGGCCATCCCGAGCAGAGTTCGGTCGTGTTCCGCGTGAGCAGTCGGAATCCCTACCGTCAGATGCCGCCACTTGGAACGAAGATCGTGGATACTCTGGCGGTCGATCTGATCACCAGATGGATTGAGGAAGACCAGAACACAAGGAAAGAAACCGCACACTTCATACACTACTAATCGAGGAGGAAAAGATGCAACACGTCGGGCGTTTTGCAGCTACTCTCGCAGTCAGCTGCGTTATTCTGTCACTGGGCCTTTCGTTGGCTGACGGCAAGGACAAGTCGAACACAAAATTGGTCAAACGTGGCGAGTATCTGGTCAAATCTGTTGGGTGCGGCGATTGCCATACGCCCTGGAAAATGGGCCCAAAGGGACCAGAACAGGATATGTCGAGATTGCTCTCGGGCCATCCACAGGACATGGTGATGCCTGCCCCGCCGATCTCCTCTCCCGGTCCATGGATGGGCTCCTTCGCCTCGACCTTTACCGCCTGGTCTGGTCCGTGGGGGGTGAGCTTCACCCGTAATCTTACGCCCGACAAGGAAACTGGACTCGGCGACTGGACAGAGCAGAACTTCATCGCCACGATTCGGACCGGGAAACGAATGGGGAAGGGACGTGACCTTCTTCCACCGATGCCGTGGCCGGCGTTCAAGAACATGGAGGACGAAGACCTTAAGGCGATCTTTGCGTATCTTCGGAGTATCCCCGCAATAAAGAACAGTGTCCCGGAGCCGATACCGCCCGCAGGTCAGCCCGGGAACGAGAAGTAATCCAGAGAATGAAATGGCAACCATAGACCGATTCGAGCCTCCCATTTGACAGCGCGCAAACGCCCCGAGAGCCGGGGCGTTTCCTTTTTCATGACGACGTCTGAGGCCTGGTACGCAACATATCGGAGGTGGATCACTGCGGGTTCCTCACCAATCAATGGGGTCGAGTACCAGAGGCCGGAACTACAACACAGCACCCC
>DKBG01000027.1 GCA_002451155.1 Ignavibacteria bacterium UBA6906
GTGAGCATCTCGTAGAGCACGATGCCAAACGAGAAGATGTCGCTCCGCGCATCCACCTCTCCTCCCTGGATCTGCTCTGGTGCCATATACGCCAGCGTCCCCACCGTGCTCGATGTCTTCGTCAGCTTCAGCGATCCCTTCAGTTTGGCCAGCCCGAAGTCCATTACCTTGACCTGGTTCTTCATGGTGACCATGATGTTCTCAGCTTTGACATCTCGGTGGACGATCCCTTTGCTGTGGGCCTCCTCAAGCGCTTCTCCAATCTGAATCGCATATCCGACGGCGGTTTCGGTCGGGAGTTTCCTTGCTGCGGTCTTCTCCCGAAGTGTCACACCGTCCACGAATTCCATCGCGATGAATTGCAGGCCCTCCACCTCTCCGATGTCATAGATCGTACAGACGTTGGGGTGGTTAAGGGCGGAGGCGGCTCGTGCTTCTTGCAGGAAGCGGGCACGTTCAGGCTCGTGAGATTCAAGTCCGTGAGGGAGGAACTTCAGAGCAACGGTGCGCTGGAGGCGGGTGTCTTCGACTTTGTAGACGACCCCCATCCCGCCCCGTCCCAGCTCATCCAGAATCCGGTAGTGTGAAATAGTCTTGCCAATCATCCGGGGGTGCTCCTGATGGGGTCAGGACGAGGTCTCGCCCCACCGCAGGCAGGACGACTTGGCCAGGATCTTTGAGGGCCTTCTCGTGGGAAAAACCTCTGTTGAACATGCGGAACCCGCGCCAGGATGTGTGCATGCTACGGCGCGATAACTCAACTGTACGACGGCAATATACGCCGGGGTGGAGCGAGAGTCAAACAGAAATGCCACCAGACAACGGGCCGAAGAGTGCCCGTGATCCCGCATGCCGATTCCTGCAGCCGCTCGGAGTTACGATGCTATTCATTAACCCACGCAGTCCCCGGGGAAACGGCCACATCAATCCCTTCTGCCTTGATACTACGAAGTGACCTCTCGGTCGGCGGCATCTTCAATATGATAGTGGAAGCGAGTGTCGTGCGCCGGCGCCAGAGGTGAGCCGAGACGAAAGGGGGTGGTATATATGCTGCAGCGGGGTAGACTATAGCATGCCAACTTCGTTGAACATCGTGGATCGTCAATCCGCCATCGTGGATTGACTGGTGTCCCCAACGAGATTCGNNGGGAATCGATCGTAATAGCGAGTCCCGGACAGGCGACGAGCGCTCACACCGCTCGCGCAGGTAGGCGATCTGTTCCGGTGTCGCGCTTGGAATGGAAACACGGACAATGTAGGAAATCGTCTCGTATGCGGACGTTGGGCCGCCCTCCAATCCCATATACGACTGCGCGTTAAAATCCCCAGCCGCTTCGACCGACAGGCTCTCGATTTTGAGACCGAGGAAGGAAGCATGTATCGCCATCAAATCTACATCGCACGCGGCCAGAGTTGCGAGTAGCATCTGCATCGGGTCGAACTCACCCGGGCCACCGAGGTGTACGATCTTGTCTTTCAACTCAACCCGCGAACGTGAACCACCGACCCAATGTGCAACAAGTGCAGTGTGGTGATCTGCTTCGCTTGGGTCCTTCATGACTAGAGCTTTGAACTCTAACTTTTTGGTCACATTGACGCCGTTGATTTCGGTGGTTTCCGTCATGTCTATCCCATAGGATTAGCTGTACCTCGTCATGTGATTGTCGGTTCTTCACCGCCCCCCTGGGGGGGTAGCCCGCGTACACATGCCTTGAATTGGACTCCACGATATCATACGGGGAACTTACTTCAGACAGAGTCTCTATGGCTCGTCTCTTGCTGCTGTCGGGGACCCTGGCATGAATATGAGTCGTCGCAAGATTCCTGTGGCCCTCCACCTTCTCTACCCCTGCCGGCGATGATACAACCGATGGACTTCCAGCTGATGCTTCAGCGTGATCGCCACCTTCTTCTTCAATTGGTCAACGAGATCCGGACCCAGGGTGAAGATGTCCTCTTCCTCTTTGGTCGTTGCCGTTCGTACCAGAGGCACCCGACTGGTCTCCAGCAACCGGATCAGTTCATTGGTGTTGTCAATGTCGTGCCGGGTGACGATCTGGATCTCTCGCAGTTTCTGATCGCCGTCCATGGGGTAGATGTTCTGTTCTACGGGCGGCTGCGAGTAGTCCGTCCGATCCAGGATGTCCTGGTACTGAATGGTATAGAGCGCGTTGCGATAGAAGCAGATCAACGTCCGCAATCGGTTCTGCAACAGTGCCCAGGAATCGTCCGGCGACTTTCTCACCTTGCCGATATCGTCAATGGCCGACTCCAGCAGCGTGATCGCCTGGGTGACCATGTTGCCGGTGATCAGCGATCCGGAGAAACCGTTGATCAACTCGAATCCCTGCAGGTTCATCAGGTCCGCTGCTTCTTCCTCCGAATTCGCCTGGAACTGGTATTTGCGGTAATAGTCCTTCTCTTCCGGCAGCAGCTCCATGGGGAACGGCACCAGCGGTCGGGTGATCCAGCGCTGGTTCACGGTGCCGACGAGCATGACCGGATCGCCCGCAATATTCTGCACGATCAAAGCGGCCCGGCTGATCTTGTCCCATGCCTGCATCACGTGATGTGCACCTTCCGGGCCGGCGAAGTGCTCCGCTGTGCGCAGAATATTTTGCATGCGACCGATCATCGTCGTGGTCGGGTTGTTGCGGAATTGATGCACCAGTTCGAAGTATTCCGGCGCATTGAGTTCATCCATCATGAACGTCCGGTTGGTCGTCTGGTCACCCCAGGCATTCGCCAACTGCTCCGCGACCCGGAAGACCTGCGGGATACCCAGGACGGGACCCACGCCGGAATCATAAAAATTGTAGCCGATGAAGCGAGTCGGTGCCGATTCGTCTCTGGTTCTGGAATTGAGAGCCTGCCCGGGCTTCAGGAACGGGATTACGGACGCCACTTCGGCCTGCGAGATATAGCCGGAGCCATAGTTCATGGAGACCTCGGCCCGCAAGCCGGCATCCTTCGCGCCGTCCTGTATGGTGGACATGAATCCGACGACTCGGTCGGCATAGGATCTCTTTTCACACCATGACGGACCGTTCTGGCCCGGATAGAGGCTGACACTCCAGCAGATTCCGCCGCCGGAATCGTTGGTCAAGAATGAAAAGACCTCAATGGGCGCCTGCCGACACAATTCCGCCACCGCCTTGCGATACATGGCCAGCACTTCCGGCTGGTCGATACAAGGCGCATAATAGGTATGGCGTGCGCGTCGCGGATGCTCGCAGCGTGGACCGCGCCATTCCGGATGTGCCTGATATACCGATTCCGGTAACCACGCCGGCTCTTTGCCAAAGAACGCCGCTTTCAATCCCAACTCTTTCAGTACGGCACATCGATCCTTCACGATCTGCAGGTTCTTCTTCGCATAGTCGGCAGGCAGGAATAACTTCAATTCTTCCGGCACCACGAGTTTGAAAATCGACGTGACGAGCATGCCCCAATTGGGATACGGATCGTTCAGATCCAGGTCCCACTGCCATCTGCTTTTCGGCAGGTCGCTGATCGCCACGTGGGTGGCCCCCAGTTCTGCCGCCTGCATGGCCAATCGACGGAACTCCTCCGTACTATTGGTGGGACAGGCAAAAATCACCTTCTGCTTTGAATCCAGTCTCATGACTCCTTGATTATTGTCTTTTGCCACAACGGAGAGCGGGAACAACAGACACAGAACATACAGTGACATAACGTTCATCGAGTCTCTTCCTGGCACCATGATCTTTTCCTTCGATGGGGGGCAGCAAGATACTCGGAATGGGGGAGAAACACAAAGGCAATTCCACGTCCTTCCGCTGCGTGCGCCGCCCGCCATGCCTCCAGATCGTGCCACCTCGCATAGAGCCATGCTCAGCGACCCACCCCGAGGGATGAAATGTGAGGACACTAGTGTTACCATCAGAATATTCGCACACCGTATGCGATTTATCACGATCCTGGTACAGAGTCCACCGAATCTTCCGGCCTCAAAAGGTAACGCCTGGATATCGCTGCCCGGGCCTTGAGCAGAGCCTGCTTCAAACGGTTCCCCTGCTCCAGTTCTCAATCTCGGAACCTTGCAGCTCGTTCATTTCTCTTAGCACTTTCAGCTCCTGATCCCTGGCCACATGTGCCACTGCGTCCTGAAACATAAAAGGCCCAGTTTCCCAGGCCTCTCATTGTGAGCAATATTCAAGCTTACTTCATCAACAGCAACTTCCTCGTTGCAACATACTCCCCCTGCCTGGAGATGAAAGTCGCTACCCGAGCTGTGAATATGGTGCAGTGGTCTGTGGACGATATCCGAGTGATCGCGTTCACGATCTTCATTCAGAGGGCGAGGGGGTAGAATAGCAGGGGCTCAGGAGAAATACCGAGCCCTCCTTCTTCCGTACGGCAGCGATCCTTGTTTCACATCAGCAAGTCGCTTCCTGTAAAGACCACAGTACCATCACTTGTCCCCCCGGACGCCGGCTGTACCCAACGCAGTCCGGACATTCTGGCTTGCTAGTGGAGTCAGAACATGGGGGACGAGGAATTTCTCAATACAAAAAACGAGAGCAGCCAAGAGGGTGAAACATTCTTCTCTTCACTAGTCCATCCTGAATATCTGAAGAGCCTTTCCTGCGCTAATCACAAACACGAAGTCACCCGACGCCTGGATATTCCTGACATTTGTGCCCACATCGGCTGAACCAACTTGTCGAGGATGCGCTGAATCCCATTGATCCAGAATCTTGAGAGCATTCTTCCCCGGCCACGCCGAGTAATCGAAAACCTCGGAAACAATGAGACCCCGTTGAACTGTTGTCACATTCGGGTCGATTTGCGGAGTCATTGCCTCGAACAACAACCGCGGTGCGGTAGGACTGGCGACATCATACACGAAAAATCCTTGATATGTCGATATGACTAGCCTGTCATTGGAAAAAACCGGTGACAAATATGGCTTATAGGCGCCTGAGTTGTATCCGTAGAAAGGGGGGTCCAACTCTAATGAAGAGGGCAACGCTTCACGCGTGAAGCGTGCCACCTGGACCGGGAGACGAGGGCTGCTGATATCGTAAAAATACAACCCGTACAATGCACCCCCTGTAGTCAGGGTGACTAGATTTCCCGAAATCGCCATGGCAATGGTCTGCTCCCCTTCCCCGATGAGCGTCGCACCGCAGCGTGCCGGCAGAGCAGGATCACCGACGTCGACAACAATGAGTCCCTCTGACACTTTGAGAAACGCGTAGGTACCTCGAACGCTGATATCATCTATGCCTAGCTGATTCACTCCCCCCACAATCCGAGGCGACGCCGAATTGCGCACATCGATGACGGTGAGTTCTTTGTCAGTTCCCACGTAAGCATATCCATTTGCGACAGCGACAGAATTTGCTCCATCGACATGAACAAATGACTTCAAACGAGGGGAGGACGGAGTCTCAATTCCCACGATGTACAAACCCGATCCCGGTCCACTCCCGGACACCGTTGGATCAGTGACAAGAAACACCTCGCCGTTGCTGACCACCATGTCATTGAAGAGGCCGGGATCATTTGGGGCAAATCGCCCCACCTCGATTAGGCTCACAGAGGTCGGGTTTTCGTCCACGGCCTGTGGCTCTACAGGCGCATCCCTTTGACATCCAGCAATACCCCAGAGCAGCACCAAAGCACCAATCGATATCGACTGTTGCCGCATATGACCTCCTGGCAGTGAGAAGAGGGAAAAACCTTTTGAGGAGGACCCGGCAATCCAGTAAGAATTCTTCGGGCTAAGTCAAGCCATTGCACGAACGTGCACGTGCATTGTGGCAAGGAATCAGCCGGCCTGTTTCCACAAAGTGTGGTAAAATATGATGTCTGGAAGGTGCGAAAAGATTGTATAAATCAGCTAATCTGGCCCCGTGAATGTGGGCACGATCAGTCGAGGCGTGCTTGGAGATTGGGATCTTGCGACTGGGATTTCCACCTCTGTATGTGTTGTGGTTACCAAATGAGATCGAGAATGACAAGAGACTCTTCCGTCTTACGGACTGAGCTAAGGGGCGTTTGACGTTTCATCGGGTGAGCTGATTTGACTGACCAGTCCATTTTGCCATTGCACTCATTCCACGATACATCCACACTATGGTACGGAAGCGCGAGAGGTGTGTCAATCAGGAGAGAGTGAAGTATGTAACGCGGAGGTGAGATCCTTCATTTCACGTTTACTGAACATGCCCGCACACAGTCCCAAGAAATTCTGCACGACGGTTCGAGTTTGTTTGCCGCCACGTCGACTCACGCGGTCACTTTCGCGCGGAGGTCACGCTTGACACTGGTTTCATGTCCCCACGCACGGGCGGGGCGGTGCCTCTCCCGGGGCACCCACTCGTCATTGCTGCACAGGGCAGAAATGCCCCCGGCTGCCCTGGACGAATGCAACCATCGCACCGCAGTATTCCGCAAAAAGATAACCCAGAGACAGCGGAAGGGCAATATACGTGCTAGGAGGAGAGACACTCCGCCTCCCGCTATGGGAAGTTACTACTTCACAGCCGTCTTGCTGACCGTGAATGGCTCTCC
>DKBG01000186.1 GCA_002451155.1 Ignavibacteria bacterium UBA6906
GTCGCGCACGTTCAGGCCGTCGCCGTACACCGGCAGCGGCTTCCCGTCAATCCCGTTTGCGATCATAAGGGGAATGAGCTTCTCGGGAAACTGGTATGGCCCGTAGTTATTCGAGCATCGGGTCACAACGACCGGGAGTCCGAACGTGTGCTGATATACCAGCGCGAGGAGATCGGAGCCCGCTTTGCTGGCCGAATACGGGCTGTTCGGATTCAATGGAGTTGTCTCGGTGAATTTCCCCGTCGCGCCCAGTGACCCGTAGACCTCGTCTGTAGACACATGGACAAACTTCTGGACACCACGTTCGCGTGCAACATCGAGGAGCACCTGCGTTCCCAGAACATTCGTCTGGACGAAAACCCCTGCCCCCATTATGCTCCGGTCAACATGCGACTCCGCTGCAAAATGCACCACGGCATCGATCGACTCGTTCGCAAAGACCCTCTCCACCTCCACCCGCACACAGATATCCCCTTTCACAAATCGGTAGCGTGAGTCACCTGCAAGGTCTGACAGGTTCTCGAGATTGCCGGCATACGTCAGCGAGTCAAAATTGATGACCCGGATTCCGGCGTGCGTCCGAAGCATGTGCTTTACGAAGTTGCTTCCGATAAAACCGGCACCACCGGTAACACAAATGGTTTTCATGAAACGTCGTCTATGATGTACTTCGATTGAGGATCGAGCTCATGGCGGATCTCATCAACCTTATCCTTCCGCCCTCGCCCCGCATAGAGCCGGTTGGGCATGTTGACCACCATTCCCATCACCGAGCCGATATTCTGGTAGGCATGAACCACGCCGGGCGGGATGATCAGAGTCTTCGGCTCCTCTTCGCCGGCCATTACAACCTGCCGGGTCGCAAAGGAGGGAGATTTCTCTCGACCATCCCAGAGGATAATCCGGAAGCGGGAAGGACCGAGAAAGGCAAAGAAATCAGCCTGCTCATAGTGTTCATGTGGGCCCCGGGCAATGCCCGGACCGGTCATTGATATGTATTCCATCACCGGGCGGTACCGGAGGTCGATCTCATCCTCCCGGAATACCTCAATAAGCCAGCCCCTCGGATCGCTGTACTTCTTCAGGTCTCGCACAACTACATCATGTATGAATCCGTCTTTGAACAATGGCCGTCACTCCAACGATTCGCGCGTTGACCCTGCCCCGTTGCGATCCCATCGCCAGATCACACAAAACCCACTCTCGATTCCGCGAGGCGTTCCGCCGCCGTTTCGGGCCCAACACGACCGTGATATGTATACAGTGCCCCTGCTATTCTGTCACAACAAAGGCGGTAAGGCACGAGGAGGGTTTCTGTTCGACCCGGTGGATTCTTCAGTAGCAAGTAGGGAGAGAGGGATTCCTTTAGAAATCAATGAAAATTACAAAAACCGGCCTGGAAAGTCAATGAATCCTAATGTCCAGAGGACTTCCCGGGTCGGCGGGCCAATCTCCCAAACCACAGAAGGGAGGAAAACGGTCTGAAATAGCTGGAAATAGCAGAGATGTGGCCACTCGCGGATCGGGTCTCGGGATGCATCAGCCGACATACTCGCGTGGGACTCTCCTTGTAACCAGGCAGGTAATTTCATACGGGATTGTCCCCGCAGCGGCAGCAATATCCCACGCCGTAATTGTCTCCCTTCCGTCGTTGCCGAACAGGATCACTGGAGTGCCTTCTTTGAACGACGAGTCTCCCAGGTCAACCATGATGTGGTCCATACAGACCGTGCCGACCAATGGGAATCTCCTCCCCTGGATGAGCACGGTGGCATTGTTCGTCAGGGATCTCGGATATCCGTCCGCATATCCGACAGGGATTGTCCCGATGATGGTACGGGAGTGCGTCGTGTACCGCCGCCCATAGGAAATTGAGCTCCCGGCTGGAACTGCTTTGACCATCGCCAGGCGGGAAACCAGGCTCATGACCGGCTTCACCGGATGGGTTTCGCTCATCATGTGCCGGGGAGGATACCCGTACAGCATGATCCCAGGGCGCACCATGTCAAGATGAGACTGCGGAAGCGTCATGATCGCACCGCTGTTTGCCATGTGGCGGATGGGGATCGTTACGTCTTTCCCGGCCAGCGCGTCAAGGACTCTCCTGAACCTGTCCAGCTGCAGCTGTGCATACGTTTGGTCAGGATCCTCCGATGTGGCAAAATGACTGTAGATGCCGGTGGGCGAGAGTCCGGCCAACCGGTGAACTCCCAGAATTTCCTCCGCGGCACGCTCATGAGGAAGCCCCAGGCGCCCCATCCCCGTATCCACCTTGAAATGGACCTTTGCAGTACCCCCAAGTTCGCGGGCCGCCTGGTCGATCGACGCAGCGTCATTTGCGGAAACGATAGTGAGATCAAGTTCTTGTTCAATCGCCACGGACAGATGCGAAGCTGGCGGAGCCTCGAAGACCAGTATCGGAGCTCTGAATCCGGCGGTTCGGAGTTCGACCCCCTCATGAACTCTCGCCACTCCGAGGTATTCCGCACCCCCGGCGAGTGCCTCGCGGGCCATTCGCACTGCACCATGGCCGTACGCGTCCGCCTTGACGACCGCGAGAATTCTTACCTCGGAGCCGACATAAGACCGGACAGCAGCGATGTTCTGGCGAAAGGCGGTGAGGTTAATGAGGGCCTTCGTGGAGGGCTCGGGGAAAATCGTCGTACACATGCGGGAATATCGCAAGGGAGCAGATAACAATCAAGGAAGTCACAGACCGCGTCCGTTGATTTTCGTCACCTCTTTCGGTATTTTTCGAAGCAACCTAGAAATTCTACTCACGTGCGTGCGGATATCCCATGAAACGCCTTACACTGCTTTCGCTCATCGTGTGCTTTGCCCTCCCGGTTCTCACGCAGGGGAAAAAACCGTTTGCCATCGAGGACCTGTATCGTCTCAAAACGGTTCAGGATCCGCAATTCTCTCCCGACGGAGGCACAATCGCCTTTACCGTCACAGAATCGAACCTCAATGACGGTACGACGAATTCCGATATTTATACTATCAGGACGGACGGGTCTGGTCTCCGCAGGATGACCAATTTCGCGGGATCGGATACCCATCCACGATGGTCACCGGATGGCACAGAAATTCTGTTTGTGTCCACTCGGAGCAAGAGCGCGCAAGCTTGGATGATACCGGTGACTGGCGGCGAGCCACGACAGGTTACTGACCTCCCGTACGGGGTCGGCAATCCGGTATGGACTCCAAACGGAAAATCGATCCTCTTCACCACCGATCTCTTCCCTGAGACCGGAGCAGACGGAGAAATCAACAAAAGAATAGAAACGCGCATGCAGGAAGGCCCCTTGCAGGCGTACATGGCAGATAGCCTGCTCTATCGTCACTGGACCAGCTGGAAGAACGGAGCGTCTTCACATATTCTGGTCTATACCCTCGACACGAAGACTGTCCGCGACCTTACCCCCGGCCCGTATGACTCGCCGATGTTCAGCCTCGGCGGCATCGGATTCACCTCATCACCCGACGGACAAGAGGTCTGCTTCGTCTCCAACCGAAATGCCGACCTGGCCCTCAGCACGAATGCTGATCTCTGGACCGTACCGCTTTCGGGCGGCAGGGCAAAGAACATTACCGCCGCGAACATGGCCTATGACGGAGATCCAGGCTACTCACCGGACGGAAGATATCTCGGGTACCGGATGCAGACCGTTCCGGGCTTTGAGTCCGATAAATTCCGGATCGCGCTCCTTGACCGGACCACCGGCAAACGTGAGATCCTCACCGAGGAGTTGGACAACTGGGCGGAGGATTTCGCCTGGAGCCCCGACTCGAAAAGCATCTACTTTATGGTTCAGTCAAAGGGGCATGTCCCCCTGTACAAAGTTGACGTCGGATCAAAAAAAATCTCGATGGTGCTCGACGCAAAGACAATCGACGCGTTCTCCGTTTCCCCGGATGGAAAAGGACTGGTATTTGCCCGTCGAGCGGTGGGAGAACCGCTGGAGCTCTGGATCGCAGGGACTGACGGGAAGAACCTCCGGCGGCTCACATATATGAACAAGGGGATCGAGGAAACAGTAGATATTCGGCCCGCAGAGGAAATCTGGATCTCTTCTCCGACGGGAAAGAAGATCCATACATTCCTTGTGACACCTCACAACTTCGACCCTGCCCGGAAATACCCACTCATTTTGAATGTCCACGGCGGGCCACAGACCCAGTGGGCTGACGCCTTCCGCGGCGACTGGCAGGTCTATCCGGGATCCGGCTATATCGTCGCGTTTCCGAACCCGCACGGCTCGACCGGCTACGGACAGAAATTCACCGAGGCGATTTCAAAGGACTGGGCCGGCCTGGTGTATCAGGACATTATGGCCGTGACCGATTCGCTCGCCCGCCTTCCGTTTGTGGACAGCAGCCGGATGGGAGCGATGGGGTGGTCCTACGGCGGGTACATGATGATGTGGTTTGAAGGCCATACCACCAGATTTCAGGCGATCGCATCGATGATGGGGGTGTACAATCTCAAAGCCATGCACGGGGCGACTGAAGAACTCTGGTTCCCGGAATGGGAGTTCAAGGGCACACCCTGGAAAAATCCCAAACTGTACGAAAAATGGTCACCGAGCAGCCTCGCTGGAAAGTTTAAAACTCCGACATACGTCTCCCATGGGCAGCTCGATTTCCGTGTCCCTGTTGAGCAGGGCATGCAGCTCTTCACCGCTCTGCAGCGGCAGGGAGTGGAAAGCAAGTTCATGTATTTCCCCGATGAAGGGCACCTCGTCCTGAAGCCCCGTAATTCCCGGCTCTGGTACGGCGAATTTCAGCGATGGTTTGAAAAGCATCTCAAGAACAGGTAAACCGATGAGAAACATGCGAGGAGCGGTCTCAGTGACATCTCGCATTTCCTGATATTCACCGCGTGATCTCGTTAAACTCCATATCGAAACACTATGGCGGAGACTGGCTGTTTCACAAGGCCTCTCTGCGAATCGGCGACCGTGAGCGGATTGCCATAGTCGGGCCAAACGGTGCCGGAAAATCCACCGTGATGAAGATCATCATGGGTCTGGTTGAACCGGACGAGGGAGATATCGCGCAGTCCCGCACCAACACTGTCGGGTATCTCCCTCAGGACGGAGTGCAGCACGGCGGTAAAACCCTGTACGACGAAGCTTCCTCGGCGTTTGAGGATATCCTCGCTCTTCATGACCAGGCCGAACAGCTGAGCACGGAAATTTCACGACTGTCCGCCGAAGTTCTTCCCGATGACAGGCAGCTCCTGGCGAGGATCGATGAGCTGGGCGAAGTGCAGCATTTGCTTGAGCATCGCGAGGGTTACAATATTCAGACACGTGTGGCGCAGGTGCTTGCCGGACTGGGTTTCCAGGAGCGCGATTTCCAACGGCAGACCGATGAATTCAGCGGTGGCTGGCAGATGCGCATCGC
>DKBG01000077.1 GCA_002451155.1 Ignavibacteria bacterium UBA6906
GAGGGATGGAAAAAGCAAGCCGCCGGAGCTTCATGCCTACGAACGAAGTGACGGCGGCTGGTGCGCAGCTCTTCCCGATCAGAAGGTGAGTGTGAGGCCGACCTTGAACGTGTCATTCAACATTGCCGGGTCCGAGGAAAATGGCCAGGTCATCTTCGTCTTCCGTAGCTCGTAGAACGCGTACGAGACTCCGTTCTTGAGGACAAAGTTCACGACAGGGGCCGCTCCGGGCGATGACTCCATCACTCTGTTGACAAACCAATCCACGCCACCCTGCGCGACCACCTCAAGAAGGGCGCTGCCGACCCATTTCATGAACAGGTGGCGCGGGAAGATCAATGACCGTTCGTACGCGCCGTCAATCATCACGAGGTCAGTCAGCCGGACTTTAAGCCCCCCCTCCGTCAATGTCCCGAATCTAAAGGTATCCCTGTAGAGATCAAGAATGGCTGAGTCTCCCGGCAGAAGTTGCTGGTCCGGATAGGTGACCTCCGACCAGTTCATTCCGCCACCGTTGTACAGCAGGAGCGAAAAAGAACTGGGCGTGCCGTACCCGAATCCCGATTCCCAGACCCCGCCGAATCTCCAGGTCTCTTTGTTGACCTCTCCCGCCGGGGGCGATCCTGTCAGGCGCGGCGCATACCTGGCGAGGTCAAAATATTCATATTTGTAGTTGACGATCTTTGCACTTGCCTCCTCCATGCGCACCCGCGATCCGCCGATCTTGACCTGAAGATATCCTGACGGGGCAATGGTCCCCCCGAACCCGTCATGGGTCGTGGTTGTCCATCCATAGTAGAGAGAGGCCGTGGGGCTTCTCCTGTACGTGAACGTGAAGTCCTTCCAGGAATCCCAATCGTCCCAGTCATGGTTGTCATCTTGGGCGAATGCGGGGACGATACCAGCGGAAAGCACAAGGAAGGAGAGAAGGACACGCGTTCGTGACAACCGTCTTCGAGGGGAAACGGACGTACTCGGCTGCATGGGTCTGCCTTTGCTCTGTTCTGATAGGTCCATCGAGAATCCGCGGTAATCTGAAACCCGGCCTGCTCCGTCTCGTTAAACGAGAGAACCGGCCCGTATGTTTCACCGCATACTCCCTCGGATCTCCCCTCCTGGACGGCGTCGCTCCATTCGCTTCCCGCAGGCCGGGAGCAGGCGAGCTTGCATTTGAGGACAAGACTCCGTAAACTGACTCTTCAGTCATATTTTGACTGGTCGGTCATACTTTGAATAGAGAGTCTCATCTATGACTCAAGTGATTCACACCCCGCTGGCGCGACGGCAACGCGAACGGCTGGCCCGCCGACGGGAAATCCTGGATGCGGCCACACACGTTTTTGCGGAACGGGGCTATCCCCGGGCCACTCTGGAAGAGATCGCCGCGACCGCCGAATTCGCCAAGGGGACCATTTACAACTACTTCAGGAGCAAGGAGGAAATCTTCCGCCAGATCGTGACGGACCTCCTTGATGATGTCCTCCACATCGCGGACACAGCCGCGAAAGAGAGCTCCTCGGCACGTGAAGCGTTCCTACGCTACGCGACCGACACGTTTGACTACTTCAGGGCCAACGAAGATGTCCTGGGAATCGTCTCACGGGAGCTGTTCCGCCTTGAGCTGGAGGACACGAAGCGGCGGATGGCCGAAATCCATCGCAGGGCCGAACAGATTGCGGCTCCCCTGGCGTGCATCCTGCAAAAAGAGATGCGGGGCAAGAGATTCGCCGGGCAGCCCGTCGACGAAATTGCAGAGCTCTTTGTCTCGATCGTCCACCATCGCTGCGCGAAACGACTGTTTCACAAGAAAAGCATCCGAGAACTCAATTCCCATGAAGAAGCAAAGACCATTACCCTTCTTTTCTTTGACGGCGTCCTCCACCAGTAGGGCCGGCCGGTCCTCGCGCCGGTCCCTTGCCTGCTTCCTCCTGATTGGCAGCTTCCTGTCCGGCGGCGCTCAGCGATCGTCCGGCCAGCCTGTTGTGATCACGGTGAAAGACGCGGTTTCCCAGACGCTGCAGAACAACTATGAGCTCGCGCAGGCACGGATGGAGGTGGAGCGTGCGGATGCCATGGTGAAGGAGGCATGGGGCACGGCGCTTCCAAAGCTTGACCTGAGCGCCTCCTATTCCAGGGCGATCAAGAAGCCGGTCTTCTTCCTGCCTGGCGACTTCTTCGGCCAGCCGGGGACGGTCAAGCCGGTCGAAATCGGATCCACAAATGCCTTCAGCGCCCTCGTCACCGCGAACCAGGTCCTCTTCAACAGCGCGGTCTTCGTCGGTGTCGGCGCCGCGAAGATCTATTCGCGCGGGGCGCGCGAAGGATACAGGGCCAGGGTGGTTGAATATGTTGCCAGAGCCAGGAAAGCCTACTTCGGGGTCCTCGTCGCCAGGCAACTCCTCGATCTGGCCAGGCAAACGATGAAGAACTCGGAAGACAATCTCAAAAACGTCAGGCTCCTCGCAGCTCAGGGACTGGTCTCGGAATACGATCAGCTGCGCGCCGAAGTTACCCTGGAGAACGTGAAGCCCGAACTGATCAACGCCGAAAACGGATATGAAATCGCTCTCAACGCCCTGAAGAGTGTAATGGCGGTCCCGTACGATACGGTCATTGAGGTGACGGGGGAAATGGAATACCATCCTGTCAGTGACAGCCTGACCGCAGCTGCCCAGGAGATAGTTCTCGCGAACAATCCGTCCCTCGCCTTTCTGAAAACGCAGGCGGAGGTGAACGATGCGATCGTCTCGGCGCAGAGGTCGGAGTACCTCCCGATCCTCTCCGCCTTCGGCAACTATCAGTACCAGGGACAGAGCAATGAGTTCAGGAACCTCACCCAGGAGGTTATTGCGAGCTCGCAGGTCGGACTCTCGCTCTCGCTCAACATATTCAACGGGCTGCAGACGACTGCCCGGGTGCAGCAGGCTCAGGTCGACTACAAGAAATCGCTCGAACAGGTCAACGGCGCCACGCAGAATCTTCAGACCTCGACAGAATCAGTTCTTCTCCAGCTGAACAAGGCCCGCAGAAAGATCGAGGCACAGGGCAAAACCGTCGAGCAGGCTGGCAGGGGGTACACGATAGCCACCACACGGTACAACAGCGGCCTGGGCACGCTGCTGGAGGTGAACGACGCTCAACTGGCGCTCATCCGCGCGAATGTGAACAGAATTGAAGCGGTCTACGAGTATACCGCGGCAGCAGTCGATCTCGATCAACTGCTTGGCCGTGTCCCAGACTATGTCACGCTTGAAGAGGAAGAGGAATGAAAACCGATTCGAACACCATCAGACAATCCACTGTCGCGGCATTGCTCAGGTCAACCGCACTCCTTGCCGCATTGAGCACCATGCTGATCTCATGTGGCTCAGGAGACGAGGCCAAGTCCGATCCCGGAGTGTCGTCCGGAGCCAAGGTCATTCCGGTCGACGTGCGGATCCTTGCGCCGCAACCGTTCGTCGAGACCCTCCAGCTGACCGGCTATATAAAGTCCGTTGAGGACGTTATCGTCAGCACGGAGGAGGGAGGAGTGCTGAAGGAGTGGACCACGCCCCGGGGCGCGTATGTCCGGAAGGGCGACGTTATCGCGCGGCTCAGCGATGACATCCTCCGGCCTCAGTATGAGGCCACCAGGGCGCAGTACGAGATCGCGGAATTGAATTACCAGAAACAGCAGAACGTCTACAAGGAACAGGGCATCAGCGAAGTGCAGGCGAAGACCTCGGAGTTCACCCGCGATGCCGCGAAGGCACAGGCCGACCTTATGAAAGCCCGGTTGGACCGGACGGCGGTCAAGAGCCCGATCGACGGCATTCTGGACGAGCGGCTCACGGATGCGGGAGAACTTGCACCTCCGGGATCACCCGTTGCCCGCATTGTGAATCTTGACCGGATGAAGGTTCTGATCAACGTCCCGGAGTCATTCGCCGGTTCGCTGACGCGGGGGACCCCGGTCACAATCAGCGTGACAGCACTTCCGGGGGAGACGATCGAGGGGACCATATCCTTCGTCGGCGCTGCAGTTATTGCGGATAACCGGACTATCCCGACGGAAATCTTCCTGCGCAATCCGGGCCGGAAACTCAAGCCCGACATGATTGCGCGCGCAAGTATCCGGCAGGCAGTTTCTCGAAAAGCAATCCTCGTCCCCGAAAGCACCATGCAGCAGATCGACCAGAGCACGTATGTCGTGTACGTCACCGAAGACGGTGTCGCACGCCGGCGCACGGTGACGCCGGGCGGAAGGGCCGACGGGCAGGTCGAGATCGTCTCCGGACTCAAGCCGGGAGACAGGTTGATCGTCTCGGGACTGCAGAACGTGTTTGACGGGCAGAAAGTCGAAATCACGGACACCCTCGGCTCTTAACGGAATCGAAAAGAATGAAAATATCCAATCTTGCGGTCGATAACCGCGTCGCGGTCTACATCCTGATACTGATCATCGTGGTGATGGGATGGAATTCCTATACTTCCCTCCCTCGCGAAGCCGCTCCAGATGTGACCATACCGCTTATCATTGTCTCCACCCCGTATATCGGTGTCTCTCCATCCGACATCGAAGGACTTGTCACCCAGCCGCTCGAGCGGGCGCTCAAATCGCTCAAAGATGTGAAGCAGATAACATCGTCGTCCAAAGAGGGCCTCTCCACCATCAGAGTCGAATTCAACGTCGGGATCGACATCGATGACGCCCTCCGGCGGGTCCGGGATGAAGTCAATTCCACCAGACCGGAACTGCCAAACGACATTCTGGATCCCGTCGTCTCGGAAATCAATTTCAGCGAGTTTCCAATCATGTACCTCAATATCGGGGGCACGGTCGGGCTGCCGAAGCTGAAGGATATCGCGAAGGATCTCCAGGACAAGATCGAGTCGATCTCCGGAGTGCTGCGCGCGGATATAACGGGAGGCCTGGAACCGGAAGTCCAGGTGCGCTGCGATGTCAATCTTCTGAACGGGTACAGGATCTCCTTCGACGACGTCATCAATGCCATCAGGTCCGAAAACGTATCGATCCCCGGAGGGTCCATCGATGACGACCGGATGACCTACTCCGTGCGGGTGCCGGGCGAATACAAGCAGGTCCGCCCGATCGAGGACATCATTGTCAAACTGCAGGGCGGCAGGCCGATCTACATCCGTGATGTCGCCAGCGTCGAGTATTCATTTGAAGACCGCACGACGTACGCCCGCCTGAACGGCCAGGAGGTGGTCACCCTCGCGGTCCGCAAGCGCGCGGGCGAGAATCTCGTGCGGATCGCCGGTGAGGTGAAGACGATCCTCAAAGAGGAAGGTCCGAAACTCCCGCATGGCGTGACCATCATCCTCTCAAATGACCAGTCCATCATCATCAGCCGATGGGTCCGTGAACTGGAGAACAGCGTCATGACTGGTATGTTCCTGGTCGTCCTGCTCCTGTTCATGTTCTTCGGCTTGAAGAATTCGCTGCTGATCTCCACCGCCATCCCGCTTTCCATGCTGATCGGAATCATTATCCTGAGCCTGGCCGGCATCACACTCAACATGGTGGTGCTCTTCGCGCTGGTCCTCGTCCTGGGAATTGTCGTCGATGATGCAATTGTCGTCATTGAAAACATCTATCGCCATCAACAGCTGTACAGCGAGCCGCCGGCAAAGGCGGCGAAACTGGCGACAGCCGAAGTGGCCCTCCCGGTCGCGACATCGACGCTCACGACGGTGTCCGCCTTTATTCCCCTCCTCTTCTGGCCCGGCGTCGTCGGAGATTTCATGCAGTACCTCCCCATCACCCTGATTTCCACGCTCGGTGCGTCCCTCTTCGTCGCGTACGTGATCAGCCCGGTCCAGGGAGCCCAGTGGATCGACTACAAAAAAGAGATTCGCAAGGCGAAGGCTAACCTCGAACATCCTCACTGGTACAAAAAATACAACCCGTTCACCTGGGTCTACCACGAGGTGGACGAGAAGTTCTTCCCCTGGATGCAGACGAAGTATACCGTGACGCTCCGGTGGTCGCTTGCGCGGAAGGGCACGACGGTCGGGTTTTCCCTTGGCTTTCTTGTGCTGGTCATGGTGCTCTTCGGACTCTTCAGCAANNGTTACCAGTACCGGAAGCTCCGACAATCCATTTGATTTCGGCGGCCAGGGAACATCGAACAAAGGGCAGATTGCCCTCAATTTCTTTGAGAAGGCGAAACGTGAGCAGAGCAGCTTCGTGACTCTCGAAGAGGTCCGGCAGGCTGTGGCGGGAATCCCCGGAGGGATCATCAAGGTCACCAAACAGCAGATGGGCCCCCCCGTCGGCGCACCTGTGAGCATCGAGATTGCGGGTGAAGAGTACGACCAGCTTGCCAGTCTCTCCGCCGGGATCAGGCAGACGATCAAAGACATCCCCGGCCTCGTCGACCTCAAGGACAATTACAATTCGGGAAAACCTGAGATCCTCGTGGAGGTCGATCGCGAGAAGGCCGCCCTCCTGTTCATGAACACGGCGCAGATAGCGAACACCGTCCGCGCGGCGATCAGCGGCGTCGAAGCATCGAAATACAGGGTCGGCGAGGATGAATACAAAATCCGCGTCCGCCTCCGTGAGGACCAACGCCTCTCCCCCAATGACCTGGAGAAGCTACACATCACCTTTATGAACAAACAGGGGAAACTGCTCTCCGTCCCCCTGGTGTCCGTGGCGACCATCCGTCAATCCACAGCCCTCGCGGACATCCAGCGAAAGGACCAGAAACGGGTCATCACGGTCACCGGTGATGTGCAGGGACGCCTGGGATCGCAAGTGCTCCAGGATGTGAAGAGCAGGCTTGCGAGCTTTGCCTTGCCTTCCGGCTACACCATCAAATATACGGGGGAGGACGAAGAGCAACAGAAAGCCGCGGCCTTTCTACAGCAGGCGTTTGTCATCACGCTTCTCCTCGTCTTCCTGGTGCTCGTGACTGAGTTCAACTCCATCCGGGTGCCATTCGTGATCATGCTCTCCGTCCTCCTGTCTCTCATCGGAGTGCTCATCGGCCTGATGGTCACCCTGACTCCGTTCAGCGTTATCATGACCGGCGTCGGGGTCGTCGCGCTGGCTGGAATCGTGGTGAAGAACGCGATTGTCCTGCTCGACTTCATGAAGCATATTCGGGAGCAGGGGCTCAGCCTTGAGGAATCGTTGATCGAGGCGGGCAAGACCCGTCTGCGACCGGTCCTCCTGACAGCCACCAGCACCATTACGGGGATCCTTCCTCTTGCGACGGGTGTCGATTTCGACTGGCGGGCGTTCCATCTTGTGGTGGGAGCGGAAAGCGCCGACTTCTGGCGGCCGCTCGGAGTGGCAATCATCTTCGGACTGGCGTTCTCGACATTTCTCACTCTGGTGGTCGTCCCGACATTTTACGCGCTGCTGGAAGAGTGGCTCCTGGCTATCAAGAATGCATGGACCAGACTGAAAACGCGATTCCTTCCCGCAGACTGAGCCACCAATGAAAAACGGGGCAGCCGATCCGACTGCCCCGGAGTGTCCGGACTGCCCTTCCTGAAGTCTCCTTCCCCCCGTCGTGAAGTCCTGGTTGACGCTGGGTTCACCCGTTCCGGGTGATCATCACACTTGGTCCGGCACCTCTGATGGCCGCGATGCCGCCTCCGGAGGACCCTGTCGCCCGATACCCGCCCCGAAGATCGCCGCCGTTTCATCCTGAACGAGAACCCAGAACGTGTAGACAGCAACACCTGTCCCGATCGGGATATTGAACAGGCCGAAGACAGACAGGATCAGGACCAGGATCCGCGCCCAGTTCTTGTGCTTGAGCAGACCGATACCGCCAATGATGCCCACGACCGACCCGACAATCAGCAAG
>DKBG01000106.1 GCA_002451155.1 Ignavibacteria bacterium UBA6906
AGGCCATGGCCACGCCGTCGCCCGTGGCGATGTCCGGATTGGTGGTGTAGAGATACACCTTGCCGCACCCACCCGTGGCCAGCAGGGTGACCGGTGCTGCGAACGTCTCCACCTGTCCGTTGCCTTTGTTCAGGACGTAGGCCCCCAGGCAACGGTTCTCCTTCACGTAACCGAGCTTCTGGCTGGTGATGAGATCGATGGCGATGTGATCCTCGAGCACCTCGATGGTCGGGTGCCGCTCGCAGGCCGCCAGAAGCGCGTGTTCGATCTCGCGACCGGTCATGTCCCTGGCGTGCAGGATACGCCGTTTGGAATGCCCCCCTTCCTTGCCCAAGTCCAGTTCGCGGGCCCCGTTGGTGAACGGCACCTCGCGTTCACTGAACTTCATTCCCAGATCGATCAGCTCCTGGATCCGCGCCGGCCCCTCCTCGACGATGGTGCGCACCACCCCCTCGTGGCAGAGGCCTGCCCCGGCCCTGAGCGTGTCCTGTACATGCAACTCGAAGGAATCCTCCTTGCTGGTGACGGAGGCAATGCCGCCCTGGGCATAGTTGGTGTTGGACTCCGCCTTTTCCTTTTTGGTCACGAGAGCCACCGTCCCCGAGCCGGCAACTCTGAGCGCATAGGTCAGCCCGGCGATGCCGGTGCCGATGACGAGGTAGTCGAAGCGGTGGGTCATAGTGATTACCGTAACCTGCCACCTGGAATCAAGATTCAAATTGGGTGGTGGCTCTGGTCAGCCCTTTTTCTCTGCAGGGGCAATATAGCAAATGTTTCTCTCAGCTAAAATGCAGAAGGGCGGGCCCGCCTCTGCGGACCCGCCCTTCACGCAATGCTCGGCCGAATTCCTTTATTCGAACGAATAGCTCAGTGTAACGTACCCGAACGTGTTGATTCCGTCCCCGGAGCCAATCAGTCCAAGCCCGCGGCGGAGCGCCTCCTCAGAGACCGTCGCGTCAAGGGCAAAGCCTTCGAACCGGAGTCCGACACCCAGAGTGATCAGACTGTTATCCGGGATGGGACCGTATCCGCTGATGCCGACGATGCTGGATGGCTGGAAAAGGCTCCCTTCCTGCGAGGTCTGCGTGGCGGACTGTTCAAATTCGCGTGAGGTCGACCCGAGCGAACGGTAGTAGCCCATCCGTCCGGCCAGCCAGTCAGTGAACCACCATTCCGCCCCGAGATTGAGAACCGGAAACGCGCTGTACTTATTCTTCGTGGTTATACTTCCGGTATTCGGCCCGGTCCTGTTCTCCTCCTCGTCTTTCGTTGAGGAATACCCCATGCTAAGACCGCCAGCCAGATAAAACGTCCGGGTCGTATATTCAGCGCCGGCGCCCGCACCGTACGACATCACACTCCGTGTCAGCGTGTAGGTGGTCGCGGTCTGGTTGCTGAGGATGGATTCCTCTTTGGGTTCCGCGGATATTGTCCTGAAGTATCCGAAGGGCACGATAGCGACCCTGTTCGAAATCCGGAACTTTCCGCGCACGTTCGCGGTGATGTCGGTTGAGCTTGCCGTGTATTCGCTCGTTCCGATCGCGGGCGCCGTTCCCTGGATCGTGTAGGTATCCGTGGCGTTCGCGAGCCGAAATGCCGCGGCGGCGTCGAGTGAATTTCCACCGCCCATATCAAACAGGGCTCCAGCCCTGATTCCAAAGACGTTCCCGCTAATTTCGCCGGATGTTGAGCTGGTCGGGGTCGTGGTCGTCGCGTCCTTGTTCGTCCAGCCATACATTACGCCGGCGCCGAGGTGAATGCCTGACAGACGAAACGTCGCCAGGAACTCAAGCGCGTCGACCGGCGGAGGTGCGCCGACCGGCTGAGCAACAACCACAGGGTTCGTTCTGCCGGGACGTGCGATGTTGACGTAGTTGCTGAGCAATCCTCCGCCACCCACGAGCGCGTTGGCGTACGACGGATCGTAGTTCAGAAGAAGACCTCCGGTGAAGCCGTTGAAGGCGAGGTTCAATCCACCAAACTGGCCGCTGGAGGTGTTTTCGCCACCATTTGCCCCTGAAACGCCGCCGCCCGCTACGTTCAGCCAGATATAGTCGCGATACTTGGACTGGTAGGCCGGATTGACGAGAACCCAGGCAGGGTCATCATAAATGTAGGGATTGAAGACCGTGTTAGGCCCATAGAGCGCGCCGCCCATCGAAAGCTGCCTGGCGACACCACCGGGCTTCGCCTGCGAAAGGGCGGTAACACTAAGCCCCAGGATGAGAAACGCCGTTAATGTCAATCTCTTCATGGATCTCCCTCTCATTGTGGTTTTGGATGTGTGATAGGTTACACAAATCCTTTGCCAATAATTCAGCGGGCGAGAGAGACCAGAAGTCTGTCAAAGAAGGCCGTTTTCGAAGATATTTCCTCTTCCTTGCCCCTATTGTCCATTGTAAAGTCTGCAAGGTCGAGCTTCTTCTCAGCGCTCATCTGGGAAGATATCCGGCTCTCAACATCTTCCCTTGTGCACCCATCTCTGGAAATCACGCGGAGGATTCGCGTTTCGAGTGGTGCGTGGACCACGAGGACGTAGTCCAGCTGCTTCTCCATTCCAGATTCAAAGATCAGGGCCGCTTCAACTACTGTGTAGGGGGCCTTTGTTTCAATCGGAAGGGTTTTGAGGATTTCGTCAATCCGACGAAAGACGCGGGGATGGATTATGGCATTGAGGAGGGTTCTACTCTTGGTGTCAGCAAAAACAATATCTGCCAGAGCCTTTCGGTTCAGCACGCCGTCCAGGGAGAAAACACCCTTCCCGAAGTTCTTCCTGATCAGGGCGCGAACATCATCATCCGTTTCGGTGAGATCTCGCGCGATCCGGTCGGCGGCAAGGACGGTTCGTCCCAGCTTCTGGAATTCCCTGCAAACCGCCGTCTTGCCGCTCCCGATCCCGCCTGTGACGCCCAGCAGGAGAAACCCCCGGGAAGGTTTCGACTCACTTCGCGTACGCGACCGACCTGTGTTCACGAATGACGATTACCTTAATTTGGCCCGGATATTCAAGCTCCCGCTGAATCTTTGCAGATATGTCATGCGCCAGTTGATCGGCCATGGCGTCATCGACCTTATCCTGCTCGACAATGATGCGTATTTCGCGTCCCGCCTGAATCGCATAGGTTTTGGCCACTCCCTGAAAACCCTGCGCCAGAGTCTCAAGCTTTTCGAGGCGTTTGACATACCCTTCGACTGATTCTCGCCTCGCTCCTGGCCTTGCGCCGCTGATGGCGTCCGCCGCCTGTACGAGGGCTGCCAGCGGGGACTCCATCGGGATATCCTCATGGTGTGATCCGATTGCGTTGGCCACCAGCGGATGTTCCCCGTATTTCTTGGCGATTTCGAAGCCCAGAAGCGCGTGGGGTCCTTCGATGCTCTTGTCCAGGCACTTGCCGATGTCGTGGAGCAGGCCCGCACGTTTGGCCAGCGCTGCATCAAGCCGGAGTTCTGCAGCCATTACTCCGGTCAGGAACCCAACTTCCATGCTGTGCTGGAGCATATTCTGACCGTAGCTTGACCGGTATTTCATCTTCCCGACAAGCTTAAGAATCTCCTTGTGTGCCCCATGAATACCAAGCTCTAACATGCTGTTCTCACCCACCTTAAGGATCTCTTCGTCAAGTTCATTCCTGACCTTCTCTACGACCTCCTCGATCCGTGCCGGGTGGATTCTCCCATCCGCGATCAGGCGTTCCAGAGCGATCCTGGCCACTTCCCGGCGGAAGGGGTCAAATGCAGAGAGAATGACCGCTTCCGGAGTGTCATCAACGATAACGTCCACTCCTGTCGCCGCTTCAAACGCCCTGATATTTCGACCTTCCCGACCGATAATTCGCCCCTTCATCTCATCGCTCTGAATATTCAGGACGCTGACGGTGCTTTCTACCGAATAATCAGCCGCAGAGCGCTGGATGGCCTGTACAATGAGCTTCTGTGCTTCTTTCTTTGCTTCGTCACGCGTCTTATCCCGTATCTCTTTAAGCGCCAGGGCAGCCTCTGTGCGGGCCTCATTGAGCAGGTTCTCAGTAAGGATTCGTTTTGCCTCCTCACGAGAAAGTCCGGAGGCCCTTTCAAGCCGGATATTCTCCTCTTCGATCATCCGATCCAGCTCCTTCTGGCGGCCCTCAAGGTTTCTGGTCCGGTCCTCAATGCTGCGTTTGATCTGGGCCTGTTCGCGCTCCTTCTTTCCCAGAAGCTCGACCTTCCTGTCGATGTTTTCCTCCCGCAGGTCAAGCGCCTTTTCCTGAGCCTGGATCTTATTCCGCTGCTTCTGAACTTCCTGGTCGTACTCTTTCTTCCGTTGATACCATTCGTCCTTGACCTCAAGCAGTTTCTCGCGCTTGGCGGTGTCGGCTTCACGTCCAGCATCCTCGAGAATCTTCTTTGCCATCTCCTTCGCAGAGTTTAGCTTGCCCTCACCACTCCGCGAATTCATGTACCATCCGATAAAGAAACTCAGGACGCCAATAACGACGAGGCTAAGGGGAAAAATTATGTCCATAGGCATGTGTGACTTCCCTCCGGGGTTCCTCCTGCATCTCCTCAATCCGGTTTCGACTGGCCGTAAAAAAAGAATCCGCAGCCTTCAACCGCTCGTGGAGAGGCACTTATGAAAGAACCCTCGTTAACACAGTGGGTGCTCGCCTGTTCGCCTTTTACTTCCACAATCTCGCTCTTCCGCCGGTGGCGGTGTCATGGCAAGAATCCCGCTTACGCAGGATGAGGCATGTAATCGGCGCCCGAGAGTCGGGCTCCCATATTATAAATGTTGGTTCTTTATAATGTGTTGTGAGACGGTTGACGGTGCGGATTTACAATCAAATCCGATACCGGCAGTACCAGTGGTACGCCAAAGAACAGTTACACTTCTCGCAGACAGTTGTCCAGGTAGTTCGTAAGTTTGCTGACCTCATCTTCCACAAGTGCGCCGACAGCCCGGGAGCGGTCGCGCTCTTTGAAAAGATCCTCCGTGATGTTCAGTGCGGAGAGAACAGCAACAGTCAGCGTCGGCTGCTCGGGAATCCGCGTATGGATCGTATTGATCATCTCATCGACGTAGGTGGCCACTCGCTGCGTGAACTCCTCGCTCTCACCCCGCAGCGGGTACTCAGAACCAAATATCCTGACCTTGATGCTCTTTCTGTCCGTGCTCATCTGGCTCCTCTACTCAAGGACTCTGGTAACTCACCGTCCGACCGTCAGGCCCTGAATGGCCTTTTCGATCTACAGATACGTCTCGAGTTTCGCAAGAAGTACCTTGACTCGGGCCGCAAGCGCTGCGCGCTCTCCGTCAGGGAAGGACGTCACCCTCTTTGCGGCCGCTTCCTCAAGGGAAGCTGTTACCGATTTCAGGAGTTGCTCTCTCTTCATGAGCTCCTGCTGTAAACGCCGGTTCTCTGTGGTCAGTTCATCCACCTTCGTCGATAGAGTCTTGCGCTCTTCGCGGAGTGAATGGATCGCCTCAGAAGCTCGGCGCGCCCGTTCCCACAGGGCCTTCAGGCTGCTTTCAATGGACTTCAGGTCCGGTTGCAGCCCGGTGCTCGTGTCGGTTTGTTGGTGATCCACGATGGAGTTGTGATCCTCTGTTGCCGACCGATTCATTGCACACTTCGCAGTACTGCGCCGAATCTGTGCGTCAGCGCTTCCACAATCTGCCTGACTGTTCCTTCGATCTCGGCTTCAGTAAGCGTCTTCTGTCTCGACATCAGCTCAAGCGAAAAAGCCACGCTCTTCTTTCCTGCCGGAGCTTTTTCACCCTGATAGAGATCAAACAGCTGCACGCCTTCGAGCAGCCCGCTCCCCACCTTCCGGATCGCCTCTATGATCTCGCCGACGGGTCGATCGACATCTACAAAAACCGAAATGTCGCGCCGAACCTTCGGATATTTTGGAAGTTGCCTGTACTTCCTGATGGTCTTTGCCTCAAGTGCATCCAGACGAATCTCGGCGCAGTATACTTCGCCTTCGATTCCCGATGCGGAACAGAGTGAAGGCTTCACTCGAGCGCAGTAGCCGGCATAACTATCATTGATTTCAATAGCTAGCGAGCTATCAGTTAAACCATCGCTGGTAGAATAAGAAATAAAGCGACATTTGTCAAGATGAATCTTCTCCAGGAGCTCTTCCAGCGCCCCTTTCACATCAAAGATGTCAACCTTCCGCGGAGCCGTGCTCCACTGCCTTGGCGCAGCCTCTCCTGTAAGAATCAGGGCGAGTCTTGCCTCTTCGCGATAGTCCCCGACGAGATTGTCCTTCGCTGCCGGATCAACCATGAAAACATGCCCAATTTCAAATAATCTGAGGTCGAAATTGCCATGGTGTTGATTCCGTAGAACACCCTCCAGAAGGGCTGGAATAAGGGAGGTCCTGAGGTACGCATTCTCCACACCAAGGGGGTTCAGCAGGCGAACCGGCTCGACACCGGCCAACCTGGCCCTCCCCTCGTCCTGCATTGAACCGGAAATCGTTTCTGAGAAGCCGGCACCCGTCAGTGCGTTCCTCATGTCGTCCGCCAGGGTGCTGAGCGGGAAGGGTTGATCGA
>DKBG01000173.1 GCA_002451155.1 Ignavibacteria bacterium UBA6906
GGGCGTGAAGATCAACGACAAACATATCGAAGTGATCGTCCGCCAGATGATGCAGAAGGTCCGCATTGTCGATTCAGGCGACACACGGTTCCTCGAAGGCGACTACATTGACAAGCTGAAGTTCGAAGAGGAAAACGAGTACCTCAGGGACAAGGTTGTCATCGTGAACAAGGGCGATGCGAAGCTGAAAGTGGGGCAGATCGTCCTCAGGAAGAAGGCGAGAGAGACGAACGGTGAGATCAGGAAGAAGGCGAAGAAGGTGATGGAGTACCGGGATGCCGAGCCGGCAACCTCAGAGCCTGTGCTCCTGGGTATCACCTCGGCGGCGCTTTCCACCGACAGCTTCATTTCGGCCGCGTCATTCCAGGAGACGACAAAAGTCCTCACCGACGCGGCAATCGAAGGGAAAGTTGATAACCTCCTCGGGCTCAAGGAAAACGTCATTATGGGCCATCTCATTCCCGCCGGGACCGGGTTGAAACACTTCAAGGAAATCATCCCGGTTCTGCCGGAGCAGGAAGAGCCGGCCGCGGATGAGGGGGGCGACGGAGCCGGGAAGGCGGTCCGGAGCAGGGCGAAGGTTACGGCTTCTTGACTTTAAAACGCCAATTCTTTATCTTGAAAGGCTTTCTTTCTATTACCAAGACCAGACAGGAACGAGGGTTTTAGGCAGTGCCAACGATCAATCAGCTCGTCCGGAACAGCCGGCAGTTTGTCACCTATAAAAGCAAGGCTCCGGCTATGGGGGGCAATCCCCAGAAGCGGGGCGTCTGCACACGCGTCTATACGACCACCCCAAAAAAGCCGAATTCGGCTCTTCGCAAGGTGGCGCGCGTGCGCCTTGTGAACGGAATCGAGGTCACGGCCTATATTCCCGGTGAAGGTCACAACCTGCAGGAACACTCGATCGTCATGATACGCGGTGGTCGCGTGAAAGACCTGCCGGGTGTGCGGTATCACATCATCAGGGGTACCCTCGATACTGCCGGGGTCGCCGAACGCAAGCAGGGACGCTCCAAATACGGGGCAAAAAAGACCAAGAAGTAAAACTTCAACGCGGGATAGTCTTCTGTGAGAAAGAAACGAGCAGGCTCCCGGCCACGTACGCCGGATCCAAAATTTGACGATGTCCTGGTCTCCCAGTTCGTCAACAACATCATGAAGGACGGTCAGAAACACCAGGCGCGCCGCATCCTCTATGATGCATTCTCGATTATCGAGGAGCGAACGAAGAACACAGGAGTCGAGGTCTTCCGGAAGGCGGTCAGCAATACCAGGCCCGTCCTCGAAGTCAAGGCGCGTCGCGTCGGCGGTGCAACCTATCAGGTCCCGACGGAGGTCCGCCATGAACGGAGCGTTGCCCTCGCAATCCGGTGGCTGATCAACTACTCCAAGGACCGGAAAGACAAATCGATGTCCCTCCGGCTCGCCGCAGAACTGATCGCGGCGTCAACGGGGGAAGGAAATGCGATTAAGAAAAAGGAAGACACCCACAAAATGGCCGAAGCCAACAAGGCATTCGCCCATTTTCGCTGGTAGTCGGTAAAGGACGAAACACCAGGTATGCCCAGGCAATATCCGCTCGAGCGGACGCGAAATATAGGAATTAGCGCGCATATCGACGCCGGAAAGACGACGACGACAGAGCGCATTCTCTTCTATACCGGACGGCTGCACCGGATGGGAGAGGTGCATGATGGCGCTGCCACGATGGACTGGATGGAGCAGGAGAAAGAACGCGGCATCACGATCACGTCCGCCTCGACAACCTGCTTCTGGAACAATCACCGGATCAACATCATCGATACGCCCGGCCATGTCGACTTCACGGCCGAGGTGGAACGCTCCCTCCGGGTTCTTGACGGCGCGATTGCGCTCTTTTGTGCCGTCGGAGGCGTCGAGCCGCAGTCGGAAACAGTTTGGCGCCAGATGGACAAGTACGGCGTGCCCCGCGTCGCGTTCGTGAACAAAATGGATCGCGTGGGCGCTGATTTTCTTAATGTCATCCAGATGATGAAGGATCGGCTCGGCGCGAACGCCGTCCCGATCCAGCTTCCGGTCGGCGAAGGTGATCTGTTTACCGGAATCATTGACCTGGTGACGATGAAGGCGAATATGTACCGGGAGTCGGCGCTCGGCGTCGAATGGGACGTCATCGACATTCCCCACGACATGATGGCGAAGGCGCAGACCTACCGGACGCTGATGCTCGAGGCGGTGTCGGACGAGGACGATTCGCTGCTCGAAAAATACCTCGACGGAAAAGAGATAACGCCGAAGGAGATCATGGAAGTCCTCCGGCGGGCGTCCCTCAAGGTGAGTATCATTCCGGTCCTCTGCGGCTCTTCGTTCAAAAACAAGGGCGTGCAGATGCTCCTTGACGCCATTGTGAACTACCTGCCCTCGCCCACCGATATGAACGGCGGGATTGTGCAGGGACATCACGTGAACATGACGGACCAGGTCCAGCGCAAGGTGGCGGACAATGAGAAACTTGCGGGGCTGGCATTCAAGATCATGACCGATCCATTCGTCGGGCGGCTCACGTATATCAGACTCTACTCCGGGACGCTGAAATCCGGATCCTATATCTATAATTCGGTGACCGAACGAAAAGAACGGATCAGCCGCATCCTCAGGATGCATGCCAATTCCAGAGAGGATGTTGAGGAGTCATTCGCTGGCGATATCATTGCGGTGGTCGGACTGAAGAATACCCGTACCGGCGATACGCTCTGCGACGAGCGAGATCCGATTATCCTCGAGAAGATGACCTTCCCCGATCCGGTGATCCATCTTGCCATCGAGGCTCGGACAAAAGCCGACCAGGAACGGCTCTCGGAGGCGCTGGCAAAACTCTCCGAAGAAGACCCCACCCTCAAGGTCGCGACCAATGAGGAGACGGGCCAGAATATCATCAGCGGAATGGGAGAGCTTCACCTCGAGATAATCATCGACCGGATGAAGCGGGAATTCAAGGTTGAGGCGAACGTCGGGAAACCCCAGGTCGCCTACAAAGAAACGATTCGGAAAAAGGTCGAGGCAGAAGGGAAGTTCGTCCGGCAATCGGGCGGACGCGGGCAGTTCGGCCACGTGTGGATCGAGCTGGAGCCGAATGAAAAAGGGAAGGGCTTTGTCTTCGAAAATGCGATCGTGGGCGGCGCCATCCCGAAAGAATATATCAGACCTGTGGAGCAGGGGATCCAGGAAGCGATGCGAAATGGTGTGCTCGCCGGGTATCCTGTTGAGGATGTCAAAATACGACTCTTTGACGGATCCTTCCACGACGTCGATTCCTCCGAAATGGCGTTTAAAGTAGCCGGGTCAATGGCGTTCAAAGCTGGCGCGCGGAAGGCGGACCCTGCAATCCTCGAGCCGATCATGGCCGTGGAAGTTGTCACCCCTGAAGAATACATGGGCGATGTGATGGGCGACCTCAACTCCCGAAGGGGAAGAATCGAGGGGATGAACCCGAGAAAGGACGCCCAGGTCATCAAGGCAAAGGTCCCCCTGTCCGAGATGTTCGGGTATTCAACCACCCTGCGCTCCATGACCCAGGGGCGGGCTATCTACTCGATGGAAATTTCGCACTACGATGAAGCACCAAAGTCCGTTTCAGATCAGATCATTGAAAAGATAAAGGGGAAGGAAGCGGTCAGCGCGTAGCCCCCGCGACAGTGCAGATCATTTCCCCGTTCATCCAGAGGAGAACATACACATGGCTAAGGAGAAATTTACCCGCGACAAGCCACATCTTAATGTCGGCACGATCGGTCACGTGGACCATGGAAAGACCACGCTGACGGCGGCAATTACGATGGTGCTGGCGAAGAAGGGCCTGTCCTCGGTTCGCACCTTCGACAGCATTGACAATGCCCCCGAGGAACGCGAGCGCGGTATCACCATTGCCACAGCGCACGTGGAGTACGCGACCGACAAACGGCACTATGCCCACGTGGATTGCCCTGGGCACGCGGACTATATCAAGAACATGAT
>DKBG01000277.1 GCA_002451155.1 Ignavibacteria bacterium UBA6906
GTCGACGGCATTCAGATAGACCCCCCCTACCGGTGGCACGTCGATCCGACCCTTCCGTCGGACATCAAGATTGAATTCGAAGATGTCCTGGGCCAGTTTGGATTACGGAGCAGGGTGGAAATCTACGGGTTCAGCAATCCGCGTCTCGCCGATTGCCTCATCTGGAAGGCCACACACAAATTCACGGGAGAAATCAAGCTGCCGCGGCTCTCCTCAAGCGCGACCGACACGCTTCCGGACCAGTCCATTCGCTTCTGGTGGCCCCTCGCGTTCAGCTTCGGCCCCTCGAAAGCGGGAGAACGCAATGTGTTTGGTGGATTCTCCTACGAAGGCGAGGACGATCTGGACAGCTGGTTCAGACGCAGATCCGACCTCGTCCAGGGGAATCCAAGGGACTCCCTCGTCGTTGCCTACTACTGGGATGCCTGGAATCAGACCACACAGGTCTATCCAAACGGCTCTCGCGACGATACGGGTGATCCGGACCGCACCACCGGGTTCCTCTACTCCACACAGATCCCCGGGTTCACTCTTCTGCATGCAGACAGATCGTCTTCTGACCGCTCGGATGATCCGGCCCAGCCATATGCCCTCCCCCATGCCACAATCGTCTCGGACCTCTGGGGCAGGCGGGATGTTGGATTGAAACAGACTTACCGGGGAGACGATTCGCGGGGACGATACCCGCCGGACGCGGTGACCGCCGGCTTCTCAAGCGCCCCCCAGAAAGGCCCAATGCGTTTCATCACCACCGGCCCGTACANNCTCTGGAACACTCTTGACCGCGCAAACTGGGCATGGAACCAGCTTGCAAGCGGGCTGGCTGTTCCCTCGCCACCTCCACCGCCGGACATCACGGTAGCATCGGGGCCGGATCAGATCACCGTTACCTGGTCCTACCCCGCCCCCTCATACTTCCTCGATCCTGTCACCGGTGTGGACGACTGGTATGCCTGGCGCGTCTACCGGAAGCGGGGGGCGTTCTATGTAAACGACCCACTCGATCAGAACAGCAAGGCACAGTGGGAACTCGTGTACGAGACCACGGACCGGTCCAGCACGACATATGTCGATCTGCAGGTCGAACGGGGTGTCGATTACTACTACGCGGTAACCGGCGTGGATAATGGGACCCAGGACCTCACCGGACCCGACGCAGGTGACAGACTCGAGAGCTCTCGATATGTGACACGCTCACAGCTCCCCGCGGTTCCGTTCAAAGCGGGCATGAACACCTCAGAGCTGGTTCGCGTGGTCCCGAATCCCGCCACGGTGGCGGCGGGGAAGGCACTGACCGGCGGGACCCCGGACAAAATTTCCTTCTACAATCTCCCGTTCAAATGCACACTCCGGATTTTCACGGAAACCGGCGACATCGTCGCGACAATCCANNCAGGCACAGGTCTCCACGCCCAGTTCGTGAAAAAGGCACAGGTGGGATTCCGATTTCTCGAGAACCCTGTCTCCGCAGAGGTGGTCGGGAGGGGAGGAACCGGCGTGGTGAATACATTCACGTCGAATGCGATCTTTTGGAATCCCGCACTCCTGGCCTGGCTTCCCAGGAATGTCGACGTCGGCCTGAATCACACAAAGGGAATCGCTGATATCAACTACAACGCGCTCGCGGCCGGTTTCCGTCTCTGGGGCTCGGGTGTAGTCGGTTTCAGCCTCCTCGCGATGGACTACGGAACGTTCTACTCCACCGTGCGGGCGGCAAATTCCGAAGGCTATATTGAGACCGGGACGTTTTCCCCAACGGCCATCGCCGTAGGCGGGGCGTACTCGCAGCAGGTCACGGACAGGTTCTCATTCGGAATCCACGTGAAATATGCGCGACAGGATCTCGGAGAAGCATGGGTCTCCACGGCAGGGTCGTCCCTCTCCGATACGAACCTGACGCTTGGAAAGCGAGAATATGCCGAAAACGCGCTGGCTCTGGATGTCGGGGCGTACTATGACTTTCTGTACAACGGCATTCGGTTCGGGGCTACCGTCCAGAACATATCGCGGGAAATCCGGTATGAAAACGAGGCGTTTCCGCTTCCGTTTGCCATCAGCTTCGGCTTCATGATCGAACCTCTCAAGTTCGTTCCGGGAATCGATTCCGTCCATTCGCTGGCGCTGATTTTTGAGTCCCGACATCCGAGGGATTTCGGCGAACGGGCGAAGTTCGGGGCCGAGTATAGATTTCTAAACCTGGTCGCACTCCGGGCAGGATATCAGATGAACTATGACGAGCGGGGATGGACGGCAGGACTGGGGATAAACTACACGGTGGGGGATTTCCCCTTGCGCGTTGACTACGCCTATGAGCCATTCGGCATTCTCGGCTCGAGACACTTCATTTCCCTCGGGGTGGCGTACTGAGCATCTCCCCCGATACACCGAACCCTGCGTTCTGTTCAGCATCCCCGGCTCTTGCGCACACAGGCGGGGGAGTATGTCTACCGGTCTCCGCACACCCGACTTCCCCCTCCTGCACCAGAATGGATACCGGACTTCCTGGCCGGGCGTGGAAGAATTCACGGAGGGGAAAACGCAGTCGAGTGAGCCTGAATCATTGATTCTTGTTCCCACTTTGGGTAGGTTTTGATAGCGTACTCCTCATGCGCCTGCTAGCGTGAGTCCCTTCGCCCCTCGTTCCTCAATCAGAATATCCCGGGAAGACACAATGAAGGCACGAACCACAACACTCCTTGTCCTCTTCGTCTGCATTGCAGGCGTCGCTCCGCTCCAGAGTCAGACACTTGACGGATCCTGGAAATTCATTCAAGAGAAAAGCACCGATCTTGCCACCTGGCGCTACCGCCTGCCACAGCTCGTCATCGCCAAAGAGGGAGACCGGGTTCGGCTCATTCACAATTGGCTCGAACGGAATCAGGTCGCCTTTGCCGATACCTTCATCTTCCTCTCCGGCGGGAAGCCTTCCGCCGCCCAGGTGACTTCGCCTATCTGGCCGGAGAACTGGTACATGGGCGTCCTGGCAAAAACCGGAACGGCAAAGGCGGTTTCCGGCACATGGCTCGAAGAAGGAAGAGCACTCTGGATGTCCGTCGATCAGACCGTGGAGGTCTCCCAGGGAGAAGCCGTCATCCATACCACGCGCGAGTATCGACTCGACCGGGAGAGTGGACTTCTGACGCTCACAGAGCGCAGGATGACCCGGCCCACGCCCTTGCTGCTCGTCTTCGAGCGGCTCGACACTCCGGGGAAATAGGGCCGATCCCCGGCCTCCGACCCCCAACTCACATCCTCTGCTTCCAAAAGGACAATCACAAATGACACTGCGAATCTGCTCCCTCATTATTCTCATCGTCTCCCTGGCCGGAGCCCAGCCTGCAGACCAGAAGTATCTCATGCGCCTCTCGGACAACTGGGAAATCGCAGGGGACCTCCCTGAACACGCACTGTGTATCAGCCTGCAGGGTGTGGCAAACGCCGACACGCCGAGGCTCTATTTCCTCTATCCTGAGAAGTGGGACTTCAACTTCTCGGGTCCGCTTCTCGAGTACTACCGATCTTCACGGGGCATGGAGTTCAAAGACATCGCGACCGCGGAACAGGCGTTAGAGGAACTCGCCCGCTACGCCCGCGGATATGTCGTATGGGACAGGGAGGTGAGAACATCGCTTATTGTCGCGTTCACCGCGGCAGGGCTCAACCAAGCCATCGTCGTCACTGAGGATCTGATCCCACTCGCGGAACGTCACGGACTGAAGATGCTGGAGGATCTCCGGGGAATATTCCGTGGGAAAAGCGATATCGAGATCTATGAATGGGCCTACAGCAAATACTGGGACCGATGCAGCAGGGACTATCTCGTCTACATGGGGGGTGAGTCGGGCAAGGTCATGAAGCCAGGCATTGCGGATTTCGGCATCCAAAAACGCGCGTTCTTCACGGATGCCTCGACCAATCCGAAGGATACGCTCGAGTATGCCTTCGCCAACCGGATCTTCAGCCAGATGAAACCGCTCTCATTCGTCATGGGCTGGCATTCATATGCAAAAGATCTGGAAGC
>DKBG01000220.1 GCA_002451155.1 Ignavibacteria bacterium UBA6906
GGAGCGGCTGCCGCGCTCGCTTTCGGCATTCATCCCCTGCGCGCCGAATCGGCCTCCTGGATTTCAGACAGAAAAGACCTCCTCTGCGCCTTCTTCCTACTCCCGTCGGTGTGTGCGTATCTCGCCGCCACTGTGTCGGCGCCAGGGAAACGGCGGCGATGGATCTTCATCTCGGCTCTGCTGTATCTCCCCGCACTGCTGTCAAAATCAATCGCAACACTCGCACCGCTGACGCTCCTTCTGTGTGATCTGCTCCTGATCTACCCGCGAGAAACGAAGCGATACTGGCGCAGGATACTGCTGCACAAGGTCCCCTTCCTCCTCCTCGGAGCGGCAACCGCCCTTGCCGCCTTCTCGGCGATACCCGAGAACGGCATCAACCTGCTCGCCCGGGATCTCAGCTCGGGCCAGCGGCTCCTGCTCCCACCCTACTCGGTCACGTTTTACCTCGGCAAACTCTTCTGGCCCCTCTCGCTGGCTCCGGTGTATGACCTTGCCGGGGTAACGACAATGGCCCTCTATTCGTCCATCACGGTCCTTGTCACCGCCCTCGTACTCGTTCTCTGGCGCCTCGAAATGAAATCAGTACCTGCTGCCTGGTTTTCGTTTGTCCTCTTTCTAAGCCCGACTGTCCTTTTCCTGTCCGCAGGAATACAGCCCCTTGCCGACCGGTACACCTATATCCCCTCTATCGCGCTTTGTCTCCTCCTTGGGGCTGGAGTCGACTGGGGCTGGCGACGCGTTGCCGGACGTCAGACATCGACACTCATTCGCACTTCGATGCTCACCGTCCTATTCTTCATTTTCCTGGGATTGGGAGTGGTCGCGAACCGCCAGACCGCCATCTGGAAAGACTCGCTGACTCTTTGGATTCAAGGCATTCAAGTCTCCCCCGGGGTCGCAGCTGCGTATAACGGGGCGGGAGTTGCGCTGGGAAAGATGGGACGGGCCGAAGAGTCGATTCGCTTCTTCAGGGAGGCCCTGAAACTTCAGGAGCTCTATCCGGTGGCCTGGAACAACCTCGGCATTGTTCTGCGCGCACAGGGGGACAAGGCTGAGGCCACGGAATCCTTCAGGACGGCAATTCGCCTGCAGCGGGAATACGCAGATCCTTACATCTATCTCGGGGAGATGGCAGAAGAAGACGGATTGCCTGATACAGCGCTGGGACTGTTCCGCCGCGCCCGGACAGCCGATCCGGTATCCGCTCTCCCCTATGCCCGCCTCGGCCCCCTGTTTGCTCGGATGGGACAACATGATTCGGCCGCCACAGCCTTCTCCGCGCTCATTACTCTCAGGCCGGAGGACGACAGAGCTTTCCTGGAGCTGGCAAAGGCGCTCGAGGCCACAGGAGAGACCGACCAGGTCCGTCTCATGATGATCCGGGCAGCAAAGCTGGGGAATAACGAAGCGAGGCGGTGGCTCCAATCACGACGGGTGCCGGCTCCCTGATCGCTGCGCCGGAATCCGGGGGAACCGCTGCAAAAGAAAATCCGCCCGAAGGCGGATTATACGCATCGATCGTCTCGTGTATCCTACTGCTCAAATGTCCCCTCCGCCTGAGCAGATGCCAGAACGTGCGGCCTGATAGCATCCTTCACACGACCCCAAGGATCACCCGGGGCCACTGAACACCGGGCGATCGAGAGCGCGTAGATCGTGATCACATATCGGTGAGGTCCGGAACCCGGAGGAGGCTTCGGCCCGCCATAGCCGGCCGTCCCAAATGAATTTCCCAGTTCCACCGTCTCCGGAGGAAGCGATCCCTTCTGTCCCGAGGCGCCTTCGGGGAGTGCGCCCATATCCGCTGGGATATTCACCACAGCCCAGTGCACCCAGTTGCGTGCGATTGGATGCTGGTCGACAATAGAAAGTGCGAAAGAGCGAGTCTCTGGGGGTGCTCCTCCCCACGAAACGGCCGGAGAGATATTCCCGCCGTGTGGAACGCCCCCGTGTGCATGCCGCACGGAAATAACGCCGTTAACGCTGAATGATGGACACCGGACATTCATGGCGCGATCACTGTCAGGCCGCTGCTGACCCCGGGTGCGCTCACGAGGATATTCTTGTCCCCTCCTGCGGGAAGCGGACCTCTCCAGGGCATCACTGTCCCGGATTCACCTCCCCATTCCTCACGCCCCGGTCTCTCCACCGTCGACTTTGGACGGACGATCGGGAATAACCCTGCGTATCTCTTCCCTGATTTCATTCATGTCTGCCCGTCCTTTGCGAAAGTATTTCACCCCCTGGATCTGTAGCTCGAGCAGCTCTTTGTGAGGGAGGTCGCGGCCGGAAATGATCGCGATCGGCACTTTCTTCGTCGCCGGATCCGCCTTCAGGTCTTTGATGAATTCCATCCCGTCTTTCCTCCGGAGCGCCAAATCAGTCAGTATCAATATCGGTTTGTGTCGCTTCACCCAGGAGATGACGTCCGACTCGTTTACGGGAAACTGGATCCCTTCAAGCCCTTCATCCTCGATGACGAATTTCAGGAGGTTCGAGAAATCAAGGCTGTCCTCAATGATAAGGACTGAGTGCTTCGGAGGCTGTTTCGACATAGAGGGCCAGGAAGATTTTACGGTGGGGAACTGCAGACAACTTACACGAAATGGGTCGGTAAGTCAATATTCGATGCCATAATAGGCAGCCGCCAATATTCTGCCTGTTTTTTCAGAGTTGCGCTAAAATCGAAATATCCCTATTTTATAGCGAATTTCATAGACAGAGTCGCTCATCGAAATGGAGGAAGACCCAGCATGAAACGTTCAGCAAGAGTCCAGGCGCTGGCAGCCTTCGTATGTGTGTTCGCCTCCTGCTCCCCGCTGACGATCGAGAACGTCCAGTATGACTGGCCTGTGGAGAGTGTTCTCTCGGTGAAAGCTGACAACATGGTCACCGAAGGACACCACGCCATCACCTTCAGCGTCGCGGCGATCGCCGCGGAGGAATTTCAGGACTCAACCGCCCTCCAGGGCAAATCGATACGATTGCTCCGCAATGCCGAGGGATATTACTTCCTCACCGGGAAAGGGTTCCGTCACGTGTATGTATTTCAGCCGGCCCCGCATGAGCTACAGATGAGAAGCAAGATCGAGGTTTCGGCAGACGGATTGAAGAACCCGGCAATGAATCAACGGCCGCCCTTCGTCGAGCTCATCGATGGATCCGCGGCGCCCAAGAAGCTGACCTCCGACGACGTAGTGAAGGAGCAGTGACCATGAACACACGATCAAGCCTTTTTGCACTTCTCCTCCTCGTCACGTCCACGGCAACTCTTCAGTCTCAGCAGTCCGACTACGCCGTCGCGCAGAACTTTCAGGAGACCTACAAAGCGATCGTTTCGAGGATGGAGACCTCCCTGAATGTCGGTGAGCTCGATTCCCTTCGCGCTGTCATTGATACTCTCCAGGTCCGGTATCAGCCTCAGGCCAAGCTGCTCGACCGGGTGCTCTACCCAGAAACCTTCGAGAGCAAAATGCAGGCCCTCCGGACAAGCCATGCGCTCACCTACGATAGGGTGTTCCTCATCTCGACTCAGGGGGTCCGGCTGGAGGAGCTTGAGATGAAAATCCTCTACCTCAGCAACCGACTTGACACACTCACGGCGGAGCGGGACAAGCTCCTGGCGGAAGTCAAGACGCTGAATCGGAGCACAGCCCAGTATCGGGAGGCAATCCGCCGGCTCCAGGCGAATCTTGCTGCCAAGGACCGCCTTCTTTTCGCCCTAATCGACACTCTCTTCCAGCCGTACGGCACTGACCTCTCCCAGGGCAGCGACGTCCGGCGCGAATCGTTCTCCCGACAGATGGAGAAGGCGAACCTGCTCACACGTGTCGAAGCAGTTGCCACCGACAATGTCGGTTTTCTTCAGAAGACCGAACTCCAGCCGAAGGACTACGCGGGAGTGGTCGACCGGTACCAGGAGTTCAGCACCCGCTGGCAGAATCTGCGTGAACAGATCATTGCCGCCTCCGTTGCAGGCACGAGCGGGGAGCCTCGCACAAAACCCTCGACATCCAGACAGGGCAAAGGCGGTTCCTCCGTTGAGAACCCTGCCACACGGATCGATTCCCTGGTCCAGCTCTGGGGATCACAGGTCCAGCGTGAGTACTGGAACGGTCTCGCGAAAGAGTTTGTCGATCGCGGGATTCCAATCGAATCTTTCAAGGACGGCAACGAGTTTTCCACGCGCGTGCAAGCGTACGTGAAGGCGCTGCAGGAATCCGGTGACGACCCGACACACTTCATCGATGACGTCTGGAAGGCCAGGATCGATAAAGAGTGGAGAGAATCGCTCGTCAAGCCCGCGATGCTTGGAGCGGAAGGCTATGCCGCACTGGACAGGACCGTAAGCGAACTCGGGCGTCCTGCAATCGATGGGAAACTCATCCTCTACGCGGTCATCTTTGTCACTGTCATCGCTCTTGTCTGGTGGCTCTTCGCTCGAAAGCCGAAACAGCGAGGACCCGCTCCAAAGTCGTCCGATTCCTNNGGCGCACGCTGGTGCGCCCCGCCTGTAGGGTACCCGTGGCACTCCCTCTATCGGGAGTAAAAATCGATCATCCGCTCGATCGCGGCACTGCACACCGGGTCAAATGCGACAGTGCTCAGTGAAAACATCCGGCAATCGACAGCGGGACGGTAGAGTCCCCGTGAGGCGTACCCCGCCCCTTCAAATGCCCCGACAACCCCGACCGATTTTGACTCCTTCAAGATCTTCTGGCCTGCGCGGTAGAGTGGCTCCCTTTTCGCATAATAGTCCGGTGCCAGCCTGTCAAGTTTTCCCCGAAGCGCCTCGATACTGTCATACGCCGCCTTCTCCCATGGAGAGGGAATCGGTGTTCCCGGCTGTACCAGCGCCTTCCATTTAAGATTTGCCGGGTCTGTGAGCGCCGTGACATTTGGCTCCCACGGTTCCACCCCGGCCGGGTAGAAATCATTATACGCTATACTGGACGTGTAATATTCATCCCCAAGGCCGGCGAAGGAATGACCGAATTCGTGGACATACACGTAGTCCATCTGCCACTCCTGCCCGCGTGTCAACTCTTTCGTGTAGGTTGTCGTGTACAACTGGAAGATCCCTCCTCCTCCGTAGCGCGTATCGTTGACCAGGATGCAGATGAAATCGTAGGGGGCCGACGACGCATAATCCCGCAGGGCCACGTTTTCTGTCGTAAGAACGTAGCGTGCGGACCCGAAGGTGTTATAGGATGTCCCCAGCGCCGTTGACTTCCAGATATTCTTGTCCGGGACATCCACGCCCGACTCGAGGGAGTGCGGTCCCAGTGCCCGGACGTTGAAGTCGCTCTTCCTCCTGTCAAACGGATATGTTGCGAAGAGCACATCGGTGAAATGTCGGGCGTCCGATTCGAACTTTACCTGCTCTGCCGCCGTATATCCATCGCCAAGAATCAGGATGTCGACTTTTGTCGCCGTTGGGCCGTTCTCAAGGATCGAGAGGGGCCGCAACCCGCTCCCCTTCCGCTCTCGATTCACGACTGTGGGCTGCGCGGGATCAACGATGAGGGAAAAGAGCTCGTGGAAAACCGAGAACCGGTCCCTCCGTGCAATCGTCACCTGAACCGCCCGCTTCGGGAAGGGAAATCGTACCGTTTCAGAAAATGTGCGATGCGTTCCGCTCGACGCTTCGGTTGTGGTCTGCCATTCCTGAAACATCGAGGAGAACCCGCGCGAGTAGATCAACTGCAAGGTCGCCCGGTCAAACACCCTGACCAGATACTCCCCGAGATTCAAGGTATCGACAAGATTCAGCCGGCTGCCCGGCCAGGGACCCTCTTCAAAGATCTGATCTTCGCTGAAGGATTCTTCCCCTTTCGTTCCCGAGTGGAAGTAGTCCACTCTCATAGTATTCTGCCCGAAGAATGTCGTGTATTCCTGGCCGACGGACGACCCGGCGGCACTCACAAGCAGCAACCCAATGATGACAGCGTGGCGCATGGAGACTCCTCTCAGATCATCGTGTTGTCAATGGAAGAAGTAGCGAACACCGATCCCGCCCATCAGACTGAACCCTGTCGATGGCGCGAGATCAAGTACCGGCGCAAGCTCCGCGAACACATCCAGCGGTACTCCCCTCGGCCACCAGGCCAGCCCGCCCACGCCACGCACGCCAAAGACAACGCTGGAAGAGAATCCGATCCGCCCTCCGACTCCGGCGTAGGGAACAAAGCGCTCGTCTGAATGGATGGCCTGACGGAAATGCCAGAGGTAATCCCCGTGAATATGGAGATATCCATCCCCCTTGAACGACCAGGCTACGCCCGCATCGATGGCATTGTCAGGAGAGACCCAGCTCTTGAGGCTAACCCCTGTCGGTTCCCCGAAAATAGCACCAAGACCGAATCCCTTGTCCTGGGCCGAAAGGCTTCCGGCCAATGAGAGGAGCAGGCTCGCGATGCCTGCTGCCATGCTGATTGATCGTCTCATGCTCTGTCTCGCTCCGTATTATTTTTTTTCTGTTTGTACGATTGCCAGCAACTCCACGTCAAAGACCAGCTGCGCATTGGGCGGGATCATGCTCCCTGCCCCCCTTTCGCCATAGGCAAGATGAGAAGGAATGACGAGTTTCCGCTTCCCCCCGACTTTCATACCCGGAACACCTTCATCCCATCCTTTGATGACCCGTCCCACACCAAGGGGGAATGTGAGCGGCTCGCCCCGATCCACAGAGCTGTCGAATTTTGTGCTGTCCATCAGGTACCCAGAATAGTGAACCTGGACAATCTGGCCTGTCCGAGCCTCCTCGCCGGTGCCGGGGACTGTATCGTAGTACGTGAGCCCCGTTGCAGTCCGTTCCCGTTCCGCTTCACCCACCGGCTCACCGGGGTAATGGGACGCGTCGGGCCCACAGCCCGCGAAAGAAAGCGCGGCAAGCAGCCCCAGCGCGACCACCGTGTTCGTCCTGCAGTGCTTCACCTGGTCCTCCCCCTGAAACAAAAAATGCTGAAACGAAATATACGTTTAACCCCGGAAAAATGAAAGGCGGGAGTCTGGTCACGGATGCTCCCCGACTCCCGCCCGATAACAATGCATTGACGCCCGCGTTGTCTCAGTCCTCGAGGGTTGTGAGATCTCCCTCGTCCATGCCAAGCGCCCGCGCTTTCAGAACCCGGCGCATGATCTTCCCGCTGCG
>DKBG01000301.1 GCA_002451155.1 Ignavibacteria bacterium UBA6906
GGGATGGTCCGCCAGTGGCAGGAACTCTTCTGGCGGCGGCGATATTCCCATGTCGAACTGGCAAATCCTGATTTTGTGAAGCTTGCCGAGGCGTTCGGGTGCCGTGCGTTCAGGGTCTCGCACAGTGATGGCGTGAGAGATGCGATCTCCACCGCGCTCGCACACACCGACGGGCCTGTTCTCGTAGAGTTCGTTGTGGCAAAAGAGGACAACGTCTATCCCATGATTCCGGCGGGCCAGTCGGTCAAAGAAATGCTCGATACACCCGTCCCCGTCCCCGGCGACACCGACGGCCAGGGGGAGGGTGGACATACGATCCTGGTCCACAAAGGCAGACCGATCAGTCAAACGAGGGAACAACACCACCATGACACAGCCAGTCACCGCCAGTAACAGGCGCAACACTCCTCCGCCCGAGGCGAAGGAGAAACGCCATACAATCTCCATTCTTGTCGAGAACAAATTCGGCGCCTTCACAAGGATCGCCGGCCTGTTCGCGGCGAAAGGATACAACATTGACAGTCTCTCCGTCGGCCCTACCGAGGAAGAGACCGTGTCGCGAATGACCGTCGTGACGCGCGGTGACGACCAGATCATCGAGCAGATCATGAAGCAGCTGAACAAGCTTATCGATACGATCAAAGTCGTCGACCTGACGTTTGAAAGCTTCGTAGAGCGGGAACTTGTGCTGGTAAAAGTCAGCAGCACCACGGAAACGCGTCCTGAAATCATGCAGATCGCAGAGATCTTCAGGGCAAAGGTCGTCGACATCAGCCCCCGCACGCTGACTCTCGAGGCGACAGGAAGCCAGCAGAAAGTCGATGCGATCATCAAAATGCTGAAACCCTACACAATACGGGAACTTGCCCGGACCGGACGTGTGGCACTGAAGCGAGAATTCCAGGGAGAGGTCTAGCAATGATCATCGTCATGAAACCCGGTGCGACGACCGCCCAGATTGACCACGTCTTTGATCGGGTGCGTGAACTCGGATATGAGGTGCACCCCATCTACGGGGAGCAACGGACCGTGGTCGCGTGCGTCGGCGACGAACGGGGGAAATATCGACTCCAATCGCTCGAGGTTGTGGACGGTGTCGAGAGCGTCGTCCCTATCCTCAAACCGTTCAAACTCGCCGGCACCGAGTGGAAAAAGGAACGATCGTCCATACATCTCCCCGCGCGGAACGGCGCAACCGTCGACCTCTCCATCGGAAACGGGAGCGTGGTGGTTATGGCCGGGCCCTGCTCCGTCGAGNNGAGGCGGTTCGCAAAGCGGGAGCACGGGTACTCCGCGGGGGAGCATACAAACCGCGGAGTTCACCCTACAGCTTCCAGGGACTTGCGGAAGAGGGCCTCTCGCTCCTGGCTGAGGCCCGGGAGAAGACCGGGCTCTTCGTGATCACTGAGGTCATCACGCCAACGGATGTCCCGCTGGTCGCCGAGTATGCAGACATCCTTCAGATCGGGGCTCGAAACATGCAGAACTTCTCCTTACTGAAAGAAGTGGGGAAAGTGAAACGGCCGGTCCTCCTGAAGCGGGGGATGGCGAGCACGCTCAAGGACCTGCTCCTCTCTGCCGAGTACATTCTCTCCCAGGGCAATTACGATGTCATCCTGTGCGAGAGGGGTATCAGGACGTTCGAAGATTATACGCGAAACACCTGTGATATCTCTGCGGTCCCCGCCCTGCGGGAGCTGACTCACCTGCCGGTTATCGTCGATCCGAGCCACGGGACAGGGCTCAGGTCCCTGGTCACGCCGCTCGCAAAAGCCGCCATTGCGGCCGGAGCTGACGGTCTGATCGTGGAAGTACATCCGAATCCAGAAGAAGCCTTTTCCGATGGCGCGCAATCCCTCCTGCCGGCCCAGTTTGAGGACCTTATGGGATGGGTTCGAAAACTCGCCGCCCTCGAAGGAAAGACCGTGTAACCAGACAAAGGAATAGCCGCAATGGAAGACCATATTCGGATCTTTGACACTACCCTGAGAGACGGAGAGCAATCGCCTGGCTGCAGCATGAACAGGGCCGAGAAACTGCGCATGGCACGGCAGCTCGAGCACCTCCGGGTCGATGTGATCGAAGCCGGTTTCCCGGTCGCCTCCCGGGGAGACTTTGAAGCGGTCCAGGATATCGCCGGGGCAATCCGGAATTGCACCGTCGCGGCGCTCGCGCGCGCGGTGAAGAGCGACATCGATTGCGCCTATGAAGCGATCCGGCAGGCGGCCAGACCGCGGATTCACACCTTCATCGCAACGTCCGACATTCACCTTGCGCATAAGCTGCACAAGACACGGGATCAGGTCCTGCAGGACGCCGTCGAGGCGGTCCGGTACGCCAGGTCCCTCTGTGAGGATGTGGAATTCTCCTGCGAGGATGCCTCGAGATCCGACATCACGTTCATTTGCCGGATCGTCGAGGCTGCCATCGAGGTGGGAGCAACGGTGGTCAATCTTCCTGATACGGTCGGCTACGCGATACCGACTGAATATGCCGCCATGTTCCGCTCCGTACGCCGGGAGGTCCCGAATATCGGCCGAGCCGTTCTCAGCACGCATTGCCACAACGACCTCGGCTTGGCGGTCGCCAATTCCCTCGCCGCGGTGGAGGCGGGGGCCAGACAGGTCGAATGCACTGTCAATGGGATCGGCGAGCGCGCGGGAAATGCCGCACTGGAGGAGGTCGTCATGGCTATCGCCACGCGGCGCGAACAATTCGGGGTCATGACAGGAGTCCAGTCTGAAGAGATCTTCCGGTCAAGCCACCTGCTGAGCAGCCTCACCGGAATGCTCGTTCAACGCAACAAGGCGATCGTCGGCGCCAATGCCTTTGCCCATGAGGCGGGAATCCACCAGGATGGTGTCCTCAAGAGCGCGATCACCTACGAGATCATGACCCCGCAGTCCGTCGGGATCCGCCAGAACACCCTCGTTCTTGGGAAACACTCCGGCCGCCACGCAATCAAACAGCGTTTCAGGGAACTCGGCTTCGACCTGCAACCCGATGAGGTGGAACGCGCCTATCGCGAGTTCTGCGCGCTCGCCGACCAGAAGAAGGAGGTCTACGATGAAGAGCTCATTGCCCTGCTGGATGGGAGCGTGAACCACGTCGATGAATACTACCACCTGGACGGACTGCACGTGAGCACCGGAACCGCGGTGAAGCCGACGGCAACCGTTGAGCTGCGGCGCGGAGAAAACCGCTATGTCGACTCCGCGATCGGCGACGGCCCCGTCGACGCCGCGTACCGGGCGATTGAACGAATCACCGGAGTGATCGGTAAACTCACCGAGTATTCTCTGAAGTCCGTCAGCCTTGGACACGACACCATTGGAGAGGCATTTGTGCGCGTCGACTTTGACGGAACCCTCTTCAACGGTCGCGCGGCAAGCACAGACATCGTCACGGGAAGCGTCCTCGCCTATCTCGGCGCCCTCAATCGGGCGATGGCGGCCCGGCGATCGAGAACGGGTGATCCCGCAACACCGATCACTCTCGTTGCGTCAGCCTCAGGCGGGGGAACGTAAGATGCCACACTCGCATGCACCAGGCGGAATAAACCGTCCCAGGACGATTTTCGACAAGATCTGGGAGTCTCACGTCGTCACCCAGGAGACCGACTGTCCAGCGCTTCTGTACATCGACCTCCACCTGGTGCACGAAGTCACGTCGCCGCAGGCATTCGCGGGGCTCCGGCAGAAACTCCTCAGGGTGCGCCGGCCGGACAGGACCGTCGCCACGATTGATCACAGCATCCCGACAATCGGAATGGGACTGGACGCGGCGGATCCGATGGCGGCAGAACAGATCCGCACGATGGAACGGAACGCCGGGGAATTCGATCTCCGTCTGTTCGGGATCGGCGACCCGCGGCGTGGAATCGTCCACGTCATTGGACCCGAACTCGGACTGACACACCCCGGGATGACCATTGTCTGTGGCGACAGCCACACGTCAACTCATGGCGCGTTTGGGGCTCTGGCGTTCGGGATCGGGACTACAGAGGTGGAACATGTCCTCGCAACGCAGGTCCTCCTCCAGCGCAGACCAAAGACCTTCGAGGTACGAATCGAAGGCGTCCTGGACCGAGGAGTAACCGCAAAGGATATCATTCTGGCGTTCCTGTCCACCATCGGCGTGGGCGGGGGAAGCGGACATGTGTTCGAGTACACCGGACCAGCGGTGAAGGCTCTCTCCATGGAGGAGCGGATGACCCTCTGCAACATGTCGATCGAGGGTGGCGCACGCGCCGGAATGATCGGTCCGGACGAAACAACCTTCGAGTATCTTGCCGGACGCCCATTCGCCCCGGCAGGTGAAGCTTTTGACAATGCCGTCCGCCAATGGAGGACTCTCCCCACAGAGGAAGGCGCCCATTTCGACAAGACCGTGACGCTCGATGCGTCCAGGCTCGAACCGATGATTACCTATGGCACGAACCCCGGAATGGGGATCCCGATCACCGGACGCGTCCCGGATCCCGATGAGATAGGTGACGGCATTGCGCGACAGACTTTCGCAAGGGCTCTGACGTATATGGGGCTACAGCCCCGACAGCAGTTGATCGGTCTCCCCATCGACGTTGTGTTCATCGGGAGCTGCACCAATTCACGACTTTCCGACCTCCGCGCAGCCGCGGCATTAATGAAGGGACGAAAAGTGGCGGCAGGTGTGCGGACGCTGATTGTCCCCGGTTCCCAGCAGATCAAGCGA
>DKBG01000035.1 GCA_002451155.1 Ignavibacteria bacterium UBA6906
CAAATACAATGTTTGGCATTTTGTCCGTATCAAAAACGGTAACAGTGACAGGTCTTATGATGGCAGTGCAGGAAGGTCTTGTTGATTTGGACGTTCCCATAAAGACATATCTTCCCGACTTTCATGTCCAAACAAGATTCTCTGAAGACCCTATGTCGGTTATTACCATACGGCATTTAATAAGTATGACCTCCGGGCTAACTCACGATGCCCCGGTTGGCAATAATGCGGACCCGTCGACGCCTTCGTATGAAGACCATATTCAAAGTATTTCTCAAACCTGGCTACGATTCAGAACAGGTGAACGTGCAGAATACTCCAATCTTGGAGTGGAACTTGCGGCGCACATTTTAGAGACAATTACTCACAGACCATTTACGGAATATGTCTCGGCAAAGGTCTTCGATCCGCTTGGAATGGCAAGAAGTACCTACGATATGGAAAGGATAAGGAAAGATGAAAACAGGGCTATTGGTAACAACAAGAACTTTGAGAGTGTGCCCCTGGAAAACCCGATGCTAGCTCCTGGAGGTGTGTATTCAAGCATCGCGGACATGGCGCGGTTCATGCAATTTCATATGAATGACGGGAAGATACAGGGAAAGCCATTCCTCAAAGAGCTGATTCTCAAACAGATGCAAACGATCCCTTTCCCTATGAAAGATCAGATCGCCGGATATGGACAGGGCCTGTGGATAAGGTATTATCACCTCGGGGGGCAGGAAGTGCGTTGTGTTGAACACGGCGGGGGAGGATTCGGGTTTCGATGTCAGATGAAGTGGTTGTCCGATCTTGGATATGGAGTCATGGTGATGACCAATTCGCAGGATCATGACAATGTGAGCGAGAATATGGTTGAGGAGACACTTCAGAGGATCGTCACACTCCTCACTGGGAAGAGTGACCGCGGACCATCCGATTGGCTTAGAAGGCATGTACCTCCCGGAACAGTCGATAGTACATATTTGCCGACTGGTTTAGAGGGAAGATACAATGGTACGAATGATGACATGGTGTTTCTTGTGAAGGAAGGTCGGTTCGGGTATGCATCAGGGAGTTCGTTTGTGCCGGTCACGCCGATCTCCCCGTATGAGTATATTTCGAGAAATTACTTGTATCGCTTCGTATGCGATGCTACAGGAAAACCCACGTCGGTGGTCAGACCATATGATGGGATGGCATGGATGATGGGGAGTAACAAGCATGAGCTAAGAGGGCCCGAAAAGAATGAATGGAAGAACTACGTTGGCACCTATGTCCGAAAGAGATTTGGAGTCAGTGAAAAGTTCTATAACGTCTCATTGAAGAACGGGTGGCTTCATTTTGAGGGAAGTGGACAGGACTTTCTTCTGACGGAACATCTGCCGGGTCTTTTCTTCACGCCCGACGGAGAAGCTATTGATTTCCGCGGTTCAACATCTTCTTTCAGGAATATCAGATTGTACAAGGTGTGTAACTAGTGGAGAGATACTTCTGACAGATCACCTGAGCTATGCCATTACCGAGGTGAAGGAATTGTTGGACCACGAAGACATCAAGACGACGATCTGGGGGAAGGCAAACAGTGGATTTCTGTAGGATGCAAGCGGAGCTTCGAGGAGTTGAGTGACAGTGCTTACACGAGGGGGAAAAATGAAACGCCGCTTGCGGGATGATCATGACCCACAAATGGCGTTGCCATCTACACCTACAGTGCCCGGAACCCGCCTCCTCCGCCTTCGGCGGATCCGGCGGGCAGGCAGGACCGTCAATCCCGTTCGAGTGAACAAGAAGGCAAAACCCACCCCGAGAAGATTGAGGTGGGTTTTGCCTTCTGTGCCCGGAACCGGGTACACACTTGACAAATCAATCGTATCGATCTGAACTCGCACTTGTTACAGTCATCTCTCTGGCGGATGTCTGCGGCATCTGATCATGAAAGGGGCGAGGTAGAGGAGGAGGGCCATTCCAGAGTTCGGCTTGAGCGATATGCCCACGAGACACTGAAGTGTGAATGTGCTGAGTGTCACGATATTTCGCAGATTTCTGCTTGACTTGGTCGTTTTTCGTTCATATTTTTAGGTGTTCCTCTTCCTATCGGGAGGCTGCCATGAGCAATTGCCAGCGCCGTGGTTTCACTCTCGTTCTTTCCTCTCAATCCCCCAAGAATGACCGGATGCAAAGGACTTTCATTTCTCTTCTGTATTCGGTTGCAGTCTTTCTGGCTGCCTTCTTCGGTTCATGCTCACAGAGTACTTCGCCTCCTCCAGACATTCCTGATACGACAAGTCACAATTTCAGTTGGACCGTAGAGCTACTGGGCGCGACGAGTTCTATCCTTTTCGATGTGGCCATCATCAACGATACACTCGCATATGGGGTCGGACAATTCTTCCTTAGGGATTCGACAGGACAGATTGATCCCATTCTGTACAATTTCGCCGAATGGGATGGGACAGAATGGCATATTTCTCGGAGAGCTTCAAATACCACTCTGCGGGCGATTCTTGCGTTCTCACCAAACGACATCTGGGTGGCTACGGGTGGGCCGTATCACTGGAATGGAACTTCTTGGAGGACCTACAACATATCCGGGGTCTTTTATGGAGTCGTGAATAGTTTGTGGGGCGAGGATTCCTCGGATGTGTATATGGTGGGAGACAATGGCAGTATTGCGCACTACAATGGATCGGTGTGGCAGAAGATCGAGAGTGGGACAACACTTCCGGTTCAGGACATCTGGGGAGGCCTTAACCCGAAAACAGGTCAAACCGAGGTGATTGCCGTAGCGTCGAATTTCTATGCCCTCCCGACGGGTAAGAAGCTCCTTCAGGTGCAGGGCCTCACTGCAACGCCCCTTCCCGATAGTGGATTGTCCACCATTCTGACTGGCCTCTGGTTCAGTCCAGGCGAGAAGTACTATGTGGTGGGGGATGGGTTGTACGACAAGGGAGATTTCACATCAAGCACTCCCTGGTCGCTCCTAAACGAGGGGTTGACGAACTACTACACGGAGGCGGTTCGGGGAAGCGCTGCAAATGATGTATTCGTCGTTGGTCACTTCGGGACGGTGCTGCACTATAACGGCTCCACCTGGCACAACTACCAGAACGAGATTGTCCTGCCGAGTCCGGTATTTCATTCGGTTGCAATCAAGGGGGATCTGATGATAGCGGTGGGAGAGAAAGGTGGCAATGCAGTTGTGCTGGTGGGGAGGAGATGACCATCAAGAAGAACCGAGGAGGAACACATACCAGAGAAAAATAACTGCCCCGGTGCTGCGAACACCGAGGCAGGGTACAACGGAAGCGCGACGGCTCTACTGGTCGTACAGTCTGGTAAAACTGCACATGGGCCATTCTGCTTCCTGATCGGAATGTACAAACATCCTCCCCTGATATCAAGACGCACAGAGAGGAGCAAAAAAGCAATGAAAACAGGAGCGATTCGATGCCTTCTGACGATCGGCGCATGCTCACTTGGGCTGATCATGTCTTCCCGGGCCGATGCCCATCAGTATGAGTTTGGTGTTCGGGTTTGCAACTCCCAAGATATTTCGGTTGCAGGACATGACGTATACCTTTACTTCCAGGATGACCTCACAGCGCCTTACAGGCAGGGAGTTACGGATACCAGCACCGAAAATTTGCTCTGCGACATCATTCCTTCCGATAACACGCCTAATCCAACATGGGCGCCGATTAAGGCTGCAAAATACTATCTCAGGGTCGACGACTGGTACATTCTGGTCAATATGGGAGACGAAGATGGCGATTTGAAGTTAAAATTGTATGTCTTCAGACCATTTTGGACAACTTGGGGTTTGAGCTAAGAGAGACTTTTCGGTATTCCCGTGTTGATATGTGTTGAGTGAGTGATTGACCGATTGTACCGCTTGCGCCGCTGTAGCGTCTGCCTCTTGACGATCTCCCGCCTGGTCTGGATGTCTCTCGCTCTCCCGAAGTACACGTCTGCCGGCGTGAGATTGTCCAACGACTCGTGATACCGGTGGTTGTTGTAGTAGCTCACGAAGCGCGCAATCTCCCGCTCCAGATCCTCGGGCAGGTAGTAGTGATCGAGCAGGACCTCGTTCTTCAGTGACCGGTGATAGCGCTCGATCTTCCCCTGCGTCATCGGGTGGAACGGGGCTCCTCGTGTGTGGCTCATCCCCTGGTCGTGCAGATAGGCCGCCAGCTCCTTCGAGAGGTAGCACGGACCGTTGTCCGACAAGAGCCGCGGACGGTGCCGCACGGCCACGTCCTGGACGCCGGTCCGCGCCACAGCCTCCTCCAGGAGATCCTTCACGTCCTCGGCTCCCATCGTCGTGTAGAGCTTCCAGGCAATGATATACCGGGAGAAGTCGTCCAGCACGCTCGCCAGGTAGTACCACCCCCACCCGACGATCTTGAAGTACGTGAAGTCCGGCTGCCACAGCTCGTGGACCCGCCTGGTCGGATGGGCAAAGGTCTCGGCTGCAGACAGGACCGTATAGGCCGGGCTGGTGACCAGATCATACGCCTTCAGAATCCGGTAAACCGTCGATTCTGAGATGAAATAGCCCTCGGTGTCGGTGATGTGCCAGGCTAGCTGCCGGGGGGATTCCTCGGGCCGCTCCAGGGCCTTCTTCACGACGCGCCGCTTCTCCGCCTCCGGAATCCGGTTCCAGAAGCGTCGGGCCGTCGGCTTCCGGTTCGCCAGACCGTCGTATCCGTGCTGCTGGTACCGGCGATACCACGTGTAGAACGTACTCCGGTTGATGTCGAGCTCGCTGAGTGTCTGACGAACGTTCAACGGCGATTCCTCCACCAGTCGGATGATCTCCATCTTCTCGGCCTGCCCATGCCTCATTGCTCGGCCGACTCGGAGTCCAACCCATGCAGACTTTTTTTAAGCACACGGTTCTTCAGGCTCAGCTCGGCCACCAGGGCCTTCAGCTGATCGTTCTCCCGCCTGAGATCTGTGACCTCGCTGGTGGTTGCTTCCCGGACCAGATCTCCCTGCAGGCGCTTCTTCCCTGCCTCCAGGAACTCCTTGCTCCACTTGTAGTACACATTGGGATTAAGTCCTTCTCGACGGCACAGCTCCGCGATGCTCGTCTCTCCCTTCAAACCCTCCAGAATGATCCGGAGCTTCTCTTCCGTCCCGTACTTCTTGCGCGTCCTCCGCGCGATCTCCCGAACCACCGATTCCGTACTCTGTGTCGCGCCCATTGAGCCCTTCCTTTCTCGAAGGGGAATATCCCAAAACCCTCTCTTTCAATCCATCCCTTTCTGGTCCTCAATGGTCTGACACGCTACAGTAACCACCACTGACTGGTCGAGTGAGGCTGTCATTCTTGTAAAACACCCCGTCCGCAGCATTATAGTATATCTTTAGATCCGCAGTAGTATAGCCCGTTCCAAAATTATTGCTGCCGCCGCCATCCTCGTAATCTGCGTCCCGGTAGTCCATGATGGCAGAGTGATTCTGAATGGTGATAGTGTATGCTCCATAAGCAAAATAGCTGGACCCAGTCCCAGGAGGGCAGCCATTTCGGTCAAGATGCTGGAGCCACCAAGAGCCGCTGGTGCTGGTGGACCTTGAGTCATAGTTATGGGTAATCACATAGTAGTCGCACCTCGTGCCGCCGACGTTACCGGAAGCATTGGCGGTTATGGAGAGCGCAGTACTGGAGTTCTTGACCTCCACGCCCAGCTCGCCAAGTGTGAGCGGAGTGCGTTGCGCTAAGCCAATCTGGGTCACTACCGTGAGAAGGAAGAGGATAAGGGCTGAAAGGGGACGCTGTGCCGCTCCGGTTTGTATGTAAGCTTTCATATACATACTCCTTGCTTTCCGATGTGTGAGTCCCTCACTTGATCTTATACACGTGGAACCCGTGTGGGCGATCCGATCCCACATATATCTTCGCATCAGCACTAATTGCTGGTCGGGAATCAATGTCCGGCACGGTGCCGTCAGGACTACGGAGACTCAGTTGGAACTTGAGTGTGCCGTTGGGCCTGACGGCTAGGAAATTGACGGTGTCTAGAGCCGTGCGTGTGGTGTTGGCACCGACATAGACGGTACCTGCACTGTCGATGGCCGGGACACATTGAGAGAAGTAATGCAAGGGGTACTTCCACTTGAGCTTCCCTCCATAGTCAAGGGCATAGAGGGCTTGGCCGGTAATGTAGATGGTGCCGTCGCGGCCGATGACCGGGCCCGGATCCTCCGGCCCCCACATGATGCTGGTGCACTCCCAGCGCACGGTACCAGAGGGAGCAAGTGAAATCACACTTTCTGGACCGATGCCAATGTAAATGTTCCCATCGTTGTCTACAGCGGGACTCGATGGCGAATAACCCCGTTTGAATCTCCATTTCAGTGTTCCGCTGGTATCAATCGCATAGAGCGCTGCATACCCTGGGACATAAAGCGTCGCACCATCGGGGCTGATAGCCAGTGAGTAGTGGAAACTCTCATCGGTAGAGTCGGGGACTGACATTCTCCAGTACAGTGTGCCGTCTTTGGTTATCGCGTAAAGGTAGTGTGCTGCCAAATAAATCATTTGGCCGTCTTTGGCGATCGACGGGGCGGTGAGTGCTTCGAATTGCCCAACACTGTACTGCCAGTTGAGACTCCCGCTGCGGTCGTAAGAATAGAGACACATATTCTGCTGCGCCACATCGCCGCCATAGATGTAGATGGTACCGTCACTGGCAATTAGCGGAGAGCTGTCCCCGCCACCGGCCGGTGCAGCCCACTTCTGATTTCCGGACGGCGTAACCGCGTAGAAGTATCGATTGTCACAACCGAAGTAGACCGTGCCATCCAAATCGATAGCCGGCGAGGAATAGACCGTAGAGCCGGCATCAAAGAGCCACTCTACTTTTCCTCCTTGGGGACCCATATATGGACTTCTCCCTGTGTGCTGCGGATCGTGAAGGAACATTGGCCAAGGGGAATTCGCCAGACCTGGCCAAGGAACATCCACTTGTGGTCGAGTCACCCAATTTGTGTCCACGGGAGGTTCATCAGGAGGGATGACCGGGGGCTCATCTTTCTTGCATGACATCAACAGCAAGAGCATCGAAACCGTAACCACAACGACGAATATAGTCGATCTCATTTCAGAATTCCGTACTGAGTAGGGAGGGCGGAGTCCTCTGGACCTGGTCACCGTTGACGCATCTATCCTGGCTGCAGTCATTCACGACATAAGTCATCACCCACACCCTGCAAAAGATCGCGCCTGCTCACCTTGCACAATATAGGCCGTGCGTCCAGCAGATTCAAGGCAATTACTGGTGCGCTCGTTGGGGGTGACTAATTCCATCTGACCTTTGAAGTGGCGATATTTCTCTCTGGAGAGCAAATTCCCCCACTTCCAGAGCCGACATGGTAAGCTTATTCGCCTCCTTCCTCCGATTGTTTGTCCAAATCTTCAGGTTTAACAGGACCATCGTTTCTGAGATTGCCTTAGTCAGAAAGGGAAACGAGATCCTTCTTCGAAGACTCGGGAAGATGAAAGTGGCGTTCGGCGAGATATGATAGCGCCCTAATGCGAGGCGGAAGTTCACAAATAGTGGTTCATTGTTGAGCGGATAATGCGCTAACGGTTAGTCAGATATCGATTAACGGTCCGTCCGACCTCGTCGAGTCCGGACACGGACGAGACGGGTGGACGATGATCTGATAATACCAAGGCCGCTTCTTCGAAGCGGCCTTTGGTGCCCGGAACCCGCCTCCTCCGCCTTCGGCGAATCCGGCGGGCAGGCAGGACCGTTCGACTCCCCCTCGACTCGGTCGCTTCGCTCCCTCGCTCGGGGTCGCTCACGGCATCGCCCCGAGCCCGCCAAAGCGGGTCGAGGGGCTCAGCTTGATCTCAACCCTGTCTTAGGAACATTGGAAACAAAAACGCCANNTTTCTGTGCCCGGAACAGGACATGCGGGCTCTGCGAAGCCGAATGAGGGAGTGGCTGAGGACTGGTGGATCATCAAGGAGATGCCTTTAGACCCTGAAAGGCCACACCGAAGAAAGTAACGGAAAGAGTAACGTTACTTTGACGTGACGTTACTGATATCCTTACAAATGTTTAGTACAATAAGGTGGTGGACGGCAGACACCCTGTCAGCTGGGCCCCTCAATGCGAATACACCTATGAACACCTTCAAAACAAGCGATTTCTACCTCAGCGCGTTTCTCGTGGCGTCCGAGGTCCCGATGCT
>DKBG01000223.1 GCA_002451155.1 Ignavibacteria bacterium UBA6906
TACGACAAAGGCCGAAAACTCCTGGGCCCAGCCTGTGAGGAGCGATGAACACGCGAACAGTACCGCCGAGAGGATGAGGAGGCGCTTGCGTCCCAGGGCATCGCTCAGCCCGCCGGTAACCAGCGCACCTGCGAGGCAGCCGACGAGGGCGCAGCTGTTCGCCCACCCACGAATAGCTTCACTTTCCAGTCTAAAGTAGGGTTCGAAAAAGGGTTTTGCGCCGCCGATAACGACCCAGTCATAACCGAAGAGCAGGCCTCCCATCGCCGCGACGATTGAGATCAGCCAGACGTACGCGACATCCAACGAGAGTGGTGATCCGGACAGGCCCGGGGGAATGCTGCCGGTCGGGGTCCCGGATTGCGGGGATGGGATATTGCGTGCCATGATCGGCAAGTCTCCAGGAGAAGAAACGCCGTGGCGGAGGGCGTGACAGTTGCTGTTCCGTCGTGGCCGGCCGCAACGTGATGATACGAAATGCTGAGCCAATCCGCCAGAACCGTGCCGTCACGGAGAGGAGCCCGCCGCGGAGTTCCTAGAACTGCGGGGGGGGGTGCCTCACGCAGCGGAAGCCTGATCCTCAATCCCCTGACGATGGAAGTCAATGCCCAGGTTCTTCAGCTGATCAAAAGGTGTCTCTCCGCCGACGGATACGAAGACATAGTCGTTCGGCAGCTGGCGCTGCCCGTCCGCAGTGGAAAGGAGAACGAGATCCGATCGAATCTCCTGCACAACAGTCCCGAGTGCAAGGTGTATCCTTTTCTTCCGGACCTGTTCAGAGAGATGTTCGAGGTTTCGGGCTTTGACTCTCCCGAACTCCCGCTGCCGGTAGGAGAGCGTAACCCGGTTGGTTTTCTGGATTGCCAGCGCGATCGCGGCTTCGACAGCTGAATCTCCACCGCCGACGATAAGCAGATTCAGGTTCTGGTACGACTCAGCATCAAGCAGACGGTACATCACCTTTGGCAGCGCCTCCCCCGGAACGCCGAGCTTTCGCGGCGTTCCTCGCCGGCCAAGCGCAAGGATGACGTGACGCGCAACATACTCGTCCTTGGAAGAGACAATCCTGAACAGGTCATTAAATCGCTGCAATTCGAGCATCTTCTCTTGCGTCTGGACCAACAGGCCGGTTTCACGGACGACCTCCCCCCATACTCCAAGGAGTTTCTCCTTGGTGATCTCAGTAAATTTGAGACGGCCCCAGACAGGCAGCTCTACAGGAGAGGTCAGCACGAGTTTTCGACGAGGATACTGAAGAATAGTCCCGCCGATATCCCCCTGCTCCAGAATCGCGTACCGGAGACCCTGTTCCATCGCTGTCAGGCCTGCCGACAGTCCAGCAGGTCCGGCACCGACGATGAGCAGGTCAAGGATCCCGTCCCTCGGCCCCCGGCGCTTCGCCACCGTTTCAACTGCGTGTCGCCCCTGGATGATGGCGTTCTTGATGAGGCCTATCCCCCCAAGCTCTCCTGCAATAAACAGATTGGGGATATTCGTCTCAAAATCCTTGCTGATCACCGGGAGGTTCGCGCTCCTCCCTGGCGGTGCCATGACAAGTGAAATGGCTCCCACCGGGCAGGCTTCCGCACAGAGGCCGTGACCGATGCACTTCGCCCCATGGACGAGCGTCGCCTTTCCATTGATCACCCCAAGCACATCGCCTTCCGGGCATGCTTCGACGCAACCGCCACATCCGATACAGGCAAGCGCATCGATATGCGGATGCATTGAGGTCGCGGCATTCAGCCCGGAGATTTTGAGCTTCTCAAACCTGTTGCGCGCCTGGTTCTCCTTCCTCCGCACGCGCAGCCAGTAGGGGACGACCACAGCTGCAATCAAGAGAAGAGAGACGGTGACCGTCACAACGGTATCGATCATCCCATCCTCAGAAGTGAAGGCCGAATTCAGCAAAAATGCGGTAGAGGTCCTGGCCGGAATTCCAGACCCTGTCACCGGTCAACGTGAGATACCAGGACCGGGCAATAAGCCAGTTCAGGTTGAGGCCTGCCGTCGTGATGACGGAAGGATCAGAGCCGTCGAGATCAATGAACGAGTACCGGTCATACCGCAGGCCCAGAAAGAACTTCCCGGCGAGGGATTGTTCCAGCTCGACCGTGACATCGTTGCCGTCCGTATAGAGGCCGCGAACCTTCTGATATCGGCCGCCCACCGAGAAGCCGGTTCGTCCGATATCGCTCACCCTGACACCGCCGCCACCGTTATACCCTGCAGGTTGATCTCCCGTGCTCAACCGGTATCCTCCAGTCGCCATCAGGCTGACCCCCATAGGGAGACGGAAGAACAGTCCCCCCCTGAAGCCCTGTTTCAGATCCCGCTGGAATAGCGAATCAGGCAAAAGCTTCATGGATTCAAAAAGGTCGATGGGTCGGTTTGCATCATACCCGGCGGTTGCCGTCAGCCAGGATGCCGGGGTATAATTCAGCGTGACAAACGTGTTGGTCAGGCGGAATGACTGCTTTATCTGCCCTCCCTCCTGCGTGTGGAGGTCAACCTCGCTGCTCTGGTAGACGAAGAGCTTCGAGTTGATACCGACAGTATTCTGCAGGTAGAGGTAGTCTCTGTCCAGATTCCCCTGATAGTACTGAGTCCCGTAGGCGATCGTTGTGCTGCCCGGATTGTACGGGGAAGGGCCCCAGGCATAATTGAGGAACGCAAGCCCTTTCGGGCGCTCCGAATTGAACTGAGAGGTCTGATAGTCGGGCTGGAATCCCGCGAGGATCCCGAACGTCAGGGGACCGGTCCGGGCAAAGACCTGCGCACCATCGACGATCCCGATTCCACCAGCATAGCGGGAGGTGATGCGCCCGACTGTCATTCCGATCCACGAAGCGGGCTGGTCATAGGATAGCGTCATATCGAACAGGCGGACACTCAGTTTCTCTTCCGGGTTCCGCAGCCGCGCATCCTGAGCAAGCGCCGACGTCAGTCTCCCGTACATTGTGAAGCGCAAACCCGAGCCGAACAGCTGTCCCGCATCAAGCGCCAGGAGGAGCGAGGCCCGGGAATTATCCGCTCCGCCTGCCAGATCACCCCAGCCGGCATATTGCAGAGACACCCTGCCATGGATGGTGCCCGGCGAGGCGGGCGCTATTCCCCTGCCCCCGCCGGCCATTGCGGGGGCGCCCGTACCCGCGAGCGGACGGTCAGCCTCGGTCGTCTTCTGAAAAGCGATCGTATCTCCGACTGCGACAGAGTCGGCGGGGTTCAGAAGACGCGCCACACTCGAGCTGGACGACACGGCACCAATGATGACACGCACCGCCGTCGGTGTTCCTCTGATTACGGTCCCCGTATCCCCCGCTGCCAGCGATTGGCCTCTGCCGGCATTCAGATAGACGGACGCCCCCGAGATGTACGTCACGCCTGCAACGATATCCCGGTTCCCGGTCGTCTGCCCGTGCAGCCACTGCCCGCAGACCAGGAGGATGGTGCAAAGCAGGACTGCATGTCGAGTCTTCTGTCTCACCCTCCCCTCCCCCTTGGATGGCAGTTGTAACACGCCTGGCTGTCGTAGGTGTATCGAGAGACCCCCGAATGCTTCGGGTCCACCAGGCTCTTATCATGTGCATGACAGGTGATACATGAGAAAACTTTGTAGTCAGTCGGCACGGTATGGCAGTCCGAGCATGCGGACCAGCGTCCCGGAGAATGGGAGGTCCCGGCTGAAATCGGGAAGAACCCATCATGCTGGAGGGAAGCGGGACGCCAGGCCGTGGTGCTATGGCAGTTTTCGCAGAGTGTCGGGAAGGATCCTGGCGTATGAACCGGATTGGTGGCTCCCGCGTAATTTGACTGGTGGCAGCTATAGCAATCTTGTGGTGTCCCTGTGAATCTCCCATTGGCATGACAGGAAACACAGGGTACCGCGAGGTGTGCTCCCGTGAGAGGAAATGATGTACGCCCATGATCGAACGAGGCCGGACGCCAGTCGCTTGTGTTGTGACAGGTTTCGCACTGGGTGGGGAATGCTCCGCCGGAGTGAACAGGGTTGGAAGCGTTGGCGAAGTTCGACTGGTGACAGCTGTAGCAATCCTGTGGCGTGCCGGTGAATCTCCCATTAGGGTGGCATGAAGCACATGGCACCGCGAGGTGTGCTCCCGTGAGAGGAAATGATGTACGCCCATGATCGAACGAGGCCGGACGCCACCCGGCTGTGCTGTGACAGGCCTCGCAGAGGGTCGGGAGCGCTCCGCCGGAGTGGACTGGGTTAGCAGCGCTGGTGTAGTTCGACCGGTGGCAGCTGTAGCAGTCCTGCGAGGTCCCTGTGAATTTCCCCCCGGGGTGACAGGAATTGCAGCGAACAGCCAGATGCGCGCCGGTCAGCGGAAACCCAGTTCGTGCGTGGTCGAAATTTGCCCCCCAGGACATTGCTGTGACTGCGTGACACTCCACGCAGTTCGTGCCGAGTCCCGCCTGCGCGTGTGCAGGCGCGAGCGTCGCCTGGTAATCCCCCATATGGCAGCCGTTGCATTCGGTCGGAGTCCCGACATACTGATGCTTCTGCTGGTTCGGATGACACTTTTCGCAAACGGCGTTCAGATGTGCGCCGGTGAGCGCGAACCTGGTCGGGGAATGCCGCTGGGCCATGTCAGGGACGAGCCAAGATTCCGGAGAGTGGCAACGGTCGCAGGCAGTCCCGAGTTCGCCCCGATGGATGTCCGAATGGCATTCGGCACACTGGTCCGAAGTCTTGCTGAACGTCAACGTGGCGTGGCACTGCCGGCACTGCACAGCCGCATGTTGTCCCTCAAGCGGGAATCCGGTTGTCGCGTGGGAAAAACCGCGGGGCAGCGTCGCAACTTTCCATGTCGCCGTCGAGTGACACCGATCGCAGGCAATCGTAAGAGGCCCGTGCGGGCTCTCCTGTGCGAGCGCACTTGCGGCAAGACAGAAGAATAGGGAGAGGGCAGGAATCATGGATCTGGTCCAACTCTTCATGGTTCACTCCTCATTGTGATCTGACCTGTGTGCCCGTTTGTGTCCCGGCGTGGCAGCCGGAGCAGACTTTTGGACGGCCCGAGAACTGCCATCCGTCCATTCCCTTTCCCGTGCCGCGGACTCGATGACATCCCGCGCAGGAGACCGTCCGGTGTTTTCCGTCCAGGGCATATCCTGTCTGCTCATGGGCGAAGCGCACCGAAGCCCAGGCTGCTGTGAGATGGCAGCTCCCGCATCCGCTGCTCGACCAGCGGGCAAACTTCCCTTCATGTGGATCCTTGTGACAGTCTGCACACAGTTTGCGGGTTGAAGAACGGAAGATCCTGACATTCTTTCCATTCACAGACGCCACGGTGTGGCACCGGACACACGGAACCGCTTCATGACTGCCATCCAGGGGGAAGGCCGTTTTGCTATGTTTTTCGACCGAAAAGAGCGAGGGGAGGAAGCCCCCTTCCCTGTGGCAGACAGCACAGTCAGATGAGGCGGCAAACTGCCCTGCGTGAGGATCAGCGTGACAGTCATCGCACCGGCCCACCCTCGCAGCCGCCACCGCTCGTACTGCGAGCGTTGATGCGTCCTTTCCCCCATGGCATCGTGTACACTCGAGTGAGCTATGCCGTCCGTTCAGAGGAAATGAGGTGCGCGAATGGTCAAACGTCTTCATAGGGCCGCTAAACCACCCTGTTTCCGTGTGACAGGACTCGCATGTCTTCCCCGACCCCTGCCGCGTGAAGCGGCCCCTGTGCGGATCCGTGTGGCAGTCGGAGCAGCGCTGAAACTGTGCAATATGAAACCCCTTCCCGGTCCTCCCGGCGGCAGTCCCTCCGTGACACTGTTCGCATCGGACGAGTGCATGTTTCTCCCGCAACGGAAACCGGGTTTCCATGTGGTTGAACTTCGATCTCGCGAGTCTCCAGCCAGCAGTCGTGTGGCAGTTGGCGCATTCCTCTTTGAACCGGCCTGCATGAACATCCTTGTGGCAGCTGGCGCACGATCCGAACGGAATATTTCGAAAACGGACAACGCGAGGCTGATCGTTTGCCGGTGCATGACACTTGCCGCAGACGACATTGACATGTTCACCCGTCAATGTGAACCGGGCACGATCATGCACAAAGAGTGATGCCGGTTTCCAGGATTCCGGTCGGTGACAGGCCCCGCACTCCGAGGAGAGCTGCCCCCGGTGAATGTCGGCATGGCAGGATGAACAGGCGGGTACCAGACCCTGATAGGTCCTGGCGGTTTCACGTTCCCCCTTTTTCAGCACGGCGGCATCACGAATGAATTCCGGAGCGTGGCATTGTCTGCATTTCAGGCCTGCGTGTTTTCCTTCCAGGGCAAACCCGGTGTTCCCCCGATGGTCAAAGGATTTCGTATCAAAATGCACGATCGAAAAGGTTCTTCCATGGTGTTCCTTGTGGCACTCCACGCACGCCTTTCCCCCATACCTGGCGTGCGCTCCACGACCGTTTTCGATGCGCGCCTGGAGATCCGTATGACATGCCAGGCACTTTTCACGCGAAAGGGTCTTTCCGATCGTGTGACAGGAGGTGCAGTTCGTCATTCCCTCCAGATGCGCGTGCGCATCGGACAGCTCACCGGGTGAAAGCTGAGCCACAGCGAGATGCGCGAAGATAGTCAGGAGAAAGGAGACTACCACCGTCCGGCTGATGCCCCGGACGGAACGCTGGAGCCTCCGCGCGGTTACTCCTGCCCGCACGCCTGTCCCTAAAAGATCCATCGATACCCGAGCGCTATTGCGACGCCAACATGGACAAACAGAATCACGAACATCACGATACTGAACGGAAGGTGAATCACGTGCCAGTAGTGGAAGATCCGCCGGAATTGCTCCAGGAACGCGATTCGTCTCGTCAAAAGGAGCCGCTGTAGAGCCACCCGGTGAAGACTGCGGGCCAATTTCGCCGGCACCGGAAGTTTTCGCAGCAACCCGCGCAGGCTCCGACGCTGGTAAACGCTGTCCAGAAGGAGGAAGCGCATTGCCTCGAAGAGGCTCATACCGGCCGGCGACTTCGCAGGCAGAGCCAGTCGGTCAATGCGGTGAACGACCTCAGCAGGAATGCGGTAGTTCATCTCCAGGAGCTCGCGAATCTTCTCCCTTTCACGGTTCAACTCGGCCACACTCAATTCATTCCCGTGTATCCCTCGGGGGATCTGCACATACACATACCGACCGACCAGACCGCTGGCAACCACTGACATCATACTCCAGAAACTCACGGAGACAAGACCGCCGAATTTGAAAGTGGTATGATAGAGGACGAGAATGGGGCCGGTCAGGCAGAGGAAGATGTGGAACTCCAGAACATACTGAAGCTTTCCGATTCCGGAAAATGCGCGGATCCGCTTGCGTGATGAGTAGAGGATCACTCCACCCACGATCATCAACGATCCTATGATGCCATACCCGTGGCTCAGCGTGCCTGTTGGCTTGAGGATCTCGTAGTCGGGATGGAAGGGACGCTCGGCCATCGGGGTGAGATAGTAGTCGGCTCCGCGCACCCCGATCGCCACGATCGCAAAGAGAGCGAGAAACAGAAGGAACAGTATGTAGAGTCGGTGAATTCCCTTGAACATAGGAGCACGCCTGCATTGAGAAACCACGCCGTCTCCCATTCCGGCGGATTTCAACTGCGCAGGAACGGTACTCGGGGATATTATGGCAAGTTCCGGGCCAGACAGCTTGGCGAACCTGTCACCCATGTCCGGAGCTATGCCTCAAACGGTCAATAATACATAGAGAAGAGATGAACGGAAAGTCTTCTTTCGGAGTTTCCAAATCACTCCCCACCCGGTCTTCGCCCGGCCGGCCAGAGCGGAGTGAAAATTCTTCATTCCCTCCGGATGTTTGNNCTCGTCCGGCGGATCTGCCGAAGGAGACGCTTGAATTTCCGTTGATTTGTGCCGATGCTTGACCGCCAGGTATCACATGACCATCCTATCTCTGGAGGCATACATGCCAACAGTCCCTCATCTGGAATCACATTTCACGGCAAGCGAGACGGTTCGAGACATCGTTATCGGCATGTCGGACGGCCTGACTGTTCCTTTCGCCCTTGCCGCCGGACTAACGGGAGCCGTTGCATCGGCCAGCATCGTCGTCACGGCAGGACTCGCGGAAATGGCGGCCGGATCCATCGCCATGGGTCTGGGGGGATATCTTGCAGCCCGGAGCGACGCGGAACATTATGCGAGTGAGTACCGGCGGGAAGAGAGGGAAGTGGTCGAAAAAGCTGATATCGAGCGGCAGGAGGTATCGGATATCCTGAAATCCTACGGTCTCTCCGACGAAGAGGCCCTGCCGGTCGTGAATGCCCTTTCCCGACGTCCGAAACAGTGGGTGGAATTCATGATGCGCTTCGAGCTGGGGCTCGAAAAGCCGGACCCCAACCGTGCGCTCGCGAGCGGCCTGACAATCGGCAGCGCGTACACGGCGGGCGGACTTATTCCCCTTCTGCCCTACTTCTTCGTCACCGCAGCCGCGGAGGGCCTCTGGTGGTCTGTCGGAGTCACCCTCGGTGCATTGTTTGTTTTCGGACACATCAAAGGTCGATTCACCGGAACCCGACCCCTGCGCAGCGCACTTCACACAACAGCGATCGGAGGAGTTGCCGCCGCATTCGCATTCGCGATTGCCAGACTGGTCGGATGACATCGTCCGTTGACCGGCTCTGAAGCGGAAGCCGTTCCCCGCGCGGCTTCCGCTCCGCCCAATGGCCGACGAACACCCCGCACGGCGCAACGCACTTAATCCAGTACAACCACGAGATAGCTGTCCTGCCAGAATTTGTCCGGCCTCAGGATCCTGAGGTCCGAGTTCCGCTCATCCACCTCGGCCATCGCGAAGAATTCCTGATTCCTCCGCGGGAGAATTTCGTCGATCTTCCCACTCACGTGGATCATTTCGTCTTTCGCCCTGTCCAGTGGAGTGAATTCAGCAGGGTCAACGCCACTCGCCATAATCGTCGTTGAGCCGAGAAGTCCCCAGAGAAATCCTCCTTCCTCTGTGATAATTCCCTTCTTCCGCAGTTCATCCCGCGTGCCAGCCACATAATAGACCGTGTTCATCCTTCGGTGCTGGCTGTCGAGCAACATCTCCTTTTCCTGCAAGAGCTTCGTCTTTTCCATCACGGTGGCCTCGAGGCCCTGAATCCGTGCTTCGAGCTGTGCAATAGACTGCTCCCGTTCCTGCAGTGATGATTTGAGATTCTCCACAAGCGTGTTCAGGCTCTTAATATCCCCCCGGTAGGAGCTTATTCGAGCCTGAAGCTGTCCGATCTTCTTCCGGTTATCCTTCAGGGTGGACCCGATTTCTTCGATGTTGTTCAACAATTGTTCCCTTGTGTCGAGGGTCGACACCGCGACAGATCCTTCGACACCTTTTGCGCGCTCGACAATCTTCCCCTCCTTTGCGCGCGCGAGCTCCAGATCAGCGTAGATTTCGTTCACCGATTTGACCACATCATCGATGTACCGGTCGCGTTCCGAGAGCTTCTCCTGGAGACCAGTCCGATCGGTCTGTGATTCCGAGAGCTGGTTCTGGAGCGATTCCTCTTTCGCGCGGTCGGAACATCCCCAGAGCAGCAGCCCGCACACAACTACCAGCAGATACGAATGTTTCATGGCTTCCCCCTTTGTTATGGAAGTGTCAAACGAGATGAGTGACGTCGGCATTCGTGAAATCGCCTGCGCACCGCTCCCCCCCCGCGACAGTTTCTCCAACGCGGGAGCGGCACGCCTGACGACTCTGTTGCCGGACTGCTTCCTGAAGACATCCAATCGCCTGCAGTCATTCCTTGGTGACGCGTGCATCTATTATAGTGAGCTGGGAGGGGGTGCTCAATCGGGAGAAGAATGTATTTGCGGATCTAGGGCAAACACCCTAGTGTCTCGACACCTCGTCCGGTTATCGAACTCGAGGACGAGAAACTGGCGAAACCAAGGATGAGCGCGAGCATTTGGCGATGATGCCGAAAAGATCGCTACGGGATCCGGCACTCGTATGCCGGCCAACGATCACGCACGAGAAACAGAAGTCTATCGGGGGACCACGCGTGTCAGGGATCGGGCGTGATCAGGCCGAGGCTGATGGCATGGCGAACAAGTCCCGCGGTATCATGGATGTCCAGTTTCTGCATGATATTCGTCCTGTGCGTGTTCACCGTCCGGAAACTGAGGAACAGGAGCTCAGCAATCTTGCGATTCGTATACCCCTGCGCGATGTACCGCAGGACCTCTGTTTCCCGCGGGGTAAGACGACTGTCGCCCGCAGCCGGTTTCGGTGATTCCGGCTGGTCCTGCTCGCCAGCCCGCTTCAGAAATCCTTCGACGATGATGTTGGATATTCCCGGACTGAAGAATCTCTCGCCGGCCACGGCGGACCGAATCGCCTCGAAGATTTCTTTCTTTCGCGCGTTTTTCAGGACGTACCCGCTCGCTCCCGCCCGGAGGATCTGGAAGGCATATTCCTCGTCCTGGTGCACCGAAAGGATGATCACTTTCACCTCAGGCTGCCGTTCTTTGATGCGTCTGGTGGCCTCGATTCCGTCAAGGTTGGGCATGGAGATGTCCATCAGTACGACATCGGGCTTGAACTTTGCCGCCAGCCGGACTGCATCCTCTCCGTCCACCGCCTCGGCGACAGCGGCAAAATCGGCACCGCTCCGCAGAAGGGCGCGGAGGCCGCTCCGGACCACGTCATGATCGTCAGCGATGAGTACTCTGATCTTTGCCATGAGAATCCAATGGAATATGTACTGTAACTGTTGTTCCCTGGTCCGGCTCCGAACGGATGTCGCAGCTGCCGCCCAGGATTTCTGCGCGTTCCCGCATGCTGAGAAAACCCGCTCCGTGTCCTCCTTCGCGCGCACGCAGCACGTCCTCTGCTGAAAATCCTCTCCCATCATCCTCGATTTGGAGTATCAGTCTCCCGCCGTCGGCGGCCAGATGCAGGCCGACAGATGCGGCATTCGCGTGACGCGCGACATTCGACAATGCCTCCTGCGCAATCCTGTACACCGCGATTTCGACGTTCCCCTCCAGCGGAGAGGGCAGCGCCGAATCCACGTACAGCGTCGCCGGAACATGATGGTGCAGCTCGAAATCCCTGCAAAGTAGCCTCAGAGCGATGGTCAATCCAAAATCGTCCAGCGCGCTCGGCCGAAGGTTTGACGAGATCCGCCGGACTTCGCTGATGGAGCGGTCGAGCTCCTCGGTCATTTCCCCCAGCTCTCTGGAGACCCTTCTGTTCAGAGGCCGGACGGATTCTTCCATTGCCTCCACCCGAAATTTCATCCCGCTCAGCCGCTGGCAAAGGTCATCATGGAGTTCCCGGGAGATGCGGGCCCTCTCCTCCTCCTGCGCCTGCTGAACTGACGAAGCGAATGCGCGGAGCCCCGCCAGACGCTGTCGTTCCGCCTCTGCCAGCCGGCCGGTCATCTCATTGAACGCATCACCGAGGATTCTGAACTCATCGCTCGACCGCAGTTCAACCTGCTGAGGTTGTTCTCCTTTTGCAACAGCATTCATGACGGAAACGAGAGCCCGGAGTGGTCCGGTAATGCTTCTCGTCGTGACCAGTCCAGCTCCGGCGGCAAATGCGACACTGAAGAGAAGCAGTACGAGTATCCGGGTATTGGCGATCTGTCCGGCCTCGATCAGATCGGTTTTTGCCGCGGCCAGTCCCAGTTCTGTCCGGGTCTGGAGCTGATCGTTGATGAGAGACCCGAGATCGCGATAGGATTCCATGAACGCAAGTTGTTGTGCCTCTCTCTCCTTTTGCAGCTCGATCATCCGAAGCGCAAGGGGTAACGTCTGATCAGCCCGCTGCCGCAGCTCGGCCGCCCAAGCCTTCTCATCGGGTGAGAGGAGGACAACCCGATACACGTCGAAGAAATGTTCAAATTTACGCCTGGCGCTCGTCAGTGCCACGATGGCGCCTGGATCACCGGTCAGCAGATAGTTGCCGAGAGCTCTGAGAAGACCGTTGATCGCCACCTGCATTCCGAGGGCCGCCTGCAGCCTTCGATAGGCGACCGGATCATCCGATTTGATCGCTGCCTGGATTCTATCAGTAAGCAATTCGTCGATCTGGATGAAATCCTTCTGGAGATCCTCCATCTGGCGTGTTTGCCTGTCCTTGAGCGCAAACTGGTCGGCGGCAAGAGTGTAGAATCGGGTGAACTTCTCCTGAATATCCGGGTCAAGTCGTTCGCCTCCGCCTGCCCGTACCGCGGTCTCAAAGGCAGTCTGCTTTTCAAGAAAGTTGTCCCTCCCCTTCTCAAATGCCTGCCGGAATCGCCGGTCGCCGGTCGAGAAATACCCGAGCGCCGCAAACGCTGCCTCGGCGAGATTTCCTCCCATTCCTGATACGGCCGAATTGGTCGGCTCCTTGACCCGGGTGACCTCCTCAAGTTTCTCCCGGACCATGTTCGTCTGAGAATAGGAGAACAATCCTATGACGATGCACAGAATCACGGGAATCGCTATACCGAGGCCGAGTTTTGTTCCTATCGTCGTCATGCTGTTGCGTCCCACCCTTTCCGCGGGCACACGATTCGGAGCAGCCTGCTGCTTCCTGCTCAGGCTCAGGACTATTGTGCCTGACTGTTCTCCAATGAACGCAAATGGGCGGAAAACACCAAGTGGGGCGACAGACAAATTCCTGCCGAACTTACGGGCAGATATCCTGGAATATTGGGCTGACCTGTTCCCGTTGCTCACCGGGGAGGGTGGTATTGCGGAGCACCGACTGAAGAGAAAAAGAAGCAGGATGGAAATCCAATGTTCAGGGGCGCACTGCCACCTCCTGGTAGAGGCGGATTACCTGCGGGTTGTCCGGCATAAGGGCCAGCAACGTCGTCGCATGAGGGAGTGCACGGGCCGGGTCGCCGGCCTCCCGGTAATATTGGACGAGCGCAAAAAGAATTTCCGTGTTGTACGGTGATCGCCGTACTGCGTTTTCGAGAAGACGCACTGACCGATTGGACTCTCCCGCATCATGCAAGCCCACCGCATAGACGTAGGTGTATCTGGTATTGGCGGAGTCAATCTGCAATGCACGTCCCACCGAGACGAGTCCCTCCTTCCGCTTTCCCTGACGGATGAGAAGCAGGCCGAGTGCGTAATGAAGATCGGCGGCCTTCGGGCTAAGACTAATACCTCTTTTCAGGAGCCGTTTGCCATCGTCCTCCCGACCGAGGGATCGATATAGGTCCGCGAGGTTAACATATCCGAGTGGAGAGAGGGAATCCAGGGAGATTGCATTTCGGTAGGCCGTCGCCGCCTCGTCGCTCCTCTGTCGACCGGCATACACATTCCCCAGCATGGCCCACGACGTGGGTCGATCGCCGTTGTAGCGGGTCATCTCCTCGTACTCCATGACGCGTTGATCCATCAGGGAATTGTCCGCGGCCGAAAGGCCCTGCGGCGACACCGGAGCCAGCACCCGTACAGCCTCCAATCGCACGGCGCGAACGGCGTCGTTGAGGGAGCCTCGACCCATCGCAAACCGCCTGTCCAGAGGCAGTCCCTCGATACCCTTGACTGCCCCCAGACGCACAATCGGGTCCGGGTCCAAGAGAACCCGGCTGATCGCATCGGAAGATGCCGGGCCGCCGTATCGGTCGAGCAGGGAAAGCGCCGTCGCTCGGACAATCGCCGGCTGAGCCGGGTCAGTAGCAAGGTGAACCAGGCGAGCCTCCGCGCCGGGTGCCCCGATCCTCCCCGCCTGGAGGATTTCCCCATAGTGCACCGGCCGCGTTCCGTCATGAGGGTACCAGCGGGCAAGGGAGTCGGCAGCCCACTGTGGGCTTTTTGTCGGGTGGCATTTGTTGCAGGCATTGGGAATGCCGAACCGCACGGTGAAATCCGGTCTGGGTATGCGTATGCTGTGATCGAGCCGGGGGTCAACAACCATGTACGTCGTGGTGGGCATGTGGCACCCCGTGCATGCGGCGCCTGTTGAATCGGGATTATGGAAATGGTGCGCGCGCGTTCCGTACGACCCCTGAAGATGACATCGATAGCAGACCGTGTTTCCCGGCGAGTAGATCCTGGCGCCGTGCGGTTCGTGGCAGTCGGTGCAGACCACCCCCTTATGGTACATCTTGCTCTGACGGAAAGACGCATACACATACACCTCATCACGAATCTGTCCGTCAGCATAGTACATCCCTTCATCCAGGAGCTGCGGGACGAAGGTATCCATGAACCGGCCGCCCTGGTTGTAGGAGGGGTCGATGCGGGCACGACGGGAATGGCACTGCGCACACACTTCGACCTGTGTCATTGGCCGGACCGGAACTGTTCGCCGTGCTGTTTTCGCGCCCGCGTCGAACACCCATGTTCCCCCGGCCGGGTCGTTGAGCTGCACCGGTAATCCCTTCCGGTCGCCAGCCCGGGGTTTCCACCCTGCCTGAACTCTCTTCCCCCAGGCCACGTGTTCCGAACCTGGCCCATGGCAGGCTTCGCAGGAGACATTGATCTCCGACCAGCTGGTCCGGAATGCCGAGGTGTCAACGGAATATTTCTTTTGCAGATCGGTGGAGTGACAGTCAGCGCACATGAAGTTCCAGTTCTGCATCAGGCCGGTCCAGAAGAGTTCGTCGCCCGGCACAATTCGTTCATTCTGGTAGATATGGAACCAGCGCTGTCCTCCCTGTTCTTTTGACCTTGTATCCCAGCAGAGCGGGAGTGTTTGCAGTCGTCCGCCGGGAAACTCGACGAGATACTGCTGCAACGGCGTGACGCCGAACGTATATTTCACCTCATACTCATGGAGACCGCCAGCGGGTCCCTCGGTTACCACGATAAACTTGCCGGCCCGTCTCAGAAAGCGGGAGGTGACACCATACCAGGTGAACGACGCGGAGTTGAAATTACCCAGAACGGTGGATTCGCTCACAGCCTGCATCGCCCGGTCATGATGCGATCCGCTCCAGAGTTCAGCTTCTTTCCTGTGGCAATCCACGCACTGCTCCCTTCCGACATAGGAGGCGGTCAGCGTGTCGGCCGCAGGGGACCTGGACGATTGTCCAGAGTCGTCCGCTGATCGTGTGCAGTTAAGGGCGGAACAAAGCAGAACCGGGAGAAGCGAAATGATGAGCGTGGGTTTATGCGTCCGAATCATTGACTGTCCTGTTGCTGCTGGCGAGTGTGGGCGTCACCTCCCGGGTTCCGGCCGGGAAGGAAGGGAATATCATGTGCAGTCAATCTATACCAGAGATCCTGGAATAGCAATACGTTGCATTTCCCCGCAATTCATCCTATCATGCAATCATCATGGAGCGCCGGCGATTTCTGAGACGACTTGCAATCGGCTCCGCTGCAGCCACGGGGATTCTCGCGTTTCTTGGAAGCCTTCGGCTGGCAATCCCTACTCCGAGCACTCAGCGCAGCCAGGCACGGCTGGGGCGGGCAGCTGATTACCCGCCGAACACGCGCACGTTCGTTCCGTCCCTGAATCTTGTGATCGTTCGCGATACTCAGGGAATTCGTGCCGTTTCGGCTGTCTGCCCCCACCTCGGATGCACGGTGCGCGAAACCGACAGGGGCTTCCAGTGCCCATGCCATGGTTCCGAATTCGATCGTGCGGGACAGGTGCTCTCCGGCCCGGCACCCGCTCCGCTCCGATGGCTCGAAACACGTCTTTCTCCTGACGGCCGGCTGCTGGTGGACCTTACGCGTTCTGTTTCTCCTCAGCATTTTACATCTCTTCTTGTGACGCTATAATGGACGGAAAGAGGAAGCCCTCGGTTCTGATTGAAAATCTCCGGACATTCGTGGACTCTGTGAGATTCCGGACGCGTCAGTGGGTTGCAGCTCCCCCGTCAAGCGCAAAGGAGCGGTCCCGCGTCGTTTCCCGGAGCTTTTTCCTTCATTATCACGCGGCCCGGATTCATCCGTTCACCCTTCGCCCGCGCGCCACGCTCGGGCTCGGGCTTCTGTCGTTTTCTCTCTTTCTCATCCTGACGGCCACCGGCATCCTCCTCATGGTCTATTACACCCCCTCAGTTGAACGGGCGTACGCCTCCATCAATGATATTGACGCAATTGTGGCGGGTGGTAAGTTCGTCCGCACCGTGCATCGCTGGGCCGCCCACGGAATGGTGCTCGCCGTGGTTCTGCACATGGCCCGCGTCTTCTTCACCGGCTCATATTCCCGCCAGCGCGCGCTCAATTGGATAATCGGGATAATGCTTCTGGTCCTCACGCTTCTCCTGAGCTTCAGCGGGTATCTCCTCCCATGGGACCAGCTCGCGTTCTGGGCCGTCACCATCGGAGCAAACATCGCCGGATCCTTTCGTGAATTAACAAACGCTCTTGGCGTAACTGCGTTCCTGGACCCGGGCGGCTTCATCAAGCAGTTGCTCCTGGGAGGGGAAAACGTCGGCCAGGATGCACTCAACAGATTTTATCTTATGCACGTCGTGGCCTTGCCCCTGCTCAGCGCCGTTTTGATCGCCCTCCATTTCTGGCGCATTCGAAAAGACGGCGGACTCAACCGTCCGCCGGATTTAGACAGCCAGCTGTCCGGGGAGGGAGATCCGAGTGGCCATCCGGAGCAGCCAAAAAGCAGGGCCGAGCCGTCGGTGCTCAGCTGGCCGGCCGCGTTCTGGGCCGAACTCTCCGTGGTGCTTTTCTCACTGGCCTCGGTAATGCTGGCGGCCCTGCTTGTTGACGCACCCCTCCGCGAGATCGCAGATCCTTCGATGCCGGAGAACCCGGCAAAAGCGCCATGGTACTTTCTTGGGGTCCAGGAGCTTGTCTCGTATTCCGCCTTTGGAGGGGGAATCGGGATTCCGCTGCTCCTCCTGCTCAGTCTCACGGCAATCCCACTTCTCGACCGGGAGGAGACGTCCACAGGAATCTGGTTCGCAGGCCAGGCCGGCATACGCACTGTGTGGCACTCCCTCGTCTTCTCGGTCATTATCACTGCCGGCGTTATCATCTCCGGCGCAACGCTCGGGTGGTTCCGGGACTGGTTTCCCGGCATTTCCGCACTTCTGAATATCCTTGTCAACCAGGGTTCGTGCGTTGCTGTTGCGTATCTCTGGTGGTGCCGCCGGACTCTCAAGCGGTCCGGTTCGACGCGGCTTGCGGCAATCGCCTTCTTCACTTGCGCACTGGTTGGTGTTGTGCTGTTCACGTCGGTGGGGCTCTGGTTGAGGGGAGCGGACTGGAAATTCATGATCTGAGGCCAGGGACGCTCGGCGCGTTCCGGACTCGCTGGTCACGTCCGTCTGTTCGCACATTTAGTATTCTTTGCGTGCTTTCCGTTTTTTGCGCTGTTGCGGTTACCTACTTTTCGTGATGCAATGGTCGGAACGATTAACAGGTGGCACTGAAATACAGATCTGAGACTCGACACGAGATCTCCGCGGTATGGAAGAACGACATCTTACCCTGTACAGACGATTGACCTTGTTTGCGGCAACGGCCTGCATCGCATTCCTCATGGCAGCGGCGCTGAAGGAGACCATGTTTGAGGAGTGGCGGGAGTACCAGCGGATGTACAGAGAAGTCAGGGTGATGAATGCACTCACCCGAAGCGATTCGATCCTGTCTGACTCGCCGATCGCCGTCGATCAGATCGTTCTCCCCGCACTCGGACGCATCGACAGGTGTATTTCCTGCCACCAGGGAATCGAGGACACCCTCTTCGCCAGGGCACCACTCCCGCTCACCGCACATTCCGGCTCGTACCTGTCCACCCACGACATCGGAACATTCGGATGCACGCTCTGCCACGGCGGAAACGGTCGGGTGCTTGCAGTGCTGGAAGTCTGCGGACGGGATTCAGTGGAGCGGGACCCGGCGCGTTCACTTGCATTCGTGCAAGCGGGCTGCGCACAGTGCCACGGAACTCTGTTCAGCGATGAGCCGCCGGTCGCGGGAACGGAAAAGGTCACTCTCGGACGTTCCATTGTTCGCACTGAAGGTTGTCTGGGATGTCACACCATTCGGGGGACCGGCGGGGTGGCGGGTCCCGATCTGACCAATCAGGGCAGCAAGTCACGGCATCAGTACAGATATGACCGACTCGCAGGAGAGCGCACCGTTGTCAACTGGCTCCGCTCCCATTTCGCCGATCCGGCAGCCATTACGCCGGGTTCTGCAATGATTCCGGTACGACTCTCTCCCGACAGCATGAATGCCCTGGTCACATTCCTCCTTGGTCTTCGCGCGCCTGAACTGCCGATCGAGTATTACGCCTCCGATAGGCTCCTCGAGGTGAAGTCCCGAAAGACTCTTCCGAACGGCGGACAGGTGTACAGTACCTTCTGCAGCGGATGTCACGGAAAGGAAGGCGGCGGAAGACCATATACCCTTCCCCCGTTCGGGACTCCAGCGCTGTCAAACCCGGATTTTCAGGCGGTGGCATCCCGCGCATTTCTTGATTTCACGATCCGGTCCGGCCGTTCGGGCCGGAGGATGGCTTCCTGGTCGGAGGCTGTGTCGGGCGTGCGGGACAATGAACTGGCACTCGTTGGCGCGTTCGTCAGAGATTGGAGGGCCGATGGTCCGACGATTAATGATGTTCGCAGTTCACGAGGGATCGTCCGGGAGGGGAAGGACCTTTTTGAGCGTGCTTGCATCGCCTGCCATCCGGCCGGTGGCCGTCCCGGAGCCGCACCGTCTGTTGACAACCCCCAGTTCCTGTCGGCTGCCAGCGACGAGTTCCTGGTGCGCACGATCGTGAACGGACGGGAAAACACGGCAATGCCCTCCTGGGCGAGACTCACCTCGACAGAGCTGGCATCGATTCTTTCGTACCTGCGTTCGTTCGGGAGGGAATCGTCGCACAGCGGATGGGATGGGCCTGCAGCAGGGGACCCTGACTCCGGAGCCCTTTTCTTCTCCGGCTACTGTGTTCGATGCCACGGACGAGAGGGGATGGGCGGAATCGGACCTGCAATACTGAACCCGGATTTTATCAGATCGGCTTCACCCCGGTTTCTGCGCATGACGATCGGATCCGGAAGGAACCACACGGCGATGTTCGGCTGGCGGCAATCGTTGAGCCGCACTCCGGCCGGTTCTGCCACAACCCTCGAAGATATCGTAGCGTTCATGCTCAGCAGGCGGGATTCCGTTCCGGACCGGGTCTACCCGGGCGAGAGTGTGGGACGACCCATTCAGGGCAAAGAGCTCTACACACGACACTGCGCGGAATGTCACGGTTCAAACGGGGAGGGGCTTCAGGCCCCCGCATTGAACAATCAGGAGTTCCTTAACGCAGCGAGCAACGGATTTCTTCTTGCCACGATGACGCTTGGCCGGGGCGGGACAGCGATGCCTTCGTGGGGGCGGGGGGATGAGACACATCAGGCCCTGACGATTGAAGAGCGCCAGGACATTGTCGCTCATATCAGACTCTGGCAGGAATTCGTGATCAGGCGGGAGCCTGCGGAGCGCCAGTCGGGGCGAAGAGCACCAGTGCATGCACCTGTCAGTTCGGGCCCGTAGCGAAGGAGCCCGGAAGGGGAACGACTCTCGTTCCCGATCGCAGTCCCCCGGTCAAAGGACACAGAGAAGGAGAGACGTGCCTGTGAACGTAAACCCTACCCATCATACGATCGCCCGCAGGGTGAACGAAAATCGGTTCCTGCTCCTTCTCATTGTCCTCGTACTCTTCATCAGCGTTACCCCGCATCTCACCGGCACGGATGCTTCCGCGATCGTGCAATCCACCCTCATGTCGTTTGTGCTTCTCGCCGCAATAGGGTGCCTCCAGTTCAAACAAACGGGTATCGTAGCCACCCGTTGGTTTGGAGTGGCAACGCTGCTCAGCGGCTGGATCCCTATCTTCATCACGAGTCCGGCAATCGACTTCATCGTCGCGGTGTTTCGAATCGGGTTCCTCCTGATTGTCACCGCCGCCCTGGTCTACCAGGTTGCGGCCAGCAAGCGGGTGAGCATCCCGATTATTATAGGCGCCATCGACGGATATCTCATGATTGGACTGGTCGGAGCCGTGGCGTTCACAATCATCGAATTTCTGATGCCAGGGTCCGTGAAGGGTCCTTCGGCGATCACGGCTCAGACAAGCTTCACGTACTTTGCCTACATTACAATGCTGACGGTAGGCTACGGGGAAATACTCCCTATCACTCCCACTGCACAGACCGTCGCGGTGTTTCTCGCCGCGAGCGGACAACTCTACATAGCCATTCTTGTCGCAATGCTCGTCGGGAAGTTTCTTGCGGCAGACCAGGGTGGAGGGACAGGCGAGTAGGGGCACGGCGGGCATGAGCAGCCGATGCGTATTCACCCTCCCCCATTTCTCATTTCCTCTTTGCGTCGCTCACCCCTGCGAGCGGGCATCCTGATAGAGATGGCAGAGGATAGTAACTTCGCAATCTTCCAACGCGTCCGGGGCCCTATCGTTGCTCAACCGGATCGGCCGGTTGAAAGGAATCCGCAGCAACGCGATCAACCCATCCTCCCGCAAGCGCGCCATAGATGCCGACGACACTCCTGAAAAGAGCCGACTGTGTCTCTGTTCGCTCCAATTGAGTTGAAAAGAGAGACCGCTCAGCATCGAGTACTTCCAGGTAGCTTGTGACCCCCTCCTTGTATCGCATGCGGGCCAGATCGGCATGNNCAGCTGTTCCTCGGTCCGGCTGCGGTTCACCAGTGCGTCTTCGGCATCGCGGAACGCATTCTGGACTGCCTGAACATAGCCATAGAGAAGTTGCTTCTTGACTGCCTCGGCCGCGTCGACCTGTCCGGAGATCTCGCCCCAGTGGAAGATCGGCTGCAACACCTGACCTCCGACATTCCAGATTTGAGCGTTTGGTGTGAAGAGGTTCGACAGGTCCTGGCTTGAGGTCCCGAAAAGGCCAGTCAGGGATATTGATGGGAAGTACAGGGCTTTTGCCACACCGACGCGGGCGTTTGCCGCGATCAGGGCCTCTTCCGCTTCCCGGACATCCGGCCGGCGTGCAAGAAGCGCTGACGGAACCCCTTCCGGAACCACGGGTAATTGGAGGCTGTCAATCAGCTCTCCCCGCGGAATCGGGCCCGGATTTCGGCCGAGGAGGACGCTGATCCCGTTTTCCAACTGCGCGATGGATTTCCGCAGTTGAGGAATCCGTGCGCGAGCCAGCCAGTACTCCGACTCTATCTGGCTCAGTTCAAGGTCGGAGATATCGCCTTTGGCCCGCCGCTGGCGGAAAAGGTCCAGTGTGTGTGCACGAAGCTCGACGGTTTTCTGCGCGATTTCGAGCTGCCGGTCAAGCGCCAGAAGACTGATGTACGAATTCGCGGTAATCGTCACAATGCTCAGCACCACTCCGCGACGCGCTTCCTCCTGCCCGAGCAGGTCAGCCCGTGCCGCTTCAGTCGCGCGCCGGATCTTTCCCCATAGGTCGATTTCCCACGAGGCGCCCACGGACACATCGAAAAGGTTGCGGGTCGGGCGGGTGGTCGATCCGTCGCCGGAAAGAAACGACTGGCCGCGCAGCCCGCTCGCTGATGCATCGATCTTCGGGAAGAAATCCGATTTCGTGACGCCATAGAGCCCCATATATTGCTCTACGCGAGCCGCCGCAATCCGGATGTCGTTGTTTTCCTGGAGGACCGTATGGATGAGAGACGTCATCACGGAATCACCAAACAGCTCCCACCAGGCGGTGTCCGCGACCGCAAGGGCGGACGAATCGATCACTGTTGCCGTATCGGCGTACATCCAGGTTTCCGGAGCCGTGACTTCAGGTCGCCGATAGTCGGGGCCAACTGCGCATCCGGCCAGGAGGAGGAGTACCAGGGCAAATAGACTCTTCATCTCAATGGCCTCCTTTCGTGGAGGTATCTGGCCCCCGANNGTCATCAGGATCGGCCGGAGGCGGAGCTTCGCGGATTCAAGCGCCGACTGAACAAGTTCGACGCCCTGCTCCTTCTTCATTTTCGCGAACTCGACGATAAGGATCGCATTCTTGGCCGCCAGTCCTATGAGCGTGACGAATCCGATCTGTGCGAACACATTGGTCACGTAGCTATCGCTGGAAAACCGGGAGAGCCAGAGACCGAGCATAGCTCCGAAGACGGCAAACGGCGTCCCCAGCAGAACGCTGAACGGCAGCGACCAGCTC
>DKBG01000139.1 GCA_002451155.1 Ignavibacteria bacterium UBA6906
GATGACGAAGGCAGATGTACGGACGCTCGCAGCAGACTTCGGACTCGAGTGTGCGTCAAAAGGGGAGAGCTACGAAATCTGCTTCATCCCCGATAACAACTACGAGCGCTTCCTCAAAGAACGCGATCCGGATCTGGCCGCGCGTGTGGATGGGGGAGACATTCTGATGGATGGGAAGGTGGTAGGGACCCATCGTGGGTATCCGTTCTACACTGTCGGACAGCGCAAGGGTCTCGGCGTCGCCTTCGGCCGGCCCGCGTATGTGACGGGGATCGACAGGGAGTCAAACACCGTGCATGTCGGTGCGGAGAAAGACCTCATGCACCGTGGACTCATAGCGGGAAGCATGAATTTCATAAAGTATGCCAGCTGCCCTGACTCACTTGTCGTGCATGCCCGGATTCGCTACAAGGACGAAGGCGGACGCGCGACGGTTCGCCCGTTGGATGGTTCGCGGATTCAGCTGCTCTTCGATGAGCCGCGGCGGGCAATCACCCCGGGCCAGTCGCTGGTCCTCTATGAGGGGGAGGACGTTGTCGGCGGAGGGATTATAGAAGCAGCCACGCAAGAACCGGGGAATACTGCCTAGAATGACCGTCCCGGCGTTCCACGGGTGACCGGGAGGTCGGTTGATTTTCGCCCTGCCGCTGGACATATTTCGGGTGATCAACGTAGGAGAGTCCATGATTTCTGAGCCTCTGTTCAGACGTCTGAGTTACATCGTCCTTGCCCTGATGCTCATAATCCTCTTGCTCGTTTTGTTTCGCGTCGTGCCGCAGAGCTGGTACTGGCCTATGTTCGCGGTTGTGCTCGTTCTCTTTCTCATCAGGACGACGCTCCGGCTCGTATTGGCCCGGCAGACCAGATTGGAGGAAAAAAAGCGTGAGGAGGAGGGGCGCGGAACTCCGACCGGCGGAGCGGAGTGATTCGAGCGGGACTGCTGGATTTCACCCGCAGGCCAATCCCCCGCTTGAACGGGGGACGGCCTGTGAGAGATGAGGGTGGTGTTACGGATTGCTCGTCTTCTTTGCCGCGATGAAATAGAAGACGATCAATGCAACGCCCCCGAAGAGAGCCATGAGGGCGAAGTAAAGCCCCTCTTCGGTATTGTACGCGTTGTCGAACCAGAGCCCGAGCAGGGCTGCCGCGCCCAGGGCGACGAAAATCATGCCCCATTTGAGGGAAGAAAGCGGACTGGTCTTTGCCGTGTGCTTTTCGTACAGCGAGCGGACCATATCTGGTGATGTTGCTTTTTCAAGCATGGTCATCCGTTCCTTGTGGCGGGTGAAAATGATCGCTCCCCAAATGAGGGCAATTGTTGTGAAAAAGAAGATTGTGATGATAACCGGTTCGGCCTGCATAGGTCACTTCTCCTTTCTGGTTTGTTTCCCGTTCTGTGCCATTAGACCGCGTGAGTCCCGAAAATGTTTCAGGGAGCGAAACCTTTTTTCTCCGGCTGCTGTCAAATCAGGTAGATGAGATCTCATGTGGGAACGATAGTCGACCCCGATGTCGCGCTGATACAGGCATGCCGGAACGGGAACGCCCGGAGCTTCGCGCTCCTCGTCGATCGCCACAAGGACAAGGCCATGACGTTTGCCTACCGGATCGTCGGGCGCCAGGAAGAGGCAGAGGAATTGGTGCAGGACGCGTTCGTTCGTGCCTTTCGGTCGCTCGATGGCTTCCGGGGCGAGGCAAAATTCGGGACCTGGTTCATCTCGATCCTTCATAACCTGTGCCTGACGCATATCGGACGGAGGAAGGCCCGGGAGGTCTCTCTTGAGCAGCTCGAAGGAGGGAGAGACCAGCTCGCAGACGCGGATGACATGGACATCCTGGACAAGCTCGATCAGGATGAACGGCTGCGCCGGCTCCGGAACGGAATGATGCGGCTCCCGGTGCAGTACAGGGAGATCCTGACGCTGTTCTATGTCCAGGAGCTTTCGTATGAAGAAATTGCTGGGGTGACGGGGCTGCCACTCGGGACAGTCAAAACCCACCTGTTCCGGGCGAGGAGCTCACTGAGGAACGTCCTGCTGGATCGCACGCACAAGGAGGTGGCCGGCGTATGATGACGCGAAATCATCTCACATCAAATGAACTGCAGGAGTACCTTGACGGCCGCATGGCTACCGGCAGCGCAGCGGAAATCCGCGCGCATCTCCAGACCTGCCCGGAATGTCGTCGCGCGCATGCGTCCTTGGAAATTCTTGACCGGGGTCTGCACGCTATTCCGCTGGAGGAGACGGGTCCCGCGTTTACGGCGACAGTGATCCGGCGCCTCGGACTTTCAGGGGGAACGTCGCCCTCGGGCAGAGTGCTGGAACGCTTCGCTTACGCCTTCGGACTCGTCATGGTCCTCGCAATTCTCACGAGCGTTTTTCTCTGGACAGGAATCATTCCGTCGGGCGGGCAGCCAGTGAATACGGAGGTTNNGTCACTCTCCCTGTTTTCCGGCTGGCTCAGCCACCTCAGCGCGGTGCTTCCAGGTCATAAAATGCTCGGCATTCTCCTGCTGATGGCAGCGGCACTTGCGGTGATCATTCTGCTTGATCGGTTTCTGGAACGGCGCCTCGCACAGAAGGGGTAGCCTTGCAGGAGCGTCGAAGGCACAAAGCCGGCGCGGGGCAAATCCCTGCGCCGGCTTTGTGTGTGAGTCCGGTGAGTTTGTGCGCTACTTTGCGGCGGAAAGGTATTTCACCTCGTCCTTGCCGACCATCTCTGCCGCGTGAACAGTATTCGCCGGCAGGTCCAGCCGATCACCCGGTTTCAGCAACCACTCGCCAGTGTCCGTGATGATCTTCATTTTCCCCGTGACGATGACGATGAAATCATCGAACGGGTGCTTGTGCCGGCCGTACTTGGTCCCCGGCCGATCCGAATAGAGCTCCGAATCCAGCTTCTGGGCGTCCAGGCGGCTCTTCAGTTCATCCAGGGTCGGCTTTTTCGACTTGTTCCACCGCACAACTTCAATCATTCATCGTTCTCCTTTCTGCTGCAGGCACTCCTCATAATATGATTCATAGAGGTTGACAATGGTGTGCACATCGAAATTCTCTACGGCCCGCCTCCGGCAGGCGGCGCCGAACTGGCGGTGCTTCGCCTGGTTGGTGAGAAGATCAATTACGTAGCGCGCCATCCTGGTGACATCACCGATCTCGGCGATGTATCCTGTCTCTCCATGAACCTGAAGCTCAGGCAGCCCCCCGACGCTGGAAGAGATTACCGGCACCTCGCATGACATCGCCTCGAGCGCTGAGAGACCGAAACTTTCCGACTGGCTCGGCATGAGCATGATATCCGAGGCAGAGAGAAGGGGAACCAGCTCCTGCTGTTTCCCGAGGAATTTCACGCTTTCCTGGATTTCAAATTCACGGACGAGCAACTCGCAGGCTGAGCGGTCCGGCCCATCTCCGACCAGCAGGAGAACGGCCGGAACCTTTTTCCGGACCTCATGAAAGACCCTGATCGCGTCGGGGACTCGTTTCACCGGCCTGAAATTCGAAATGTGGATAAGGATCTTCTCGCCGTTGGGCGCGAAGCGGTCGCGGACTTCTTCTGCAGGGATCCGTTGGTACTTTGCCGTGTCGACGAAATTCGGGATCACCCTGATGTCTTTTGAAATCCCGTAGTTGGTCAGGGTCTTCTCCTTGAGGAACCGGGAGACCGCGGTCACTCCGTCGCTCCGTTCGATGCTGAATTTCATCACCGGGAGATAGCTTGGCTCCAGGCCCACAAGTGTGATGTCCGTTCCGTGGAGCGTGGTAATGATCTTGATCTGGCCGTTCAAAATCTCGCGCGCAAGAAAGGCGCTGATGGCATGAGGAATGGCATAGTGCGCATGCACCAGATCAAGCTTTTCAAACCGTGCAACTTCAACGATCTTGCTCGCGAGGGCGGGTGTGTACATCGGAAATTCAAAGAGCGGGTAACTCGCCATCTCAACTTCATGGAAAAAGAAGTTCCCCCAGTACCCGTCCAGCCTCATCGGCAGGGCGTAGCTGATGAAATGGACCAGGTGTCCCTTGTCTGCCAGAGACTTGCCCAATTCGGTCGCGATGACGCCGCTTCCGCCGTATGTCGGATAACATGCAATGCCGATGCGCATAGGTGATCTTCCTTGCCCGCTGAAGATAGGGAACCGTATGGTCATTCGCAAGGTATGGGAGGGGCTCCGGGATTTTGTATATTACGTTTCATGGATGGAGAGCACACAACGATCCGGCGGACTGTTCGGGCCGAAATCAGGGTCCGGGGTTCACTTTTTGTGGCCACCGCAGCGCCTGTGGACTCTCCGGCCGGCGCGCTGGAACAGCTCGAGGAGGTGCGGAGGGAGTATCACGACGCCACGCACCACTGTTACGCGTACCGAATCGGCCCCCGGGGCAATCAGTACAAAGCACATGATGGGGGAGAACCGGCCGGATCGGCCGGGAAACCGATCCTTGGCGCGCTCGAGCGGGAGGGACTCACGGATATCGTCCTCGTGGTGACACGGTATTTCGGCGGGACAAAACTGGGAATAGGCGGGCTGGCGCGGGCGTACGCGTCAGCGGCACAGGAGGCGATCCGGAGCGCCGAGAAGGTGACGATCTATGCCTGTGAACGGTGGAAGGTTTCCTTCCCCCATGCCCAGATCAGCACCGTCATGTACCTCCTGAATCGCTTTGAAGTCCGGATTCTGGAGACGCGCTACGATCAGGAGGTGAATATCACGGTCGAGGTGCGGCAGGGACGGTCTCCGGAACTTCGCGAACAGCTCGTCAACAGGACGAGCGGCAACATCCGGCTGCTGCCGCTCGAATAGCGCTCGATCCTTCCGACCGTCATTTCTCGGCGACCGGTGCGCAGCGCTCCCCTCGCTGGTTCTTGGTGGCTACGCGCTCCCGGCCGCTCGCTGTGGCTGCTTCGACGCGCGAACAATCGTCACGGTGTCCAGCGCGATGACCAGTTCCTCGTTGGTCGGGATGACAAGCACAGAAGTGCGCGAGCCCGCGGCGGAGATGTTCTTTTCGAGATCCGGTGACCTGTTGACCGCGTCATCAATCGCAATTCCGAGGAATTCCAGGCCTTCGCAGGTCTGCTGGCGGACGTCGGCGCTGTTCTCCCCGATACCGCCGGTGAACACAACCGCATCCAGTCCGCCCATCGCCGCCGCGTATGCGCCGATATATTTGGTGATCCGGTAACAGAAGACAGTAAAGGCGTATGTCGCCTTCTTGTCTCCGTTCTTCATCTCGGCGATGATCTCACGCATATCACTGCTGATTCCCGAAATCCCCTGCAGTCCGCTGTGTTTGTTTAGAAGCGTGTTCGCCTCGTTGAGGGCGAGTCCTTCTTTTCCCATTATGTACAGGATAACCGAGGGGTCGATGTCGCCGCTGCGCGTCCCCATGAGAAGCCCCTCGAGCGGAGTGAATCCCATGGTTGTGTCGATTGATGTGCCTCCTTTAATGGCCGCCATGCTGCAGCCGTTCCCGAGGTGACAGGTGATGAGCTTCACGTCGGCCAGGTCCCGACCAAGCAGCTCCGCCGCCCGTTCGGACACATAACGGTGCGAGGATCCGTGGAACCCGTAGCGGCGGATCCTGTACTGGGAGTAGAGGGCGTACGGAATGCCGTACAGAAAGGCCCGCCGCGGCATGCCCTGATGGAAGGCAGTGTCAAACACCGCGACCTGCGGCGTTCCGGGGATGATCGTATCGCACGCGGAAATCCCACGCAGATTGTGAGGATTGTGAAGGGGCGCGAGCTCGATGTTGTCCCGGAGTGCCTTCACGACATCTTCGGTGATCAGGACGGACGCGGAGAACGTCTCTCCGCCGTGCACGACACGATGCCCGATGGCGTGGATGTCTGACCGGTCTGAGATCACTCCGTGATTCTTGCTGAGCAGGACTGCCAGAATGTATTCGATCGCGCTGTTATGATCGACGATCTCTCCGGCAATTTTGATCTCATCGCCGTCATGGCGGATATTGCTGAGCGTCGCGCCGCTCATCCCGATCCGCTCCACCGACCCACGGGCGAGCAGTTTCCTCGAGTCCACCTCAATGAGCTGATATTTTACTGAGGAGCTTCCGCAGTTGAGAACGAGAATGTTCATATCCGCTTCCCCTCCTCACTGTACTTGAAAAAGCCTTCGCCAATCTTCCGGCCGAGTTTCCCTTCCCGTACCATCCGTCGCAGAAGGGGACATGGGCGGAAGCGGGGCTCTCCGAGTTCATGGAACATTGTCTCCATCCAGGAGAGGACTTCGTCGAGCCCCATCGCGTCTGCCATCTCGAGAGGCCCCTGCTGCATCCCGTACCCGAGTCGCATCGCCGTGTCGATGTCCTCAGGTTTGGCGATGCCCTCCATCAGGATGTGCATTGCTTCATTCAGCATGGGAAGGATGGTTCTCGTCGTGACAAACCCCGGATATTCAAACACCTCAACGGGCGTTTTGCCGATCCGTTTGGCGAATGCTCTGACCAGCTGATAGGTTTCGTCCGATGTCTGCATTCCCCGTACAATCTCAACGAGGGTGACTTTCGGCACGGGGTTGAGGAAGTGCATCCCGATGATCCGATCCGGCCGCTTCGCAGCCTCGGCGAGCTTGGTCAGGCTGAGCGTCGCAGTGTTCGAGATGAACACGGCTTCCTCCTTGCCGATTGCGTAAAAACTGGCGATCAGCTGCCGTTTGAGATTGAAATTCTCGTCAACGGCTTCCACCACGATATCGCAGTTCTTGAGATCGTCAACATTGGTTGCTCCTTTGACGCGTGAAAGGACGGCCCGCTTCTCGGATGTTGTCTTTCCCCATCGCTTGATGTCGAGATCCATCGCCCGCGCGAGGCCATCCAGCCCCGACTTGAGTGCCTTCTCGTCCTTTTCGACTGCGATCACTTCTATCCCAGAACCCGCGATGGTCTCGGCAATCCCCTGGCCCATGATTCCCAGGCCGATAATGCCAACAGACCTGAAGCGTTCGTCCCCTTTCCTTCGGGAGACCAGAGTCGGTTGAAGATCTTCCAGACGAAGTTTTTCTACCATAGTAGTGTCTTTTCCTTTTGAAATGTCGTCGTGGCGGGCGGATTGTCCGGGGTACGTGCGGGAGGCGGACTCAACTCGCTTCAGAAGGTGAAGCGGAATCTCTGGCTAAGGAGGTTGAGAATCCCCAGGTTGATCGCCTGGGCGAGCCCCCAGCTGCCGGCGGTGATGAGAAAGGCTGTTCGCTTGCTGCACGTAGAGAGAACTGAAATACCCGCGGTCAGAACGCCCACGTACCATAATGTAGTCAGATTTATGCTGGCAAGCAAAGAGCGGAGGACCGGGTCTGTGATGGAGGTGTTGGCAAGGAGAAGCGACGGAAGTTCGATGCCTGCCGCGGAGAGGAGAAGACCGAGTGTGATCGCCGACTCTGCGTGGACCTCGAGGGAAAGGAAGTGAACGTACCGGGTGCTCCTGTCCGGGAGCAGCGCCCTGGCGCTGCCAAACAGCGTGAGCGCGAAGAGCCCCCAGCCCACGACCATGCGAAAGGGGAGAAAGAACACACGGCGGAGGAAATTCTCCTCAAGGAACTGTTTCGCCGCTTCGCGCGCATCTGCGTCAGCAGTAGAGGGAAGGTGCAACACCGTCTGGTCAATCCACTGCCCGCGCGACAGAAGCGCGGCGCATGCGGTCAGCATCGCGAGCGCGAGAAAAGTCCAGACCCATTGCGGCCGGGATTTTAGCCGGAGCGTGGTACTGCCGGGACGGAAGAGTATGGTGAAGAGAGAAGTCATTTCTCCAGAAACGAAAGATGATGGCGCCGTACGCGCGATGAGACCGTCCTGAGAAACAGCTCTTCAAGCGATGCCCGGCCCTCCGGCGCAAGCCCCGTTGCCGCCCTCGCCCGGATCTCTTCTGTGCGGGCCTCACATACCATTCTGCCCTTATGCAGGATCGCGATGTCGCTGCAGAGGCGCTCGATCGTATCCAGGACGTGGGAGGTAATCAGGACCGTCGTTCCCGTTCGCGCCATCATCCCGAGCGTTTCCTTTATGGCGCTGGCGGCAAGTGCGTCGATCCCCTCGAGCGGCTCGTCAAGCACGACCAGGCGCGGACGATGGAGGATGGCCGCGGCAAGGGATATCTTCTTCTTCATTCCGGTCGATAAGGTGTCAATCGGATCGCCCAGCTTGCCGGAAAGATCGAAGAAGTCCAGCAGTTCATCGACGCGCCCCGACAGATCGGGCTGCGGGATTTCCTGCATCGCGCCGACAAAGGTCAGATACTCGACCGGATTCATCCACTCAAAGTACAGTGGTTCGTCGAGAACGAATCCCATGAAGCGAAGGTGGTCCCTCGATGAGCCGGTAATCTCATTGCCGAAAACACGAACGCGTCCGCTGTCAGGGGAGAGGAGTCCGGCGATGATCCGGATGGTCGTTGTTTTTCCCGCTCCGTTCAGTCCGAGGAAGCCGAGGATCGTCCCCTCCTTGACCGTCATGGTCAGCCCGTCAAGGGCCCGGTGGCCGGTGGGATAGGTTTTGACCAGAGTATCGATCTCGATCACGTTCACTCTGTCTGACATAGTCGTTCTCTTTCTCGCCTGATGGCGCGGGCGGTGTTCGGCACGGACCAGACGGCCCAGAGCATGAGGCCTGCGAGGATATAGAGCAAAAGCCAGAACGCGAGGGCGCTGGTCCGGGAGAGCACTGCGTAAGGAATGGAACAGACAAGGATCGTTGGCAGCATAAGAAGTGCATCTGCCAGGTCGCTCGCCGTCATACCGACCGTCCGCCGCGGGTGCTGCACGGAGTGGAGGTTGCCGATGATAAGGATCGAAAAGACAACAGAGAGGAAATAGAGAGTCCCATCGGCT
>DKBG01000253.1:0-298 GCA_002451155.1 Ignavibacteria bacterium UBA6906
GCCATCCTGACTGCCAGCGAAAGTTTTGAGCGGGTGGGGACATGCACCCTGTTTGAATACACGTCATATCCGTTTTCCTCGATCGCCCCGAGGATCTCCCCATAGATCCCGCTCATTAACTTTACGCAGTACCGGGAGCCGTCGTCAGTCAGGAACGGGATACCCGCGTCCGCTCTGGCGTAGTAGTCACGCGCGCGAGCGATCTGGAAGACCATGAGCGCACGAAAGTGTTCGTTTACGACGCCGCGGGAGAGATCTTCTTCGCTGTACTGGAACTGCTCGCGCTCGTCGGCGGGCA
>DKBG01000253.1:338-3842 GCA_002451155.1 Ignavibacteria bacterium UBA6906
AATGTCATCCGCATGCCTGCAGAAGGCGTAAACCGCGTACGCGGCGAGCCTCTTCTCCTCCGGAAGGACGTGCGATGCGAAGTAGAAGCTCTTCGCATGTTCCTTTGTTTCGATCCGGCACGACTCGTACCCGTCCCTGATCTCAGGCGATTCATACAGGCCGATCATCGTCACGGTTTCCTTTTCAAACTGGACGCTGCTCCGGGCCGATCCCTTCTGGACTCCCCGCCGATGAACTCCAGGAGATCTCTGGCCGATGAGAGCGTAGCGTCTACGCTTGACCAGTCAATTTCGGCGGACGATGCCGCGATGCCGCCGACAATCAGCCTTCCACCGTATCCGTGGACGACGGACGCCAGTCCGGACAGTTCCCGCGAAACATCCGCTGCGTTTTCAATTCGGGTAATCGAGAGGCAGAGAACGTCCGGGTGGACTTCTTCGACAGCCAGACAGACGGACTCATAGGGCGTCCGCGCGCCCAAGTTATGAGCGCACCAGCCCTCAGACTCGAACAGATTGGCCGCCGTTCTCAATCCGATCTCATGCAGTTCGCTGTCAAGACAGGCGAAAAGCGCTGTCTTTCCCGTCGTGGGTTTCACGTAGATATGGGATTGCAGCCTGGTAAGCACATCAATTGTTTCGTGCGACGCACGGTGTTCATGACTGATGTCAATCTCCCCCCTCTCCCACCGTGCCCCGATCTCCGCCATCCCCGGCCGGACGATCAGATCATAGATCTCCCAGAGGGCGATCTTGTGTTCGTACAGATAAATGAAGTATCGAAACAGGTCGTTCCGATCGGCGGAAAGCGCCTTGTACACAAACCCTTCGACAAGACGCGGAAAGTCCTTGCGAAGGATCGCCACCCGAATCACCTCCGTTCGTTCATCGATGCCGGGCAGCTCAAGTGCGGCGACAGGTTCGAAGTTGTTTTTCTCCGCGAACTCGACCAGCGAGCGGATCTCGAATTTCCTGTGTCCCCCCGGGGTCCTCTGGCACCGAAGGACACCTTCATCAGCCCATCGTTTGACTGTCGTCTCCGTGACCCTGAACAGGCGGGCAACGTCAGCGGTTGAGAGAATCGTCTTTTCCAAAGGTCACGCTTTCTCTTATTCGATTTGACCGGAATATGCGTTTGTCTGTTTCAACAAAAAAAATATCAGCGGACGTGTGTCAGCGTCGCGGCGGTCCCCTGCCCGGCCGTCTCCGGCATCCGGTCGACACCGAAGTCCTCGAGGATGCACTGCTCCGTCGCTTCCGCCCCGAGGAGTACCCCCGGGACGCCGCCCCCCGGATGCGTTCCGGCTCCGACAAGGTAGAACCGCTTCAGATCTTCACTCCTGTTGTGCGGGCGGAAGATCGCGCTCTGCGTCAGCCGCGGCTCGATGCTAAATGCGTTCCCCTCATGTGCGTTCAACCTGGTCCGGAAATCCTCCGGAGTAAACATCTCACACACTTCGACACTGTCCCGGAGGCCGCTCATCCCGAAGTCCGTTTCGAGGAACGCGAGGATCCGGTCTTTGAACGACTCTGCCGTTGCTGCCCAGTCGATTCCGGCCCCGAGATGTGGAACGGGAATCAGAAGGTACATGCTTTCCCCACCGGGAGGGGCCATAGTCGGATCGGTCCGGGTCGGCACATGAAGATAGATCGAGAAATCCTCAGCGAGGATCTTTCGATCGAAGATGTCCCGGACAAGTTCCTTGTACCGCTTGCTGAGAATCAGGGTGTGATGCTGCAGCTGCGGAAATTGCTTTCGCGTTCCCAGATATAGGAGGAAGCAGCTCATGGAAAGATGGAGGCGGTCAATGGCCCGATCAGTCCAGCGGCGACGGTGTTCCTCAGGTATGAGATTCTTATATACCCAGGGCACATCACCATTCGAAACCAGGGCATCGAATGCATGGACGGTCTCACCGACGCGTACACCGGTGGCAGACCCGTCCGTGACGATAATCTCAGAAACCTCCGCGCCGGTGCGAATAGTTCCTCCGATCTCACGGAACAGCGTCTCAAATGCCCTGACCAGGCTATACATCCCCCCCCGTGCAAACCAGACCCCACCGGCCTTTTCGAGGTAAGGAATCATGATATACACGCTCGGCGCCCGGAACGGAGATCCGCCGATGAAGAGCGGGTGAAAAGAGAACATGAACCTGTTGTTCTCGTGCGTGAAGTACTTGCTGACGAAATCATACACCGGCGTCAGGCCACCGAGGCTGATCGCGCGAGGGACAAACCTGAGAAAAGATTTCCAGCTCAGAAAGGGGCGGGAGCCAAGGCCTTCGGTGATGATGGCATCATAGATCTTCTTGATGTCGCTGAAGAACCGGTCATAGTTCGCCGCGTCTTTCGGGTCGAACTTCGCCATTTCGGCCTTCATAGCGTCGCCGTTTCCGTTGTAGTCGACGAACGCCCCATCGTGGAAATAGATACGGTAGAAGGGATCGAGCGGAACCAGATCGAGATAGTCGGACATTTTTCTGCCGGCTGACTCGAAGACCCGTTCGATGATGAAAGGAGCGGTAATCAGGGAGGGCCCCATGTCAAAGGTATATCCGTCCCTGACGAGCTGGTAAGCCCTTCCTCCCACAGAGGAGCGCTTTTCGAAGACCGTGACTTCGAACCCACGCGCCTGGAGACGGATCGCCTCCGCGAGCCCGCCGAATCCTGATCCTATGACCGCTATCGATGGCATTCTGCCTCTGTGATTCCCTCTGTAGAACACCCTCGGGGGAGCCTGGAGTTCCATCAGGAGCCGGGAAACAGTCGAAAAAACGGCTACTCAAGCTTCAGGAGCAGCACACCGAGGGGTGGTAAGGTGAGAGAGAGAGATTGCATTCGTCCGTGCATGGGGATCGGTTCGGCCAGGATCGAACCGGCATTTCCGGTATTGCTCCCTCCATAGAGAGAACTGTCGCTATTCAGCAGCTCTGAGTACGTCCCGGCAGCAGTCACCCCGATCCGATAGCTGACGCGCGGGACCGGCGTGAAATTGCAGGCAACCACGATCCGGTTTGGACGGTCTGACGCGACCCTTTCGAAGACGATCACGCTGGACGCGCTGTCCTGAAAATCGATCCACTCGAAGCCCTCATACTGGAAATCGATTTCGTGAAGCGCCCTCTCACCTCTGTACAGACGGAGCAAATCTGACATCCATCGCTGGAGTCCCTGGTGTAAGGGGTACTGGAGGAGGTGCCAGTCAATGCTCTTGTCATGACTCCATTCATCCCATTGGCCGAAATCCCCTCCCTGGAAGAGGAGTTTCTTGCCGGGGAAACTGATCATAAGACCGAGGAGAAGGCGGAGGTTCGCGAACTTCTGCCAGTCGNNTACTCCGTGTGTGTAGTGACCCCCGGCCAGGCAGTCGATTCCTCCGCGACTGTCAGAACACCCGGGAAGTATCTGTGGAGTGTGACGTTCAGATATTTTAGGAAATCGACCGCTTCAAGGTTTTCCCTGCCGCCATACTGATTGGGGATCCACTCCCCCTCCTTGCGC
>DKBG01000171.1 GCA_002451155.1 Ignavibacteria bacterium UBA6906
CAGCGGAGCCCCATCGGGGCGACATCAAGGCCGCACCCTCACGATCGAAATGGACGATGGACACTGCACAATTGACAACCGGCGAACCCGTGGAACTAGCCTGACCGCGGATCCTGCCCCCAGAGAAGCTTCGCCCGCAACACGTCGAAATAGGATCTGTCTGTCCGCTTCACAAGCCTGACACTGTAGTCCGCCTTGCGCACGATAAGCTCCGCCGGCGAGGTCAGGAACTCTTCGATTTGACCGTCGGACGAAAAGAGTATCTCCTCGGTCTGGGAATGGACGACAACGCGTATTGTGCTGGTATCCGACACAATCAGCGGCCGTCCGCTCAGCGTATGCGGTGAGATGGGCGTGATTCCGATGACCTGTGTCGTCGGTGTCACAATGGGGCCACCGTTGGAGAGGGCATAGGCCGTGGAGCCGGTTGGCGTCGAAATGATCAGTCCGTCTCCGCGGTATCGGACGGCGAACACTCCGTCAATGTATGTATCAACGGAAATGACCCGCGGGGATCGGGATTTCTCCACCACCATGTCGTTGACCCCGTGATAGACGTTGCCCGGGTGTGCGGATGTGGTCCCCTCGAGCACGAGCCGGTCTTGGACCAGATAGCGACGCGCGAGGATATCGCCGATCGCTTTCTCCATCTCCTCCGGCGTGACTTCCGCAAGGAAGCCGAGCTTCCCCAGGTTCACACCGAGGATGGGAGTCCCGCGCGACCCGACCCGCCTCGCTGTGACCAGTATCGTCCCATCCCCCCCGAATGCCACGATCATGTCAGATCCAACGATGCACTCCTGCATGTCGACCGTGCCCGCCTTCTGAGAAACACCAAGAAGGTCAGCGAGGTGCTCCTCCAGGCAGTATTCCGCATTCGACCTGTCAAGAAGATCGAGCAGCCTGCCCACAGTCTCGCGGAGACCTTCCTTTTCGATATTGCCGATAATCCCGAATCTCATGCCTGTTCCGGATTATGATGTGTTGATTCGTCGGTCCCGGACTGCCCCTCCGTCCCGGAGGTTGATTCGGACGGGCGCTGCTCCTGCGTCGGGGCGGGAGCCTTCCGCGCCTCGTCCACGTAATTCAGCCGGAGCTCCTGAAGCACCTGCGTCAGCAGCCGGCTCTCTTCCCCGCCAAGATTCCCCTTTGTCTTGACCCGCAGCATATCGAGAAGATCGATAGAGTTCTGGGCTGCCTGAAGGTCTTTCTCAATTTTGTCGGTCAGGGGGTTCTTCAACTTCCCGAGCTGCTGCATCGCCGCCGTGTGGAACATCAGGACGAGCTGGGTGAACATGATTTCATTTCTCTGGTTTTCGTCCATTTCTCATTCTCCTTTCTCTCGCAGGGTCGGTCTCTGGAGTTCCCAGAGTTTCGCATATTTGACGAAGACATACGTCGACGAGAGCACGCACAGGATGAACCCGGGCATCCCGTCGAGAAACCCCCGCCGCAACATGTACATCTTCAGAAACGTGAACGCCGGACGGAACAGGACATCGGACAGGCCGAACCGCCTTCCCCCCGCCTGGAGATCGTCTGCGGCAAGGGTAGTATATCTGTTGAACTTTGTGAGGTAATGGTGCAGGTCCGGATCCGTGAAGTGGAGAATGTCATGCGTTGTTTCGGCGATCCCCCCGTCGACGAGCAGCCGCTCGTGAACCGCCGTCTCCGTAAACCGGCCGCGCGCGCGCCGGAACAGTCGGACTGCCCGCGAGGGATACCACCCGCAATGACGGATCCACCGGCCAAGGAAATAGGCCCTCCGCGCGATCCGATATGCGGACACGGAGTCCGGCGTCGCGCCGAGGAGGCGGCGGATCTCCGCGGCCAACCCGGCGGTGATGCGTTCATCCGCGTCGAGCCAGAGCACCCACTCACCCGTCACCAGTTCCAGTCCAGCGTTTCTCGTCTGGCCGTATCCCTTCCACTCTGCCTGAATCACACGATCGGTGTATCGCCGGGCGATGTCGACCGTTCGATCGCTGCTTCCTGAGTCGAGGACGACGATCTCGTCAGCCCACCGAACGCTCTCGAGACAATCAACGATGTTTCGCTCTTCGTTCAGCGTCAAAACAAGCACCGAGAGTCGGGCGCTCACGGCGTTCCTCCTTGCCTCTTTGTAGTCGGGAACCCGCCCAGCCTCGCCGCGGCGAGGGAAAAGCCCACGCTTGTCCAGAACAGCACGCTCGCCTCCTGATCGCCGAACGTCCACTCCGTCAGGCCATGAACGTGCAGCCCGAGCAGGACGGCGAGCGATCCGAGTGACACCGACCCAAGAAACCATTCGTTGCGGGTGGACCGGTAGGCCCTCCATTCATTCACCGCGATAAGAACAAACAGGGCCGCAACAACAAGGAACCCCAGAATGCCGAGCGTGACGAGGTACTGAAGCGGGACATTATGCATATGTCCCCAGAGATCCGGATATCCCGGATCCGCATACTCCCGGAGAAGGCCTCCCAGGTCAATATCTCCGACTCCCACCAGCGGGTGGTCGGCCACAATCCGCAACCCTGCGGTCCAGATCATCAGCCGGCTCTGGTTTTCCGGATGGTTCAGGTCCACGATGCTCTGGATCCGCTGCTCGACAAA
>DKBG01000032.1 GCA_002451155.1 Ignavibacteria bacterium UBA6906
GGAGCAGGGAAATGGACCTCGAGCCGGCGATGAAGTGGTCGTCATTCCCGGCGACATAGAGCGGATCCTTGTCGTCGTTGAGCGCCTTGTACGAGTTTACACGCGCATCACTCTTGGGATCAACGACCTTCCACTCCTTCGTCAACGGATTGACGAATGCATAATCGGCACCTACATCAAGCGTCATCGTACCGCCCAGCTTGATGAGTANNGTCAATCCCTGAAATGTCGTTTCGCCGCTGATGGAGTGCCAGGCGATACTCCCTCCGATGTATGGTGTAAATGGAGCCCCCGGAATGGGAATGCGAAACTCCGGCCCGGCTTTGATCGTGACTACCGACTGAGCGACGTCCACCTTTCCTCGACCTTCTTCTCCTTCACCGCTATTGCTCAGATGTTCATACCCAATCCCGCCCACCAATGTGAAGCCAGCAAGTCCCACCCGCCCTTTGGCCTGGACAGTATACCCCATTGAGAGTCCATACTTGGATCCGGCATAGTAATCAGTAGTTTGCCCGCCGTAATCTCCCATCGGGAAAGCCAGGCCTGCACCCGCGCCGAACTGTAACGTTACCTGTGATCCAGCCGTAGAAACGAGTGTTGCCAACACAACCGCGAGAAAGATCAACCGAATATGTGTCATGGCTTTCATCTTCTTGTCGAATTTGTTTTTGAAAGTCTTCCCCACTCCCCTTTCTGCCGAGGAAGCCACAACCTTAGTGCCAACATCGATTCGCCCGAAAATCAGCTATTTCCAGCCACCGCAGGAGATCCCCGCCCCGGGAAATTCCCAGAATCAATACCCCCCTTGAAGAAGTCGGCAGCCAATTCTGCTTCCCGGGCCGATTCCTGAATTGGTATCTCTTCGTATTCATCGGACTTCCCTCCAACCTGCAAGAAGAAGCCCGGCCATCTCCCCGTGTCGGCGGCCAACCCTCAACCTTAATCATCCAGAATTGCGTGCGCAAACTCCGGATGCTAATCCCCGCCTCCCGAGAACAATTTGAACTCAACAAAGAACCCGGCCGGGGTTTCTTTGACATGGTCAATCACATTGCTTCTTTCGTCATTCTTCGAGACGTTTGGGCGGGAGTTAATCGCAGTCTCACAGCAAGGTGACAGAGTATGCCTGCCCATGTCCAAGAAGATGTTTCCAGGCTGCCGCGGGTGCGAGTTGGATCCGTTGACGCATTCCGGGGACTCACAATTCTGCTGATGGTCTTCGTCATTGCCGTTGCAGCGGAGAACTACCGGCCTCTCCCCCAGACGATGTCATGGCTCGGAAGCCTCCCCGTCTCCACCTGGAACCACGCGGAAATCGGATGGGAACGGTTCGTCGAGGAAAAGAAAAGAGCGGGATTGACGGACGAGCAGATCAATCAACTCCCCGAAGCCGCACTGAAGAACGTCGGCCTCACGGCTACCGACATTGTGGCACCATTTTTTGTCTTTATCGTAGGCATCGCTATCCCTCTGAGCAAGGGACGTCGTGGAGGGGAATGGTGGAGCCATGTGCTTGTGAGAACAGTCATGTTGATACTTGTCGGCATAGTCTACATCAGCCTGATCCTCGGGTTGTCCTGGTGGTGGGGAATCCTGCAGGCCATCGGCGTTGCCTACTTCATGGGAGCCGCAAGCATGAAGCTTTCCAGGACCGGCCGCTGGGTGGCAATTGTCGCAGTGCTCGCATTTCACATGACCATGTCTCATTATTTCACCTGGTGGCTGCGCTTCGGAGACACCCCCGAACCTTTCTGGACGATTTCCCAGCTCCACGGCAGCTGGGCCAAGCCTTTGATTCTCCACTGCCGACCCTGGGTTTCGATATCGTACGGTGCCATGACGATGGTCGGTGTCCTGCTCGGTGAGGCGGTGGCCGGAGGGAAGAGAACAGAAATTGTGCGTACGGCAATCATTGTCGGCGGTGTTTTCGCTGTTGCCGGGTTCGCATTGCATGCTGCCGGACTTTCCACAGGAGCGACAGAACTCTGTTTCAACAAACCTGACGTCACGGCTTCATACGCAATGTTTGCGTCCGGAGTAGGAGCCTTTGTCTTTCTACTGTTATACTATGTGATTGACGTCAGGGGATGGACGAAATGGGCATATCCGCTCAAGGTCTTGGGGGCAAATGCGCTCCTCGCGTATTTCATGCAGATCATTATGAGGATATTTTTTCGGGCACTGCACCTGGAGGAATTCTTTGCCGGACAGCCAAACGATACACTCAATCAGTGGGCATCGCTGGTCCATGCCTCTGCGTGGAGTTCATTCTTTCTGGACAAGTCGGGTTACAACGGCATGCTGTGGGGAGCTCTATGGACGCTGTGTCTCTGGATGATCGTGTGGTACTGTAATAAGAGGGAGTTTTACTGGAAACTCTGAGGCTGACACGCGTACCAGGTCATTAGGATGACCGGGTCGATGTCAATTCAGCCAGAAACCGACGGCTCTCTGGACGTCCACACCGACAGAGACGAATCGTCACAAGGGTATTCGGCCGGCCCGTCCGGCACGCATTTCATTCAGAAGCGCCCTGTTGACCGGATAAAATCGGATCAGGGCAAGCGAAACCAGCGAGATCATCGGCCCGACGATAAGTGTTACACCGCAGAGATTCCACAACACCTCGGGGCGCTGAACCACGCCCGTCCCCGTTTCAAATCCCACGAATGTGAGCGCGTATCCATTCAGGAGCATCCCGATGGAAATGGCCAGCTTCTGTGAAAAACTCAGGATGGCCGAGTAGGCGCCGTCTTTGTTGATGCCGCTCTCGATCTCGTGCATCTCTGACACATCCGCCACCATCGACGTCACCGTCGGATACATGATGCCGTTCCCCAGCCAGTAGAGCGCCTGGAAAGACGCAAAGACGACGAAGGCAAGCGGAATTGTCCACGACAGGAAACTCAACGACTGCCCCGGGACAAGGATGCCTGTCAGGAAGAGTCCCCCCAGGATGAAGTTGGCCCCCACACTTGTGAACCCGGCGAAATACACCGCCCCTTTCTTTTCGAACTTGTGAGCCAGAATGCCCCCCAGAAGCGATCCGGTGAGAAACCCGATCATTGTCCCCCCATGAGCGATCGACTTCTCGATCCCGCCAAACTTCATGAAGTGCTCGTAGAGGTACATCTGGAGCGTGCTCACCATCGATATTCCGATAGAAATTATGACCATGAAGGCAAATACGTACCGGGCCCGGGAGTCTGCTGCTATCTCCCTCATATCACGCAAGAACCCCTTCAGAGTATTCCCCTCGAGAGTCATCTCCCGGCTGTCACGGGCATATTTTCTTGTCGCCAGCACGACGTAGAGGATACAGGCCAGTGAGACGACCGCAAAGCTGAGCCCCATGTTCATGTAGTTCTCTTCCTGCGATGTCGCCCTGACGGTCTCGTTGTTCGAGAAGAAGAGAGACCAGGCCAGCGCCGGCCCCAAAAGGTTCGCCACCATGTTCATGGCGGATCGTATCCCCTGTAGCTTCACCCTGCCGTCGTAATCGGTGCAGATTTCGAACCCCAGCGCCACGTACGGGACCCCATACACTGTGATTGCGGTCCGCTGGAGAAGATTGATGATGACGAGATACCAGAAGAGAGACTGTTCGCTGGTCTTGAACCAGGCAGGGACATACCAGAGGAAAAGGAATGTGATAACCACGGCGATCCCACCGCCAAGGATGTAGGGATGTCTCCGGCCGTATCTACTTCTCGTGTTGTCCGTGATATGCCCCGTCACGGGGTCGGAAACCGCGTCCCAGAAAACGGCAACCGCCATAGCAATGCCGGCGAGGGAGTGGGGCAGCCCCAGCGCATCGGTGAAGTAGAGCATCGCGAAGCCCCAGATTGAGTTCATCAGGAGCGAATTCGCGCACTCCCCCACAGAGTAGCGGACCATCTCTGAGCGTGAGCAGGATATGGTTGCTGCTGGCATTTATGGTCCCTCAACTTTCGGCCTGACCGTCCCGTTTGAGCAGACGGTGGCCCCCGACGAAATCCATACCACTGGCTGGAACGGAATGGGCCAATTCATCGAAATGATACCGAGCCGGACAATTACCGTCTGGAAGGTTACAGGAGCCAACCCGCCTTATCCATGGATTTGACCACGGACGAACTTCCAATGGGGCCAACGTCATCAAGGGTCGACGCTACAGCCCCTCAGAACCATGCGGGTCTTCTCCTCGCGCAAGTCTGATCGTCATCGACGTGTCAGTACGATGTGGGTGACATTCTCCGTAGCAACGTGCTGTGTACAGTGGTACCCGAGCCCGACCAGATCAACGCCCTCAAACAGTCTCTCACCGGACCCAATCAGCACTGGTGCAATCGCCAGGTGCATCTCGTCCACCAGCCCGGCCCGGAGGTACTGCTTGATTGTTGCCACTCCCCCGCCGAGTCGAACGTCATACCCGCCGGCAGCTACCCGGGCACGTTGCAGGGCAACATCAATGCCCTCTGTGACGAAGTGAAAGGTGGTACCCCCCTTCATGGGAATCGGTTCCCTCGGAAAGTTGGTGAGAATGAAAACGGGCATGTGATAAACCGGTTCATCCCCCCACCATCCCTTCCAACTGTCATCGGGCCAGGGTCCTCGAATGGGTCCGAACATATTGCGACCCAGGATCCACGCACCGATGTTGCGGAATCCACGTGCCGCGAAGTCGTCATCAATGCCGCGCTGTCCACCTTCGGCGTTGAACAGGTGTTTTTGAAATGTGCGGGTTGAAAACGCCCACTTGTGGAGTGCTCCTCCTCCCACACCGAGCGGATTCGCCAGACTCTGATGTGGACCGGCTCCGAAGCCGTCGATAGATATCGTAAAACTCTCAACGCGAAGTTTTCCCATGTCGTGATGTCCTCTGCTGGTAAGGACGCCGTAGGTCAATTCTGTTTGTGCCACACGACGATTGAACCTTGGGGGCGGCCACCAGGGTAGAGAGCGGCTGATCCGCCTGATCAAACGGGCTACTGCATCAGGCGGAGCGGACCGCGCGCCATGGATCCTCTCGTTGTAGCCCTGTGACTTCTAGAACGCGCCGTCAAGATTTGGAGACTCGGAAGGCAAGGTCTGCCCACAGTCCCACAATTCAACGATCCTGTCATTCAGGAATCGGAATATGTGCACGACTGACATCCCGTTCTCGCCGGGACGGAGCTCCAGGTGCGAGTGAACCGCCACAAGCTCACCATCCCCAAGCACCTGTTTGATCGTAAGCCGCTTCGTCTGGAATTGCATATGATTCTCGGCCATTGCCCGTTGCAGCGCCGGAAAGCCTTGGGGAAAAAATGGATTGTGGTGCCTCCCCTGCATATCCACAAATGTCTCATATGCTTCATCAATTCGTCCTGCTACAACGAGTTGCAGGAATTCCACAGCCATCTGTTTGATCCGCGCTGTGTGACTGCTGACATGTGGTTTGCCGGACAATTCTCGTCGTGCATTTCTCATGAGCCTCTCCGATCGTTCAACGAAAAGCTCCTACGCGTCCGCCATCACTTCCTCGCGCTGAGCAGCGAACGATTCGCGGCCGGTTGTGCAGCAGCGCTTGGTCATTGAGGTGTTGTACTGCGAGCCACACTCAAAACCAGGTTGTGAGTCGATACTGCTGATACTTGCTCCCGAATTGTCCTTCAAGTCTGACTTCCTCCAGATGCCTCCACCAGAGGACGCTGGCTACACCGGTCAGCCCCGCTCCTGAGCCGACGACGGCACCGTTATAAATACTCCAGCCAACAATCCAGAAGATGAATCCCATGTACATAGGATGCCTGATTTTTCTAAATAGCCCGCGCGTGACAAGGTGATCGATGTTTTCCACGCCTTTCAACTGAACCAGTGCCCCGACGGCGAATACAGTCCCCATGGCAACTGTCAGAAGGCCTATCCACCGGAGCGGGCGTGGCATATCGACCCGGTATGGATCGGAAAGGCACAGAGCAAACCAGGATACCCAGAGGACACACATCGAAGCAAAGATAAATGCGAAAACCGGTTTGCTTTCAGGATTGATCTTCTTCGCTTCCTTGAGAAGTTCATATCCAGAACGAATTATCATGCATAGGAGGAAGAGGGCCAGCGGAAGCAGAAATACAGTGTCCACTGAACGATACCTTAGATTGGCTGTGCGATCCTGCGTGATGAGGTGAGTGGTGACGGTCGTCCGACGAACGGGGTATCCAGCCTGGTCTGTTCTGATGTCCCAAATCCAGAATCCTGGAGAGGTCGGACGGTCTACATCTCCAGGTGACGATAGCAATCACTTGCTTCGGTGATTGAATCGGTGATTTCCTCTATATACTATCACTTCAACAAAGACGCAACTGGTGAATCCCCGCGTTTACTGACTCAGGGATCCAGGAGGTCTGCATTTGCCAAATACGCTAAACACTTTCTGGTAATGGCGCCGTCTGTCCTGCACTCGCTCCCTCTCCTCAGTTTAGAAGCGGTAGTGCCCTTCCTTCGATCCTTTAACGAGTGGGTTGTTCTCGTCCTCATGCCAGAGGTAGTGAGTGCCGTTGCGTTTGGAGAGACACATAACCGGCTCACAGCTTAGGAAACGAGAGCTGTAACCAGCTGGGTAGCCACTGAACTTATGAGCCGGAATGAAAAGAAGGCCCGGGATCCCGAGCCGATTTGTCTACCTATCACGTCATACGTTCGGTCAGGCGCAGACGCTTATCAGGGCGCTGCGCGCGATCTTCTCTGGAATCGATAGAACACGGATGGGGCAATCGCTAGCCAAATGAGTACGGCAATCCAAATTCTGCCTTCTGACAGATCGTAGTCATGCAGGAGTGTTTCCCACGAATGCCCCATTACGAGGCGACCAAACCCAAATTCGAATGCGGCCGTTAACAGAAGCCATACGAGGCCAATCCGCAGGGCTTCACTTGATGATTCGACATGCCAGTGTCGAATAAGGAACCAGAAGTAGATTCCAAGCAAGAGTACACCAAGAACGGTGGAAAGCTGATGCGCCCTCAGATCACCCAGGGATGGTTTGTAGAGCATCTCCCGAAGAGCCCCGTTAAGGATGGCAATAGGAACCATGGGCAACCATCCGACGAGGTACTTCCACTTCAATGCAAAATCCCTTCCTGATTGTGACGGCCTGACGCACTGAGCTACGTTGCGGTCAACGTCTCAGCGTGTGGGCTGATGTGGGCGACCAGTTTATACTGCATTGTACTCACTCCACGATAGATCCACACTATGGTACGGAAGAGCAAAAGGTTTGTCAATCAGGACAGCGTGAAGTGTGTAACGCGGGTATGAACCTCCTCCAACTCCTTTCCGGATGATATTGTCCTGAGGCGAACCACAGAAAGCCCGGTTTCCTGGGCCTTCTAATGTGAGCAATGCTCCCGCTTACTTCATCAATGCCAGCTTCTTCGTCGCCACATACTCCCCTGCCTGCAGGCGGTAGAGGTAGACGCCGCCGACCAGGACTGCATACTATGCCTCCGAGAGAGCAGGAGCAACAGGCTCGAAGATGCTCACCGGCTTCTCCTTTCCCTTGAGCCGAAAGCTCCCCACTGCTCGAAAATCATATTCACGACTCCCGTCCAATGCGTCCCGTACCCTTTCAGAGATCAGGATACGTCTTGCAAACTCGTTGCACTTCTCCTGGATGCGAGCCGCGGTATTGAGTGCATCTCCATGGTAGGCGATCTCCTTCTTCAGCTCCCCCACTTCTGCAACCATGACGTCTCCCAGATTTACACCCGCCTTGAACTCCGGGATCAGGCCATACTGCTGCTTGTAGTACTCTCCTCTTTGATGAATAGATTTGTCATAGTGAAAGAAGGCGTTCACACAGTTGTCCTTGTCAATCCCCTTTGCCAGCTCCCACGTGAGGACTACTTCATCACCAACGTACTGATAGATCTGTGCATTGTGACGTGCTACAGTCTCCGTCAGGTCTGAGAAGCAATCCTGGATGAGCTGGCTGTACTTTGTGTGACCCAGTTTCTCAGCATATGCTGTTGAAGATCTGAGATCCATGAGCAAAAATATGCGGACCTCCGCCCGCGGACGATGGTACTTACCGAGAAGGAAATTCATCAGGACTCCCTGACCAAACTTCTCGGCCACCTGCAGGATGAACAGAGAATGCGCGACGATGACCCCCAGGAATAAAGTGTTCACAATCGCCTTGGGACTCAGGACGTACCGGGCGAACAGTGCAAGGGTTGCCTCGTGAAAGAGAGGTTGGCCGATTCTCTGGCTGGTGAGGAAAAGCACAGTTAACGAGGTCAGGAGATAGGAGTTTGCAAGGTAGAAAGCTGTCCTGAACAGAAGTGTCGTTCCCAGAGCCTGCTTGCGCAGCAGCCTGTTGAAGTACAGCACCTCGAAACTTGCCATAGCACCCCCGGCGGTCAGGCAAACGAGTACTCCCCCGAGCAGGACGGAGGTGATATCGTACTCGATGGGTGGGTACCCATAACGAGGTGCATCATAGGTCAGGACGACGTCCGTGAACACGGCGATAAACGCAACTGCCATCGCCCAGTAGCTCACCAGGAAGAGAATCTTCAGCAGGTTGGCCTTCTTCATATTGTCAACCCTTTGATCTATGATTGCCCATGGCACCGCATTCGCTCTTCCAGGCCCGCCAGAACACAAACGTCGGAAGGCATCGTAGTTCCACAAGATGGCCAGATCCCCCCTCCTCGGTACCAGCTTTATTCTCACCCTCTCTGAGAGTATTTCTCTTCTTCTGCTGCCAAGACGGTCCGGTATCGCGGGACTCTATATTCGAGACCTCATCCGCACACATAGAATGACTTCCCCCACACCCCTTTATCACAGCCGCTGTACAGCAATTGAGAGGTCTTACGCAACGCGATAATGCATCAGGCATTCCTTCTCCCTCCCCCGTATCACCCGCTTCCCTTTTAGCAGGCCCCGACTTTCCGTGACCACAGTACACTGGTTCTCGCCCTTTCCTTTGGCGTAGTACACGACAACCCAATCATCGGTCTTCTCCAGCTTGTGGGCCGTCGGTGTGTTGGAAAACATCAGTGTGAACTTGTATCCCTTCTCTTCCTTCGCCATGATCGGAAGCCACGCTTTCTTCTTCGGGTTCAGCAATCGGGGAGCAATCTTCTTGAGCGTACCGGCTGCAACTCTCTTCCGGTACTCCTCGTCGATCTTAAGGATCACCGCCACCGGTAGTTCGATCGGCTCGGTGAACGTGTGGGTTGAGTTCGGCTCCTTGACGGCTTTGAGCTTCTCCGGTGACACTTCCTTCTCCAGGTCCTGGAGCAGCTCGACCTTCCCCTTTGTGACATATTCGTGAATCAGGCCGGCCAACTTCTCGCCGACCCCCTTAAGCCCAGTCAGTCCTCCAGGACCCTCTTTTCGCACGACGTTCGCCAGAGATTGCCGGACGCTCGCAACAGAAGCGGCCGCTTTGCGGTAGCTACGTACACGAAAGGGGTTTTCGCCTTTGGCATCAAGGTAATCGGCAATGCGATTGAGGAGGACAGCGATGTTTTTGTTGGTGGGGAGGTTAGTAGCCAAGGAGGTCACCAGGAAACATTGAGACGATTTCTAGTGATTTTATCCCGGAGCATCTGAGGCCAGAAGGCCCGCAGGATAACCAGCATCAGGACATCGCGTGCAGGCTTGGAAAACGTACTTACTTCTTCACTGTGAGGGCACGTTTCAAGACATCCGCATTATAACCGCCACATCATTGATATGCAACGAGGCTGGCAGTTCTGCCCACCCGACCTCTACTTTGTCAACCATCTGCCCCTGTACGTCTCAAAACAGAGATGTACTGAACCTCCCACTCAACTTGCAGTTCGGGGGCAAGGAAAGGACCGTGAAGAGAGAGCCTAGAAAAGAGAAATCTCATACATCGCTGCCCGAGCCCCTGGTGTTCAACTTCAGCACGGAATCACTTGACCAGAAGTAACTTACGTATCTGGATGAAATCCCCTGCTTGCAGGCGGTACAAGTAGACGCCACTGGCCAGACCGGAACCGTCGAAGCGGACTTCATGATAACCGGCTTCCTTGCTTTCATTCACCAATCCCGACGCCTGACGACAAAGCATTTCATGCACGCCCAACCTCACCACTGAAGTCTTCGGCAATTTGGACTTGACCGTTGTGCTGGGGGGAAAGGGATTGGACGGAGTACCGCAACGCCCGTCCAGCAGCCCCGGATCTTTCCGGCAATTTCTTGCGTCGCATCGGCCATCGCCGAGACACGCTCTTGACAATCGGCGGGTCGGTAAGTATATTGCCGGCAAGTAATCAGACACCGGGGTCTGAACATTGCCTCTCCCGGTCCCATCCGAGATTCCTCTCCCACGGGCAGGTGTGCTGGCACGTGGATGCTGTATGAATAGTCAGGACAGTGAGTCCCGTAATCATTCTTCACCCGACGATCCCGCCCGCTCCCGGTGTGTCGGCCCATCTGGACACCGGCGAATGGATTGACAGCCGCCAGGGCTGAAGAATTGCGACGGTGATCCCCGGCTAGACCAGTTCGCCGCTCCTACTCCTGACGATGAACCAAGGTGTGACACCGCCCGCTGTAAGACTGTCGGACGCAACGACGTTCACATAATCATGGGCGTGTCTGGACTGCCTGGCATGCGAGCCGGAGTTCCATTTGCCCAGTAAAGGCGGGAGGGGGAACAGCCTGCGTGTCCCCTCCTCAGGTGGACCGACGATGAACGGGGCACGCCAACGTCGCCCGTGCTTTACACTTCTCACACACCTCCCACAATTTAAGGACTGCTGTATGGCTTCGCCTTCGTCTGTGCCCGTGGTTCCTCTGGCTGGGACTGATCGTGCTTGACGTTGCGGCAGACTCCGACGGGCAGCAGGCAAAGAAATCAGGACAAGGCCCCGAGCGCTCCATGATTGGTCCACAACACTCTCGATCTGAAGCTCGAGTCTGAACCAAACGCAACGGTGGCATTCTGGAAAGGTACGTATGGAGTGTGAACTATCCTTTGTTGGAAGGAAGAGGAGCCATCTGTCGTTACCACTGGATTCGAGCGGGGGTCTCAGACACTCTGTGACCGATGAAGCCCAGGTAATCTAGGGATGATGCTGACATCTTCAGAACCTGACGGTTGCTTGCCGGAATCGAGACGGTACGGTTCACCGTAGCATGGCTCATAAGGGTTCCCTCCGGGCCCAAGAGACATCACGAAAGAGAATGAACACAAGTAATCACCCGGACTTTTCCTCACTCAAAGATAATCTTTGGCGCTTCTGCGCATTCCTTGAGTACCTTAAGTCACTATCAATGGAGGACTGAGATGAAGCTCAACACGCTTTTGGTGATAAACGCCCTCTTAGCCTGTGTCTTCGGCCTCGCTTTCGTGCTCATCCCTTCGCAGGTGTACCCGCTTTACGCAGTGGAGCCGAATGCACAACTGAACTTCATGGGGCAACTCTTTGGCGTCACCCTGCTTACTATCGCCTTGGTGACCTACCTCATGAGAAACGTCGTTGATCCAAACTCCCGCAAATCACTCGTCTCGGCGCTATTTGTCGGAAACGGCATCGGATTTGTCGTCTCGCTCATCGGCCAGTTGAGTGTTGTCGTGAGCGCTTTCGGATGGTCGACGGTTGCGATATACTTCCTGCTTGCTCTGGGATTTGCCTCCTTCCAATTCAGGAAGCAGCCTGGTTCCTAGCTCTGAATTTTCAGGTGGAGCGCCGGGGGGCGTCCTGAATGGCTGAGATCTGACCGAGGAATCCATCCGATCAAACGGATATTTGCCCTCGAGGAAGTCCCATGCCTTCCCAGCCAATTCGGGAGCTACTTCATCAACAGCAACTTCTTCGTCGCCACATACTCCCCTGCCTGAATGCGGGAGAGGCTCCAAGAGCCCTGATTGCGGTACAGTGGCAAGTCGAAGACATCAAGTCAATTAGGTTGACGATATTCATTCAGCGGCGCGACATCTACCAGCATAACGTGCCCGCGTTAAGCTGCGGCGCTTTACAAATCTTGTTGTTGAACCAGTCGCGACGCCGTCAGCTTGGACGCGCTGTTAGGCGGCCATCACCGAAAATCGCGGTAACGTCATCGCAATCGTTCAACGCCGGCATGGACCTGCTTCACACTACTCTCCCCTGGGAATTGATCCGGAGAACATTTTCCACTTCCATTCCGCGTCTACCTTGACCATGACGGCGGCGATGCGATATGGAACCTTGGAGATCTTTCCTGACGGACTCGTGTGCACCATCTTTCCATCTACAAACACCCAAGCCGTGCTCTCTCTGTGGTTGATTACGACGTGATCCCAGTCGAACGAGAACACAAAAGGCATACTGACAATCATCTTAAAGAAGTTCTCGACCTGCTGCCGGCCAATGCATATTTCTCCGGAATCCGAGCCGATGAGGATGATATCATCACCGCGATCGAATATGCCCATCACGGTGGGTACATCCTTTGTTAGCAGCACCTCGTTCATTCGTTCCAGACAAAGTCGAATGGCCGAATCAGGCTCAGCGGCGTAGTACGTGTCGCGTGCGCGTGTCGATGGCATACTGGACGCCAGTAAGGACGGCGTGAATCCGAGGATGATCACCAAGAAAGTCGTGAACGAATTGGAGAAGGATGGCTGCATACGGTAGTGCTCCTGAAATGTGATAGTTGAATAGATGACGGAAATGTGGATAATCGTGCTGCCCGCCTAACGTGCCCCCGTTAACCTGCGGCGCTTAGTAAATGACTCATGTTCAGCCCGCACCGTCAGGTTGAACACGATGTTAGGTTGCCGCGCTCAGATCATCGGTTGTTGTGTGTCTATAGCGATTCAAGACTATGGCAATCGAAATGACGGCCAGGCCGAGTGAAAAAAGAATAGATGACCATGTGATTAGATTGCCACTCAACTGGTTGATGTGATAGAAGTCTCCCTTATCGCCCATCAGAAACGCAATCGTCTCGCACGCGAAGTCGAATGCCGGTCATAGGCACAAGAATAGAAACGCAAGGCCAACGAGGAAGGGCCGTCTGAGCACATGCGGTCGCAAGATGCGGGTGCATGCGAGCAGGCACAGAAGATCGACCATATAGGGAGCCGACGTCATAATGACTTGATGCCAGTCATATGGAACACCTGATGTAGTGATCCACGCTTGACCAAACTCGCCAGTCCAAAAGTGTGGCATGAGTTTGTAGTCGGTGACTGTGCCTGCGACGAGATATATCCCAGCAAGATGGCTAAGCTCATGGATGAGTGCATACGTGAGATACCAGAGCAGAGGCAGACACACTAGGGAGAACACGACTGTACGCAAAGGCCAATTGCTCTTGAGATAGAGTATTAGAAGAGGCAGCACGATCGTGAATAGAATCTCGATCATATTTCGAAGCTCATAGCTCATAGATGGGATTTCTTTCACGGTGCGCGGCAACCTAACGGCCGGCAACAAGCCGCGGCGGCAACTAGAGTTTGATGTTTAGAACCAATGGACGTTCGTGCCCTTGAGGAACTCCGACGTGACCGGGGAGCCGAAGCTCGAACCAATCACTGAATCTGTTCCGCAATGGGGGCACAACGAAGTCTGCCCAATATCGTCGATATCAGCCTGCTTTTCATTTGACTCGTCGACCCAGGCTTTAATCTCTGAAGGCTTGAATACCTTCAAACAGTAGAAGCATCCACGGATATCACTGGAAAGGACTTTTTCACGATGCGTTGATGAATGGCTAGGTGCATCAATANNCTAACGTTGATGACTGACTTGCAGTGGTTGCAGTCTGACCTTCTGATGCAAGAACAGTGCGGGGGGGGATCAGTGGCTGGAAGTGGAAGGATTCACCGTCGAATGAACTGGACGGACAGCCACTCTTCGAACAGGTAAAGTACCCCCCCGTTCACCCAATGTCAATTGCAGCCGTCCCCTGGTTTGAATTTCTGTTCTCAAAATGCTGTAATTCATTCATTTCTGTTAGCACTTACAGCTCCTGATCCCTATTCACCTTTGCCGGCGCGTCCTGAAACAAGAAAGGTCCGGTCATCGCTGGCCGGGCCTTTGACACAACCAGCTAGACGGACCTATCGGAGCAATAGGAGCTTTCGGGTCTGAACAAAATCTCCGGCCTGGAGGCGGTAGAGGTAGACGNNGCTTGGATTAAAGGGGTTGGGGTAGTTCTGCTGAAGCCGATACTCTGCGGGGAGACTCACCGGTGAGAGGTCTACCGGTACAATCAACTCAGCCAGCGGCCGACGCCACACCCCGCCGTCGGTAGTTCCCGCATAGAGATTCGTTCCGTCGTCTACCAAGGAATACACAGAAAAGGAACGCAAGCCCGCATCATTCTTCGTCCAGATGGTATCATGGAGGGAGGTCACGAACAGGCCACCATGAGCGGCTGCGAAGAGACTACCCCCACTTGCCCACAGAGCAGTCAGGGCTCGGTCGTAATAATCGTTCAGTCCGGCATTCATCGTTCTCCAACTCGCACCCCCATCAGTGGTAACAAACACGCCCAGACCATGGGGGGCAGCATAGAGATTTCCACCACTGGCCACCAGCCCCTTCACCTGGCCGCTGTTCAGACCCGCAGTAGTCCAGCTTGATCCGCTGTTCGTGGAAAGAAATACTCCGTCGATGAAAGTCCCTGCGAACAAAGTAGTGCCGCTGGCCGCAAGGGAAAAGATCACCGAGTCTGATAGTCCCGTGCTGACTCCAGTCCAGCTGGCACCGTTGTCCGAAGAACGAAACACTCCCCCACCCGTGGTCCCGGCAAAAAGATACGGCGTGCCTCGGCCGCCGATAACAGGACTGACAGCCAGGGCGTAGATATTTCGTGTGGTCAGGCCTGTGCTGGCAGAATCCCAGGTCAGACCGTTGTCGGTGGTGAGAAAGACTCCATCATAGGTGCCGGCAAACAGGGTGGGACTTCCGGCTTGGCTGACACTCACCGCGAGGGCATACACCGAGAGATTCCGCAGACCCCTGTTCACCTGCACCCACCCTGTGCCGCCATCTGTGGACCGAAAGACCCCACCGCCAAGAGTCCCTGCGAAGAGATACGAATCTGAGACGGCAAGAGACCAGACATTCGTATTTGTGATGCCTGTACTGATCGCCTGCCAAACTGTGCCGTTGTTTGTGGAGCGATACACACCCCCAGTCACTGTTCCGGCAAAGAGACTCCTCGTGGCCGTCTGACCAGAGGCCGGGTTCACAGCAAAACAGCGGACGGATGTATCTGCCAGACCACTGTTGGCTTCAGCCCAGCTGGCACCGTTATCGGTGGAGAGAAAGACACCATGGTCGGTCCCCGCAAATAGACTTGTCACTCCTGTACCGTTCGGGTTTGCAGCCAGACATTCAACCCGTCTGCCTCTCAGACCGGTCTCTGTCCAGCTTTCACCATCGTCGATGGAAACGAAGACTCCTCCAAGAGATGGCCCAGGAAGATAAGGAATTGCCGCAGCGAAGAGATATGTCGTGCCGCCCTCCGCGGCTGGATGAATACAAGTGAAGGAACGAATGCTCCTGTCGGTCAACCCCGTATTGACGGAATCCCAGGTCACACCATGGTCGGTGGAACGCAATACCCCAGTAGCCCATGTCCCGGCGAAGAGCAGAACCTCCCCGTTCTCTTTGGAAACGGACGTCAGCGCATAGATTGAATTTCTCCAGTTTGAGCTCTGATATAGCTGGGTCCAAGTGGACCCGCCATCTGATGACCGAAAAATGCCGCTTGGGCCTCCGACAAGAACGTGTGCCCCGTCTGTCCCAAGACAATACACAGTCGTGCTGAGGTTCGCCCTGCTCCACGTCGTGCCTCGGTCAGTGGAGAGTAAGAGACCACCGTAGCTTGTCCCCGCAACCGCAAAAAGATTTGACCCGCCTGCTTCATTTGGAGTGATGGCGAACGATGAGACCACGACGTCATAGGGCCCTGGCAGGAACAGGTCTGACGCACAGAGTGTCCACGTTTCCCCGTCGTCGGTGGAGCGATACACCCCCCCGACAGCGTTCGCGAAAAGGCTTGTCGAACCTGAAGAATCAGGGACGACAATAAGAGCAAGAATGTTGCCTCCGTATGGTCCATTTGTTTGCGTCCATTGAGCAAACGCGGGGTGGCAAACGATAAGGCAAACGAATGCGAGACACGCGGTGTGGGTTCTCATCCTGTTCTCCAACTAACCGACGCCCCGGAGAGATACACTGCTCGAACGAAATCCAGGCCAGTTGTCGGGTCGTACAGGGGCTGGAGCACTCTGCGACTCGCTAAGCCTGACGTCGAGTCATTGAATTGCTCAGTGGCAGTAAATGTGCAACGGAAGGCTCAAAGCCAGGGAGTCGTTGAACCGGGCTCTACAGCGGCGGAACAAGAGCGGGGTCCAGACCAGCGGCTCGATGGCTGCAAAAGCCATCGCGTCAATATCTGTGCAAACGTAACCAGGGGGCCAGACAAAGTCAATCTCGATGCGATGACCGTCGCTTGGTTACGGAAATTGGTGATACACCAGGGGCAATAAATCGAGGCTCTTACTCCTACCCCCCTCCCCTTCAATCACGG
>DKBG01000278.1 GCA_002451155.1 Ignavibacteria bacterium UBA6906
CGAGGACGCGGGCCGCGGCTGGCGAAGGGTGGTGGCCAGCCCCGAGCCGAAGGAGATCGTCGAGCTCGAAGCGATACGGGCGTGTGTGGACCGGGGGCTTGTCGTCATTGCCGCCGGGGGCGGCGGGGTTCCGGTCTTTAACGACCATGACATCTCCAAAGGGGTTGAGGCTGTCATCGACAAGGATCACACGTCGGCCATCCTCGCATCCCAGCTCGCGGCTGATCAGTTCCTGATCGCGACAGACGTTGACCGAGTATGTCTCGATTACAAAAAGGCCACCCAGCGGCAGGTCGACCGGATGACAGCAGCCGAGTGTTCGATTCATCTGGAGCAGGGTCAGTTTCCCGCGGGGAGCATGGGGCCGAAAATTACCGCGGCGCTGATCTTCCTTTCCCGGGCCGGGAAAGAGGCAATCATAACGAATCATGAACATCTGTTTGCCGCCGTGCACGGCCGAGGCGGAACCCACATTGTGCCGGAGAACGTGTCTGACAGGCACGAAGAGTCCGGTTCACGATCTTCCAGATCATAGGAGCGGGGCGTATGAGAAAACGACGGGTCATCATCATGGGTGCGGCAGGGCGGGATTTCCACAACTTCAACACCGTGTTCCGCGACAATCCGTTCTACCAGGTAATCGCCTTTACGGCGACACAGATCCCGAATATCGACGGAAGGAAGTACCCCGCGGCGCTGGCCGGCAAACGGTACCCGCGCGGGATCCCAATCTATCCTGAGTCGAAGCTTCCGTCCCTTATTGCCCGTCACCGCATCGATGAAGTCGTCTTCTCCTATTCCGATGTCTCGTATCCGTACGTCATGGGGAAATCCTCACTCGTGATGGCCTGCGGTGCGGATTTCACCCTTCTCGGCGCCGAGCAGACGATGCTCCGATCCAGAGTTCCTGTGGTTGCCGTTGTTGCGGCGCGGACCGGTTCCGGAAAATCGCAGACATCCCGAAAGGTGTGTGCGCTTCTCCGAGATGCGGGCAAGCGCGTTGTTGCCGTGAGGCACCCGATGCCGTACGGGGATCTTGTCCGCCAGCGTGTGCAGCGGTACGGCTCGATCGAGGACCTCCACCGGTTCAAATGCACGGTGGAGGAGATGGAAGAATACGAGCCACACATTGTTGCGGGCACGGTGATCTACGCGGGAGTTGACTATGAGGCCATTTTGAAGCAGGCGGAGAAGGAGGCTGATGTCATCGTGTGGGACGGCGGGAACAACGACCTGTCATTCTACAAGCCGGATCTGACGATTACCGTGGTCGATCCGCACCGGCCGGGCCACGAACGCAGCTATTACCCGGGAGAAACAAACGTGCGCCTGGCGGACGTGATCATCGTGAACAAAGTCGATTCCGCTCCGGAGGAGAACGTTCGCATCGTGCTCGAAAACGTGCGCGCAGTCAATTCGCATGCGGCGATAATTCAGGCCGCTTCTCCGATTGCGGTCGAAGATCCCTCCCTGATTCCCGGGAAACGTGTTCTGGTCGTCGAAGACGGACCGACATTAACTCATGGTGAGATGAAATTCGGCGCTGGAACACTTGCCGCGAATACCTTCGGCGCGCTCGAGGTTCTCGATCCACGCCCCTGGGCGGTTCGTTCAATCGCGGAGACTTTTGCGCGATATCCCGATATCGGGGTGCTGCTCCCGGCGATGGGGTACGGGAAGCGTCAGATGAAAGACCTTGAGGAGACCATTAACGCCGTTCCCTGCGATACCGTCATCATCGGTACGCCGATTGACCTTCGCAGAGTCATCGAAATACGGAAACCCTCCGTCAGGGTTTCGTACTCGCTTGAGGAGCGGTCGGGCCCACAGCTCTCCGAGATCCTTGGCCGGCTTCTTGCGAAGCGGTCGAAGGCGCGGTCGCGCCGGCGGCGCTGAAGGCATGGCGAAAACGACACTCTCGTAGTCCCGGCGCCGGGCACCGCGTCTGGTGGCGAGGCCGTCAGTCGAGACCCCGAAATTGAGAAAGAGTGGATGTTTCGGTATATTACGGCCCATGAAACATGAGGAGCTGGTTCTCGTTCTTGACTACGGCGGACAGTATTCACAGCTGATTGCCCGCCGCGTTCGCGAGCTCGGCGTCTATTCCGAGCTCCATCCCTTCAGCATCGGCCTGGACAGGATCAAAGAACTCCGGCCGCGAGGCATCATCCTGTCCGGAAGCCCCCACAGCACCTATGAGCGGGGTGCCCCGCTCTCTCCAAGAGAACTCTTCGACCTCGGGATTCCCATCCTCGGTATCTGTTACGGGCTTCAGCTGATCGCCTACCGCCATGGGGGAGAAGTGGACAAGGCGGCAAGGAGGGAGTACGGGCATGCAGATCTCTCGGTTGACGATACGAGCGATCTCTTCGCGGGGATTTCGACGGGAACCGCCCCGTTGAGAGTCTGGATGAGTCATGGTGACCACCTTACCCGCATGCCGGAAGGGTTTGAACCCATCGGCCACACCGAGAATGCACCGATCTGCGCGATCCGCGACCGGAAACG
>DKBG01000215.1 GCA_002451155.1 Ignavibacteria bacterium UBA6906
TATGCGTGGAACACGGGGAATCTTGACACGCTGGACGCAATCTGCGACAGGAACGTCGTACGCCACGACAGAATGGTCGACACATACAGGGGCCTGGATTCACTGAAAAAACACATTATGATCGTGCGCGCGTCCTATCCCGACTTCAACGTCACGATCGACGAAATAGTCTATTTTGGAGATCACACCGCGGTGCGCTGGACGATTACCGGCACGAACAGCGGTCCCGGACTATTTCCTCCGACCGGAAAATCCTTCAAGGTTGGCGGTCTCAGCATCAGCCGCTTCGTAAACGGCAAGCTTGCAGAAGAGCATGCAGCGTATGACAGACTCGATCTGATGCAGCAACTCGGGTTCCAGCTGGCAGCTCTGGCCAAGTGAATGGAAAGAGTGGCGCTCGTCCCTGAAGCCAGAAGTGCGGGAGGGGTACTGGCTTCACTGGAGGAGGATGTGTAGGGAGCCGAGCGTATTTCAATCGTCGGATGAGCGTGTCACTCGTCCAGATCTGGAAAACGCTTCTCAAGCGGTAGGATCCTGGACGGGGCGAAAGCCGCATCATTGCGGGCTTCCTGGGATTATACAGACTGGTCAGAGAAGCGCGAATCAGCTCATGATCGCACGGCAACAACACTAGNNGTGGTGAAGAACGGATCAAAGATGCTGCCGATAATTTCGGGAGGGATTCCTGCTCCGTCGTCCGAGACCTCCACAAGGACGTGTGGCCCCTCACGGCTTGCAGACACGTGAACTTGTCCCCGTTCGGGTGCCGCGTCAATGGCGTTGTCAATCAGGTTCATCCAGATCTGGTTGATCTCCGCACCGATTCCCCGGATCGGTGGGAGATCGGGCGGCGCCTTGAGGGAGATAGAGACAGATTTTCCCCTTGCTTTGCCTTCCAGCAGCGCAACGGTATCGGCCAACCCCCTCGGGATGTCCACCGGTTCCTGGGCAAGTGCCCGGTCCATGTGCGTGAACCCTTTCACCGCTGCGACGAGAGCCTGGATACGGGTTGCTGCCCGCTCGATGTTGGACGCAAGCAAGCGCGCTGCGCATCCTCCCGCCACCCAGCGAAGCACGGCGGTAAGCGATCCTCCCTCCAGGACCCGTGCAAGCCGGTTGAGCGCTTCGATTGTCACAGGTGTTCTGGCGAGGTCCTCCGCCAGAGTCTCATCGACGTTGTGAGCATTGAGCCATGCCGCGATTGTGTCTTCTCGATCAGCGGCATCCAGCGCGGAAATCGGTCGATCGGCGGCAGCGGACATGCAGATTCCACGTACGGTGTCGAGCTCAGACAACTGTTCGCTGGTCAGACCGGCAGTGCCGAGTGCGCGGGCCGCTTCTTCTGCTGCGGCAAGAGCCTCCGCCATGGACTTTGCGTCGCGCATGACCGCCGATGCCGGATTGTTCAGTTCGTGCGCCAGGCCGGCAGCGAGCTTTCCGAGGGAGAGCATCTTCTCATCGCGGAGATCAGTCGACGTGAACCTGCGCGCACGGTCAGTCATGACGTGCACGAGCGCAGCCGTCACTTCTGGACAGTGGTGAATTAATGCGGGCAGGTCTTTACGGTAGATTGTTAGAACGTCTGTGGGCTCTTCAATGATGGTGTCTCCTGGCGGATAGGTCAGACGGGAATAGGGGAGGAGCCCCGTCACTTCACCGGCCTGCCATTCCATTAGTCTCCGTCGTCCTCCTCCTCTGTCAGCATAGATCGCCATCCGTCCGGTCAGCATGATGTACAGACCGTCCACGATTTCCGTCTGTCGGGTCGCAAGTTCCCCGGCCTGCATATGACGGAGTGTGCCCTGTCTGGCCAGCCAGGCAAGCTCTTCCCTGGGCGCCCCGCCGATCGTGGGGTTGGATGCCAGATGATCAACAAGTTCTTCAGTTGTCACAGGCCGTGAGGTCTCCTGTTTTCAAGGTCGTCGCCCTGTACAGACGGACTCCCGGACTCGAGGGCTCGTCTCGTTTTTTTGCTTGCGCCTAGGTCGGAAATTATCTATGATCATCGGTCGCCCCGCCGGTTGCTGGTTGGAGGGCCGACGTGCCCAAATCGTTCTTGCCCACATCCCCCCTGGGACCTATGGTGTGTTCCGGTCTCTTCCGAGTGCCCTTTTCGCCCCAGACTCCGGGGGGGGGACACCCGTCCACACTGTACCCCACCGCTTCAAGCCCCATTTCTCTGCCTTTCGAAGGTCCTGACTACCGAAATCCTGGGACCCGGCCGAACGAACGGTCCGTTCTGCATGTTAAACAATTAGCGGCTCAGGAAGTTCCTTTTTTGCCTCCAGGGCATTTTCCCGCCTCATTCAGCGCACAAAGTCACCCGCTCAAAGTCGGGACAACCTGGTGCTGTCATCGGAGTTTAGCCTCCGTTGCCGCCGGAGATGTACGCGGGAGATCGTTGGTTTTTGAGCAATGAACATAAGTGACCTGCAGTCTTTGAGAAGAGGGAGGAATGGTACGTGGCAAGACCTATCATTTTAAGCGTCGATGATGATCCGCAAGTCCTCGGGGCGATAGAACGAGATCTGCGGCGCCACTACAATAAGGAATACCGGGTGCTGAAAGCGGGGTCGGCGCGGGAAGGCCTCGAAACTGCCCGGCAGCTCAAGCAGCGCGGTACACCGATCGCGCTTTTTCTTGTCGACCAACGCATGCCCGAAATGACCGGCATGGATTTCCTGGGCAAGGTGAAAGAGCTGCACCCTGAATCCCGCAAAGTCCTGCTCACCGCCTATGCGGACACCGAGGTGGCGATCGAAGGAATTAACGCGATCGGCCTTGATCACTATCTCATGAAACCCTGGGATCCGCCCGAGCAAAAGCTGTATCCGGTGCTCGATGATCTCCTCTCCGAGTGGAAGAATCGCGCTCACCTGCCGTTCGAGGGAATCCGAATCGCCGGGGCCAAATACTCCCCGCAAAGCTACGCAGTCCGTGATTTCCTTTCGCGCAACCAGGTACCGTATCAATGGATAGACGTTGATGAGGATGCGTCGATGAGAGAGCTTGTCACCGCCTTTCCCGACGGTCTGGAGAAGTTGCCCATAGTCCTGTTTCCTGATGGAACGTATCTCAGCGCGCCGTCGAACCTCCAGCTTGCCGAGAAGGCCGGCTTGCGGACGCATGCCGCCCGCCAGTTCTACGATGTGGTGGTTGTCGGAGGGGGACCCGCCGGCCTGGCAAACACGGTCTATGCGGCGACCGAAGGCATGAGTGTGGTTCTGGTTGAACAGAATGCCCCCGGCGGTCAGGCGGGGACGAGCTCCAGGATTGAAAACTACCTGGGTTTCCCGAACGGGATCACCGGAGCGGATCTCGCGCAGAGAGCGAGCGCCCAGGCCCGACGGTTCGGCGCGGAAATTCTTGCCGCACAGGAAGTCGTCGGTATCCGACGGCAAGATCCGTATAGGATTGTTAAACTGGCCGATGGGACCGAGATTCCCGCGTACGTTGTTGTCGTTACGACAGGCATGTCCGTCCGAACCCTTGATGTGCCCGGTATCGAGCCGCTCCTGGGAAAGGGCGTGTACTATGGGACTTCCCTGAGCGAAGCGGTTACCTATCGCGGTCAGGATGTCTGTATTGTGGGAGGCGCGAACTCTGCCGGGCAGGGAGCGCTGTTCTTCTCGCGATACGCCAGGCGCGTGACGATTCTCATCCGGGCTCCCGAACTCAGTCCCGCAATGTCACATTACCTGGTTCAACGTATTAAAGCCACGGAGAATATTGATGTCATTCCCCGGGTCGAAGTCGCCGCTGTGAGCGGGGAGGGATGTCTCCGGCAGGTTCTGCTGCGGAATATCGATACGAAACAGGATCGCGAGCTGCTTTCATCTGCGATGTTTATTTCAATCGGCGCCGCGCCGCATTCTGATTTTGTGGCCGGTCTCCTTGATCGGG
>DKBG01000120.1 GCA_002451155.1 Ignavibacteria bacterium UBA6906
GTGCCCGGAACAGGACTTGAACCTGCACGACCTCGCGGCCACTAGCTCCTGAAGCTAGCGCGTCTGCCAATTTCGCCATCCGGGCAGGGATAGCAGCTGCTAGAAACCATTCCTCAATACTCGGCGAACCAGCAGTGGATCCGGCCCACCTGGGTAATTTCCCTGGCGCCCCCGCGGTTCCGCTTGATGACAGCGAGAAAAATATACGACAATCTGCTCTGAGGTTCAAGACCTGCTCTCCGTTGTTTTATTGCTCTGATTTTGCAAACTTCTTTCATGGATCAACCTTCAGGCCTCATCAATGCATCCGCGGACTTCCCCGAAGTCGACCGACTCTTCCATGTCGCCTACTTCGTACCGGTTAACTGGGGCGAACAAGACAGGGTCTCCCGAAGCATTATTGATTTCCAGCACAACCGCGATCCGCAGAAAGAACAATGGGTGCGACTTGCTGAAACACTCGCCGGCCCCCTTCGGTGCGATACCGTTGTTCGTGCACTCTCGAGCAAAGAGTCGACCTCGAACGGAAAAACACCGCTCGACATCCTCTGCCATCGACTCGCGCAAAGAACCGGCGCACAGTTTGCGCCTGAACGCCTCTGGAAAGTCCGCCGAGCGGGGCCGGTGAAAAACAGCGGAGGAAGAAAGAATCGGCTCAAAATCCTTCACCTTGCGTATGAATTCGACGCCAGCGGCCTCGATCCCAATGCGCGTATACTTCTTGTCGATGACATCGTCACGACGGGCGCGACACTCAAGACGATCGCGGGCGCTATCCGGCAAGAACTCCCTGATGCGACAATCACTGCGCTAACCCTCGCACGCACGGATCCCCATCTTGTTCAGATGCACCTGGGTGAATCGGTCTTCGCGCCATTGGAGGAAACGGCAGCCCCCGCGGTGCCAAATCCTCACCTCGACGAACAATATTTCTATCGCTCGGTTGCTCCACCTACGACCGAGCCCCGATCGCGGCCCGCGCCCCCACCAATTCCAGCGGTCCTCCCGCAGCCTGCTGAACGGCCTACGAAGGCACCTCCCGTGCGAGTATCGTTTCCTCCACCGGTCCCGCCACCCGTCGACAAGGTCTTCGGCGAAGAGGATTTTACGCCCCTGACTGCGACTCCGACGCGACCGGAGCCGGCGTCGAGCGTCCCTCCAATCCAGACGCCCGTACGGGAAAATAAGCAGAAAGCTGTGCAGTCTGGAGAGACGACAATCAATCCGCTCGTGTACGCCATCGGTGCAGCAGCGGTGATATTTGTCGTCTTCTTTCTCATCACGCTCAATTCGAATGAACCGCGACCTCAATCGAATATTCCGCCCGCGGAAGAGCAGGCCACCCCCGTAGCAACACAACGGGAGGCCCCGCCCGCGCCACCTCCGCGAGCGCCAAGGAAACTACCTCCAGTGCGCCACGGAACCGTCACTGTCCCGTTAATAGGCCTCCGCTCCGGACCCTCGCTCGACTCGACAGCACTGCCAGGCGTCGTCCTGGAGGGAGAACGGGTGACAATACTCAAAACCGAAAACCCGGAAACCGGTCCGGCATGGATTCAGATTCGCAAGGAGGATGGATCCGTCGGCTGGGTCTTCTCCGGCGTGATTGCTCCCGACAGCGCCAGCGGAATCTCGCGGTAGGCTGAATCCGCATCATCATTCCTTTCCGTTGGCACGGTGATTGTTCCCGGCAAAAAGTGCTTGATTTTGCGTGTACGGTAACGCACCTTACCCGGTGAAATCGCAGAACGTCCGGTCGCCGATCCTCCGGTCCTGAATGCATCTCGCTCCCGGATGCTCTCTGACTCTCCCTCTGGTTCGCACCACATTTCGTGAGCTCCATCCGAGATATCGCTGCCCGCGCGGGTGTGTCCATCGGCACGGTGGACCGCGTCCTGAACAACCGTGGACGTGTCTCAAAGCAGACCCGGGCGCGGGTGAAACGGATCATCCGCAAACTCGACTATCATCCGAATATCTACGCGCGCAACCTCTCGCTCTCGCGAACATATCATTTCACCGTCCTTATGCCGCGTCAGGCACAGGACAGCAACTACTGGCGCCTTCCTGCTCGCGGTGTCCAGAAGGCGGCAAAAGAACTCGAGGCGTACCGGATCAGGGTCCGAATCATTCACTTTGACAGATACTCCGCGGACTCGTTCGAACGCTCACTCAACCTCGCTCTGGATGCGAAGCCGGACGGGCTCCTTCTTGCCCCGCTGCACAGCTCGGCTGGAAGACTGCTGAGCTCCTCTTCCGGATTGCCGCCCTATGTCTTTTTTGATTCCTCGTTGCCGCTGGGCAAACCCATTGCCACAATATCGCAAAATCCCTTTCAAAGCGGCCTTCTCGCTTCCCGCCTCCTCACAATGACCGCCAACGGAGGAGGGACGGTCGCCGCCGTTCGCGTGCTCCCCGAAGATTTTCATATTAATGAACGAATACGCGGGTTTCAGGCCGGCATGGATGGGACGAACGGAGTGCGCGTCAGGATCTATGACGTCGACAGCCAGGGTGGACTGTTGCAGTTCCGGGACCTGATCAAGAGACTCCTGCAGGAGAATAAGAACCTCACCGGCCTTTTCGTTTCCAATGCCTGGACCCACCCGGTGGCCCGGTACTGTCGGGCACGTTGCGGCAAGAAATCGCCAACACTGGTTGGATTTGACCTCGTGCCCGAAAACAAGAGACTCCTTGAATCGGGCGCGATTGATTTTCTGATCAGCCAGCGTCCTGAACTGCAGGGCTACAAAGGAATCTACGCGCTCTACCGCCACGTAGTTCTTCGCGAACATGTTCGGGCACAGAGTATGGTCCCACTCGATATCCTCACCAGAGACAATTTCCGATACCACCAGGACTGAGATTGGAGTCCGCATATGGCAATGAACAGAGTTCTCGGCGTTGATTTCGGAACGGATTCCGTCCGTGCCGTTATCGTGGACGCGTCGGACGGCCGGGAGATTTCCAGCGCCGTGGCATACTATCCTCGCTGGGGAAGAGGACTCTACTGCGATCCGGCCAGGAATTGCTTTCGACAGCATCCGCGAGACTTCCTAGAAGGCCTGGAACAAGCCGTCACAGAGGCGCTGGCCGCAGCTCCGGACGGAACAGCCGGGACAGTCCGCGGAATTTCAGTCGACACAACCGGCTCTACGCCCGTTGCCGTTGACCGAAAGGGGATTCCCCTGGCACTTACCGCCGGGTTCGAAGAAGATCCGGACGCGATGTTCCTGCTCTGGAAAGACCACACAGCAGTGCAAGAAGCCGAAGAAATCAACAGGCTCGCAAAAACCTGGGGTGGGGTCGACTATACCATGTTCGAGGGAGGGGTCTATTCATCCGAATGGTTCTGGGCAAAGATCCTTCATGCCGTGCGACGCAACGAACAGGTGAGGAGGGCCGCATTCTCCTGGGTCGAGCATTGTGATTGGATCCCGGCCCTCCTTACCGGCAATACAGACCCTCTTCTATTAAAGAGGAGCCGCTGCGCGGCGGGACATAAGGCCATGTGGCACGAATCCTTCAATGGCCTGCCCGCGGAGGAATTCCTTGTCAAACTGGACCCTCTCCTGGCCGGATTGCGGGACCGGCTCTTTCGAGAGACGTATACAAGCGATGTGCAGGCAGGCACGCTCTCCCCCGACTGGGCGCGCCGGCTCGGTCTTCCGGAATCTGTCCGCGTCGGCGTGGGAGCGTTTGACGCGCATATCGGGGCAATAGGTGGGGAAATCACACCCTATGTGCTGACAAAAATCATGGGGACCTCCACTTGCGATATGATCGTCGCCCCCGCCGCGGAAATGAAGGAACATCCCGTGAAGGGCATCTGCGGACAGGTCGACGGCTCGATCCTTCCGGGGATGATCGGAATGGAGGCGGGACAATCGGCTTTCGGCGATGTCTACGCCTGGTTCAAAGATGTGCTTATGTGGCCTGTGACGCATTGTGTGGGGACAACAGCTCTTCTGGACCCGGCGACGCGCGCGAAAGTGGTCGAAGAGACGGAAGAGAAGATGCTTGCCGTCCTTTCCGATGCTGCCGAGAAGGTGCCGGCGTCAGAATCTGGAGTACTCGCTCTCGATTGGATGAACGGACGAAGAACTCCAGACGCAAATCAGCTCCTGAAAGGAGCGATTACAGGTCTGAACCTCGGAAGCGATGCTCCCCGGATCTTTCGTGCACTCGTCGAGGCGACGGCGTTCGGCGCCAGGCTGATTGCCGACAGGTTCCGTGCAGAAGGGGTACGGATCGACGGTGTCATCGCTCTCGGCGGGGTCGCGAAGAAATCCCGCTTCATCATGCAGATCGTCGCCGATGTCATGAGGATGACCATCAGTGTTCCGCGGTCTGATCAGACCTGCGCGCTCGGGGCGGCCATGTGCGCGGCGACGGTTGCGGGGGTGTACTCCTCAATTGAGGAGGCGAAGAAGTCGATGGGAAGCGGTTTTTCTGAAACATATGTTCCGGATTCGGGCAGGGCGGATATGTACGATACACTCTATGAACGCTACAAGAGACTGGGACGGTTCATCGAGGAAGAAACCACGAACAACAGGAGAACCTCGTGAGCGACTTTCGGCGGTTGAAGAAACTCGCATGGGAATGCAACCAGGCGCTCCCGGCCTCGGGACTTGTCGAACATACATTCGGCAATGCGAGCGCGTTCGATAAGGCTCGTGGAGTGTTCGCCATCAAACCAAGCGGGATGCCGTTCGCCAGACTCACCCCAGATTCGATGGTGGTGGTGGACCTCGCCTCAAAGGTTGTTGAGGGTACTCTCCGACCTTCATCGGATACGCGCACCCATGCGGTCCTCTACAAACATTGGCCCGACGTCGGCGGAATCGTCCACACGCATTCNNCCCTTTTCCTGGGGGACAACACCAGCCAGGGCGCTCGAGAACAGTATCATGTGTGAACAGATAGCACGGATCGCCTATCTCACACTTCAAATCAATCCGGAGACCCCCAGGATTGCCACCGCCCTGCTGAAGAAACACTTTGAGAGAAAACATGGACCGAATGCATACTACGGTCAGGAGTGAGCCTTTACCGGAGGAGGAATAGAGTATGAGGAACATCCCGACGATTACCGTGGGCCTCATCGCCGTCAGCAGGGATTGCTTTCCCGTGGAGCTGTCACGTAAACGGCGGAAGATGGTTGCCGAGCAATGCCGGGCGAAATCCGTTCCGGTCGTGGAGATCGAAACGATTATCGAGAATGAGAACGACATGCTCGGCGCGCTCAAAGAGATCGAGGAGAAGAAAGTCAACGCCCTCGCGATCTATCTCGGGAACTTCGGCCCGGAAGGCCCCACAACCCTCCTGGCACAGAAATTCAGCGGTCCCTCGATGCTCGTGGCTGCCGCGGAGGATACAGGAAAAGACCTCTACGACGGCCGCGGAGATGCATACTGCGGCCTTCTGAGCGCCTCCTACAATGTGGGCCTGCGCGGACTTCGGGTCCATATTCCTTCATATCCCGTGGGGACGCCGTCCGAGATTGCAGACATGATAAGAGACTTCATCCCGATTGCCAGAATAGCCGTCGGACTCAAACACCTGAAAATCTTCTCCTTCGGTCCCAGACCATTCGACTTCCTTACCTGTCACGCGCCCATCCAGCCCCTGTTCGACCTCGGAATTGAAGTGATGGAAAACAGCGAGCTGGACATGTTTGATCAGTTCCAATCGAAGAAGGGTGATCCCCGGATTCCGCTCATAGCCCGTGATATGGCAACGGAGCTCGGGAAGGGGAATATGTACCCCGAACTGCTTGAGCCGATGGCCCAGTTTGAAATTGCACTGCTGGACTTCATGGAAAAGAATCTGGGTGCCTCGAGATTCGGGGTCTTTGCGAACAAGTGCTGGCCGGCTTTTGAGAAATATTTTGGATTCACCCCCTGTTTCATCAACGGGCGGCTTGCCGCGCA
>DKBG01000075.1 GCA_002451155.1 Ignavibacteria bacterium UBA6906
ATTTGAAGCGGACTACGAAAACGCGCTCACGTATTCTATTCTCAATTCGGAACCCGATCCGCCCACCGGGCTTCGCACAGGAATTCCGATGGAGCTGGAGCGCATCATCCGCAAGTGCATGTCAAAACTGACTGAGACCCGCTATCAACACGTCGAGGATCTCCTGGCCGATCTTCGTGCCCTTCTCCATACCCAAACGGCTACGCAGGTTTCCGCACCAAGGACGCTGCTCCAGCCGGAAACGCACACGCGGAGGATTACCCGATACTGGCCAGTCGGCCTTTTCGCCGTCATCATCTGCGGCATCGCCCTCTACCTTTATTTCCCGGGGAGGTCTACCGAGGCTCCCACCAGGAGGACACTTCTCGTGGTCCTCCCGTTCGAAAACCTGGGACCGCCCGACGACCAGTATTTCGCAGACGGCGTCACGGAAGAGATCACCAGCCGCCTGGCGGCGATCCGCACGATTGGAGTGATCTCCCGCACGAGTGCTGTCCAGTACAGAGACTCCCGTAAACCCATACGTCAAATTGGAGAAGAACTTGGCGTGACGCACGTGCTGGAGGGAACCGTACGCTGGGAACGTCGGGCCGACGGCGTCAGTCGGGTCCGCGTGACGCCCCAGCTCATCCGCGTTACCGATGACATGCACCTCTGGAGCGACCGCTATGACCGTGAGCTGACCGCCATCTTCGATGTCCAGACGGACATCGCGCGGGAAGTTACACGCCAGCTGGACGTTGCGCTGGCCGACCGCGAAGCGGTGTCGGTCTCGGCACATCCGACAGATAACTTTGACGCATATAACGCCTACCTGCGGGGTATGGATGCGATGGCACAGCCGGGATACGGGGTAACTAACCTCCGGCGGGCAGTTGACATGTTTCGGAAGGCAACAGAATTAGACTCCGGCTTCGTGCTCGCACGTGTGGAGCTGGCGAATGCGTATCTCAGTCTGTACCACTTCAATCACGAGAGGGAGGGATCCGACTCGCTCGCGCGGCGGGAGGTGGAAAGGGCTTTGCGACTCGACCCGGAATTGCCCAGGGCACACGTTGTGTACGGGTATTATTTCTATTGGGTGCAAAACGACTTCCCGCGTGCCTTGTCCGAATTTGATATCGCTGCAGAGGGTATGCCGAACGGGGATGGGCTGCTTGCATCGCGAGCGTACATCTGGAGGCGCCAGGGGAAATTCGAGGAAGCACGCCAGAACCAGTTGCGTGCGGTTGAGCTGAATCCCCGTTCAGCAGACCTTCCTCTGCAGCTCTCTTTTACCTGCACCGCCCTGCGCAGATACGAGGAGGCAGAAGACTTGTTCGCACAGCTTTTGAAGCTGTACCCTGACTACCTTGCTGTATACACAATGAGAGCATGGAACGTCTGGCAACAAAGCGGCGACCCGTCACGTGCACTCGCGGTTCTGGACGGGATATCCGGCGAGACAGTGCCGGATATAGATTTCTTCCGCGCGCTGTTTTCTTTCTACAGACAAGATACTGCTGCTGCGCTCCGTATTTTTGCATCCAACCCTCACCGAGTGTACGAGGACGAACGGTACTACTATCCGTATTCCCTTTTGGCCGGACTCACAGAGGGAGTAGCCGGACGCACCGCAGCCGCACGCGCATGGTTTGACTCCGCCCGCATTGTCCTCGAACGCAAATTGCGGATGGATGAGAACGATTATCGAATTCAGAGTGCGCTCGGGTGGACCTACGCCCTCCTGGGACGGGCGGACGATGCCCTCCGCCACGGCCAGAAGGCAGTCGAGCTTAACCCTATCTCCCGGGATCACCTTGAGGGAGACAGCCCCATTCTCGAGTTCGCACGCATCCTCGTGTGCGTCGGCCGGTACGACGAAGCGCTGGACAAACTGGACTACCTCCTTTCCGTCCCTTCCATGTTTATCTCCACACCGGTCCTCAAGGCAGACCCCCAGTGGGCGCCCCTCCGGGCTCTGCCCCGTTTTCAGACTCTGATCGCAAAATACGAATAGTCTCTCTCGTTACTGGTCACCAGTCCCCCCGGGTCACCCCGAAGGAGTGGCAAATTATCACGTGTTTATGACCCTTCAATGATATTCAGTGCTCTTCTCCATGGGGATTTTCTCTGTCTCACCAGTGAATTTTAAGTCCGGTATGACGCGTTGATTCTCGCCTCGACGAGACGTACTTTACCGCTGCACCCCTGGTCCTCAGTGCTGCAGGAATTATAAGACCTCTGGTAGGTTTGTATGATCGGCCAAACAATCTCGCACTACCGAATCCTCGAACGCCTCGGAGGAGGAGGAATGGGAATCGTCTACAAGGCCGAAGACACCCGCCTCAACCGCCCCGTTGCCCTCAAATTCCTTCTCCCCGACCTCACCCGGGACCCTGACGCAAAGCAGCGGTTCATCCTCGAAGCCAAAGCCGCCTCCGCTCTCCAGCACAACAACATCTGCGTCGTCTATGATATCGACGAGACTGAAGATGGCCAGATGTTTATCAGCATGGAGTATCTCCATGGCGAGACGCTTAAGCAGAGGATCGAACGCGGACCAATGACGATCGACGAGGCCGTCGGCATCACCACACAGGTGGCCGAAGCCCTCAGAAAAGCACATGAACATGGAATCGTCCACCGCGATATCAAACCGGCAAACATCTTCCTGACATCCGAGGGGGCAGCGAAACTCCTGGATTTCGGCCTCGTCAAGCTTTCGCGGCCAACAATGCTCACGAAGGCGGGAAGCACTCTCGGCACCCTCCCCTACATGTCGCCGGAGCAGCTTCGCGGTACGCAGGTGGATCAGCGGACGGACATCTGGGCCCTGGGCGCGGTGCTCTACGAAATGCTCTCGGGACACCCACCATTCAAAGGAGAGTATGACGCCGCGATCCTCTTCGCCATCCTCGAAGTTGAACCTGAGCCCATTGAACATCTTCGGCCTGACGCTGACGGGGCACCTGCACGCGTTCTGTCGCGGGCGCTGACAAAAGACCTCGCAGGTCGATACCAGCGTGTCGAGGAGATGATTGCAGACCTCCAGCACTTCGCGCACGAAGGGGCTCAAGCACAGCACCCCCGCCGTTCATCGCCGTTTCGACGTCGGCTGCGGTGGCCTCTCTATGCGATCGGCGCAGCTGCCCTCTGTGGAATTGTCGTCGCCTTTCTTCTGGTACGCCAGTACCCCGATCAGAAACCGTCAGTCCATTCGCTTGCCGTGCTCCCTTTCAGAACCACATCCGCACATCTTGAGGACACAGTGTTCGCAGACGGGATGACCGAGGCGCTGAGCACGGAGCTTTCCAAAATCAGAGCGCTGATGGTGCGCTCGTCCCGATCAGCCATGCAATTCAGGAACTCACGCAAATCACTCCCGGAGATTGCGCGGGAGCTGAATGTCGATGCCGTCATTGACGGGTCGACCCAGCTGTCGGGCACGAGTGTCCGGGTGTCGGTCAATCTCATTAACGTCAACCCGGAGAAGCAGCTCTGGGGAGAAAATTACCAGGAAGACCTGGAGGATATCAACACGTTGCAGAGCAACGTTGCACAGGCGGTCGTGCGTGAAATTAACGCAGTCGTGACCCCCGACGAAGAGGTACGCCTGCAACGCACTGCGCCCGTGAACAGAGAGGCGTACCAGGCCTGCGTGTACGGGCGCTTCTATTGGAACAAGTGGACCCTTCAGGGCTTCCAGAAAAGCCTTGAATACTTCCATACTGCCGCTGCGGCAGATCCCTCCTATGCACCTGCGTATGCCGGGATCGCTGACATCTACGCATCTCTCTGGTACCACGGCATGGCACCATTTGACTCCGTTCAACCATACTGGAGACCTGCCGCACAGAAAGCAGTGAACCTGGACGCGCAGATGGCCGAAGGCCACGTGTCTCTGGCAGCCACACGCCTTGTATACGACTGGGACTGGTCAGGAACCGAGCAGGAGCTCAGACAGGCACTTGTGCTGAACCCTGGCTATGCCACCGGACATCACTGGTATGCCCTCCTCCTCTCGGCCCTGGGCCGCCACGATTCAGCAATCAGCGAGATACGCCGGGCACAGGAACTCGACCCGCTCTCCGTCATCATTGTTGCTTCGGCAGGATGGATCCAGATTCACGCACGAAAGTACGGTCAGGCGGTGACAGAGTTCCGCCGGGCGCTCGAACTGGACTCCACCTCAGCACCGGCACACTCCGGCCTCGGCGAGATCTATGAGATGCAGGGGCGGAACGAAGACGCCCTCGCGGAGTATCTGCGCGTCGCGAAGACGACAGGAGGCAGCTTCGCGACGCTGGGAGGAGGCAGCACAGATCCCGCCATCCGCCTTCAGTCTGCCTACAGGTTGTCTGGATGGCCCGGGTATTGGTCGGAACAACTGAAGCAGCTGGAAGATCTCTCTCGCACGATGTATGTCTCCTCGTTTCACCTCGCCACGGCCTGCGCCCGGCTGAAGAAGAAGGATGAGGCGTTCCAGTGGCTCCAGCAGGCATATCAGGAACGCTCGACAAATCTGCTCTTTCTCAAAGTCGACCCGAACATGGATGCTCTGAGGGACGATCCCCGCTATGCAGCCCTCATACAGAAGATCGGCTTGACTGATTGACCCTAGAGGACCCCCACCATCACACAGTTGAAAACGTCCAGTCCACAGAACACGAAGATCCTCGAGGCAGAGGTCCAGCGCCTCCGTGCGGCGGTTGCGGAATTGAAGCTCCTTAATGACATCGCTATGGAGTCAAGCGGTGCAGGCTCTGTCGAGGCAATCCTGAGAACGATCATTGATAGATCGCTCAAGGTGGTCAACGCTGAACAGGGTTCAATTGTCCTCGTCACCGGTGATGCAGACAAATCCCTGAAGACGTTTATCCGTCAAGACAATAAGAGCTCACTCCGTCAGAGCTATCACGTAGGAGCCCATGTCATCGGTTCAGTTCTGTATGACAGGAAACCTCTGCTTGTCGCAAATCTTGCGACGGACAACCGGTTTGAGTCCACAGATCAGGAGCGGATAGACATCAGGTCGCTCTGCTGTGTGCCAATCATCAACCAGGGCCGCCTTATCGGGGTCTTCCTGATGGTCAACAAGAAGGAGGGCCGCTCGTTCACCGAAGAGGATCAACGCCTCCTGATGATCCTGAGTGCCCAGGCCGGACAGTTGATTGCGAATGTGCAGCTGCAGGAAGAATCCGCCCGGAAAAAAGAAGAACTCGCACTCGCGCGAAGTGAAACGGAAAAATGGCGCGAGCTGGACGAGCTCAAATCCCGTTTCTTTGCCGACATCTCGCATGAATTTCGGACACCCCTTACGCTCATCCTCGGGCCAGTCGAACGCCTGCTTGCAGGAATCCGCGAAGAGAATCCCCAGGCAGACTATCACCTCATTCGTCGCAACGCACATCGCCTCCTTCGACTGATCAACGACATTCTTGAACTCTCCCGGCTCGAAGCAGGAAACACGAGACTCCGCGTCGCCGAGGGAGATCTCGTCCCGCTGATCCGCTCAATCACAGACTCCTTCCAGGGCCTGGCAGAACAGACCGGTGTTGCCCTCAGCTTTGTCTCTGCCTCCCCCACGATATACGGATCCTTCGATCGTGAGAAGGTCGAAACCGTGTGCTACAACCTCCTTTCAAATGCTCTCAAATTCACTCCCCGGGACGGAACGGTAACCGTGACGCTGGCCGCCGGGTTTGACGCACCCGTCTCGTCGCAGTGGATAACACTCACCGTCGCGGATAGCGGCCGCGGCATCCACGCTGACAAACTGGAACACCTTTTCGACCGGTACTTCCAGGTGGAGGATACAGACCAGCGAACCGGCTCCGGCATCGGACTGGCTCTTGCCAGGGGGCTCGTACAGCTTCACCAGGGCACAATAACCGTGACAAGCAGCGAAACCAAGGGCTCTGTGTTCGAAGTGAGATTGCCGATTGACAGAAGTTGCTTCCCCCCAGACACGCTCGGGGACGACAGGCCAGTGGACCCGCTCTCCCCTCCGGATCGCCCGCTCTCCGCCAACCGGACCCTTCATCCGCTCCCGCCAGATGCAACACCTGAAGCGGCAGCATCCGGTCTGCCTCTCTTGCTGATCGTGGAAGACGACCAGGAACTCCGGAGGTACCTCTGCGACAACCTGAAGAGCTCGTACAGGATCTTTGAAGCATCCGACGGTGACATCGGATGCTCGATTGCACGCGATATTATCCCCGATATCGTGATCACGGACGTTGCCATGCCGGTTATGGACGGCATTCAGGTATGCCGTATCCTCAAAAACGATGAACGTACGAGCCACATCCCGGTTCTTATGCTGACAGCCAATGCGGGGCACGATACGAAGATCTCAGGACTGGAGACCGGTGCAGATGATTACCTCACCAAGCCTTTTGACTGGGAGGAACTGGAGATCCGTATTCAGAATCTCGTCGAAGGCCGGAATCGGCTGCGGGAGCGGTTTGCGCGAACCACTCTGCTCATGCCGTCCGGAGTCGCGGTCACCTCCATGGATGAGTCATTCCTGAAGAAGGTCGTGGATTCGATCGAACGATCCATGGGAGATGAGACCTTCAGCGTCGAGGACCTGGCGCGCGAGATCGCGATGAGCTATAGCCAGCTTCACCGGAAGCTGACCGCGCTCCTTAATCAGTCCCCGAACCAGGTAATACGGTCAATGCGCCTCCACCGGGCGAAAGAGCTTATCGAGCGTGATGCAGGAACAATCTCCGAAATCGCCTACACGGTGGGCTTCGGCAGTCCCGCATATTTTGCCAGATGCTTCCATGAGCAATTCGGCATCGCGCCGAGCCAGGCAAGACAGAAAGGTAAGCCACCCTCCCCCTGACTCCAATCCCCCTTTGCCCCCATCCTGGCGCTGCGAAAAACTTTATAGAACCTGGGAGATAACTGCTATGCCCTGGGCCTCTCCTTTCGGTACCTTACACGCAGGCAACGTCCCCTGGCAGGGGGCCCTTTCACTCTCAAGAATAGCCGCAAAGGAGTGCCACAATGGGACACTCATATTCGCGTACCATCGGCTTGGTTCTGCTATGCCTGCTGGGCGCATCACCGTGGGGATTCACGCAGCAGACCTCAACGGCCGCTTCAGAGTCTCAGGAGCAACAGAAGAGGCGTCAGCTGATGAAATCAAGGGGTCCCGATGGCTCCATGACAGTCCTCCCTGTCATCCTGGCCGGACGGCCTTATGATCGCGTGTCAGAACTGGTGGGGGTTCTTCTCGAACAAAAGGGACTACGCAATATTGAAATAGGTCCAATACCATGTACGCCTCCAGCCGGCGTCGCGTTGGACAAGCTTGCCGAAGCGGTGACTGAATTCGTAAAGAAGAACCCGGTTGCAACAGAGTACGCTCTGTACGGCGAATACAACGGTAGCCCCCAGACGGGTCTCGTCGAGCTCCGCGCCGTTGTCGTCGACAAGACCGGCGGGGTGGTATGGATGGACCGTCAGGGCGAGCAAGACGAGGCGATGATGCGAGTCCAGCAAAAAGAGCCAATGACCTTCTCGGTTCTGTTGGTTGAGCGCTTGAGCCCGGCGCTTGGCCTCAACGAGGAAACGGCGAAAGCCGCGAAACCCGGGAAAATGGCAAGACTCATGGAAGAGAGAAGTGGACTGCCACCCGAGAGTGAAAGGGCTGCTCTTACCCAACGCCAGAAAGAGCTGAGGGAAACCAGGAGGACGATAACCCTGACGGTTTTTCCGGCTCAGATAGGTGATACAACGAATTTGGCAACCTCAACCCTGTTAGCAAAAATGATCACCGACGCCGGGCTCTGCAAGGCAGTGCCTGCAAAGCAGTCGATGGTGCTGAAGGTTCCCCGTGATCCAAACGAGATGAAGATGCTCTGGGGCCTCGCGGGTGCATTCAGGGAAAAGTGCAAGAAGAATCCGATCGGATCCGATTATGTTCTCTTTGCCGACTACGCGTTCAATCCCGAACGGTGGGAGCAGGGATTTGTCCACTTCGTGGTGTGTGATCGCAACGGCGAATGGGTAATCGTGGATCTGCAGAACTCGCACCAGCCCGAATACCAGACCATTAAGCCAACCTCGATAGAAGGCTGCAGCAAGCTGATAGTGAAACGTCTGGAGGGATACCTCAAATTGTCGATTGCGGATGATCTGCGGGAGACAATTCGGACTTCCGGAATTGGGGATGCAGTTTCAAGATTCAATGTGCTTCGGGCAAAGTCAGATGAGTATAGCTTGTCCGAGCAGGAGATGAACTCCCTTGGATATGAGTACTTGCAGGCGAAACGGTTCAAGGAAGCAATCGAGATCTTCAAATTGAATGTCGTAGCCTTCCCGGAGTCCTTCAATGCGTATGACAGTCTGGGAGAAGCATGCGCCACGGCGGGGGAAAAGGACCTGGCAATCAAGAACTACGAAAAGTCACTCCAGCTGAACCCGAACAGCCAGAGCGGAATCGATGCCCTGAAGAAGTTGAAGGCGCAATAGGACATTGCCCGCAGGAGTTCGATCACGGCCTGAGATCTATTGCCGCGAAACGCCCCGCTGTCGGGGGATCTCACACGGCTCGGGTCGCAATGTATGTGCTATATATTTCGTTGAGCAGAATTCACATCAGCCTGACTACCAGCGCGTGAAGTCAACTTCGCAGGCTGCCGGTTCAACGCCTGCGACAATCTTGTCAATAGTGTACCGTAGAACAGGGAAAGAGAGACAGGATGGATACCGGTTCCGGATTGCCAGAAACGCGCACCGAGCGCCCCATGGCGTGGCTGCTTTTGGCCGCAGGATGCCTTATGCTCGCCCTTGCGTACGTATTGGGGATAAGCGACAACCCTCCGGGCATCGTGTTGCTCCTCGCCGGCTTGTTTGCAGTAGCGCTCGGAGCCATCTTCAGTTTCGTACGAGGTGGCAGGCGTAGTCCAACACATCAATTGCTCTACTGGGCCCCGAGAGCATTGTGCATAGTCTTTGCCCTCTTCCTCAGTCTTTTCGCTCTTGATGTCTTTCAGGAAGGACGGGGAGTGTTGGAGACAGCACTCGCCCTCTTCTTGCATCTGATCCCCACATTTCTCCTTCTGATACTGCTCGCACTCTCATGGCGGAGGGAGTGGATTGCCGGGATTATCTTTCCCTTGCTCGGAGTACTGTACGTCGTCTGGGCCTGGAACAAACCCTTCGGGGTTTTGTCTACGCTCCTTTTGATGGCCGGGCCCCCGATCTTGACCGGGGCACTGTTCCTCCTCAACTGGTATTACAGAAGGAAACTCAGGGAACAATTCTGAGTTCAACGGCACTCAACGCCTCTGCGGTCTATCCTTCAGGCATGGCGTCTCACTGCTCCTCCGGACCCGATGCGGGTCGGACACAATCCAGAGGGCCGTGCGCGGTCTGAGTCACCGTGCTGTCGGTCGGAGGACCTCCACCTCCCTCCATCCCACCCATGACGGGCTTTGCAGGGTAAGTATCTTGACATAACGGATCATCGTCAGGCCAGGAGTCGGGATTTCAAGTACGTCCCGGTCCTTTGTTCGACCGCGGAGCTCTTTCAAAAGACGATACTCGTCGTTCTGTCCGCGGACCCAGATCTGATGGTGCGTCTCCCCCGCCGGGTATTGTGACACGATAAGCCTGATTATCTGGACCGAGTCGGGTGTCTGGAGATCGAGCTCAATCCACTGGGGCGGCACACCTCCCGAGTTCCATGGGCGTGTTGTCTCGTCGATGGCATACTCAGGGACGTTTTTCTGATATGTCTTCGACGCATTCACCTTCGCCCTGTCAGTCCTGTTCTTCCGGATACGGGCGACAATGCTCCCTGAGCACGGGTCGGGCCGGTAGATGGGGGCAAGGACCCGGTTCAGAGATTCATCGTCATCCATTAGATTGTATGTGTCAGGGTTCTTTTCAATGTGCCAGGCCCAGAAGATCCAGCCGTCAACCCCCAGTCCACACGACGCGGCCTGCAATTCGACCATTTTCCGAATTGCGGCCTCACGTGACGGATACTGGTCTGTGAGCGCCCCGAATTCTCCCATGACGACCGGCTTGGCGCTGAAGCCGACAATACCGAAGTTCTCTGCCAGCTGCGCCAGCGTGGGGCCTCCGGCTTCCGGATACACATGGATGTCGACGAGGTCAATCCGCGATCTGCGAATGACCGGTCCGACAACACTGATCCTGTTCTCCCCCACCCGCGTGGGATGCGGCCCTTGCGGCGGAATGAACCCCACCGCTATCAAGGCGGTCGGGTCCATCTGAAGCACGCTCTCCCTCACCCTGTCAATCCAGTAGATGAGACCCTCTTCAAGCATCCGGTTCTTCTCAGCGGCTGACGCGAGGTCATACGTCCTTCCGTTTGCCGTCGTGATGCTTCCCGAGTCCAGCGACAGCGGCGGAAGGTCGGAATCGAATG
>DKBG01000273.1 GCA_002451155.1 Ignavibacteria bacterium UBA6906
CGCATGATCTTCCCGCTGCGGGTCTTGGGGAGCAATGTCACAAACTCAATCTTCTCTGGCTTTGCTATCGGTCCGACCTCATGCCCCACGTGCTGCTTGAGAAGGTCCGCAAGCGCATCGTTCGCCTCAATTCCCGCTTTGAGAATGACATACGCATGAATAGCAACGCCTTTGATATCGTGGGGAAGCCCGATGACCGCTGCCTCCGCCACAGACGGATGGCTCACGAGAGCCGACTCCAGCTCGGCAGTCCCCAGGCGGTAGCCACTCACCTTGATTACATCATCCACACGCCCGATGATCCAGAAATACCCGTCCTCATCTTTCCGCGCGGAGTCTCCCGCCGTGTACACACCAGGGTATTTGCTCCAGTAAGTCTTCACGTACCGGTCCGGGTCCTTATAGATCGTCCGCAACATCGACGGCCAGGGGTTCTTGAGGACAAGAAACCCCTCCTCCCCTGGACCGACAGGCTTCCCATCTTCATCCACGACGTCCGCCTCGACACCCGGGAGGGGCTTCGATCCGGAGCCGGGCTTCAAGGGCATGACGGGCATCGGAGATATCATGAACGCGCCGGTCTCAGTCTGCCACCAGGTATCCATGATCGGACAACGGNNGGCTTCCGGATTGATCGGTTCGCCCACGCTTCCCAGAAGGCGGAGCGAAGAAAGGTCATGACGGTTCGGCCATTGTGGGCCGAAACGCATGAGACCCCGGATAGCGGTTGGCGTCGAATAGAACACCGTGACGCCATACTTTTCGATGATTGTCCACCACCGGTCAGGATAGGGATAGGTCGGCGCACCTTCATAGATCACCGATGTAGCTCCCGCGATGAGGGGGGCATAGACGATGTACGAGTGACCCGTCACCCAGCCTGGATCGGCTGTGCACCACCAACGGTCTTCCTCTTTGATGTCAAACACGTCTTTGAATGTCGCGTACGTCCCGACCATGTACCCGCCGTGCGTATGCAGCACGGCTTTTGGCTTGCCGGTCGTCCCGGAGGTATAGAGGATATACAGCGGGTCTTCAGCGTCCATGACTTCGGTCTCACACCGGTTGGAATTCCGCGTGAGAGGAAGATTCATGAGCTCATGGTACCAGTAATCACGCCCCGCCTCCATGCTGACCTCGCGGCCCGTATGACGGATGACTACCACATTCTCGGGCGCCGCGGTCCTGCGAAGCGCTTCGTCCACAATCTTCTTCAGCTCGACGACCTTCCCGTTCATATTTCCGCCATCAGCGGTAATGATCACTTTCGACTCGCTGTCTTCGATACGTCCGTGAAGTGCCTCGACCGAGAACCCCCCGTAGACAACCGAGTGAACCGCGCCGATTTTCGCTGTCGCGAGCATCGCGATCACTGTTTCAGGGATTCTCGGCATGTAGATGGTCACCCGGTCTCCCTTTGAAATCCCCATACTCTTCAGAACATTCGCGAATTTGCAGACTTCCCTTGCCAGCGCGTGGTATGAAAGGGTGCGAACTTCACCCTTCTCCCCTTCCCAAATGAGCGCAAGCTTGTTCCGGCGCCAGGTCTTCACATGTCTGTCAACCGCGTTCAACACAATGTTTGTCTGGCCGCCGACGAACCACTTGTAGAAGGGCTTGTTGGAGTCGTCCAGTACCTTGTCCCAGGGTTTGAACCACTCCAGCTCCTCCGCACGCCTCCCCCAGTACGCCTCCAGATCTCTGGCTGCCTCATTGCGGAGCGCTTCGGCGTCCTGGACGTTAGCCTGCGCGATCACTTCGGGCGTGGGATAGAACACCTCTCCGTGGAGCTCTTGCGGCTTCTTTGCGGCGGTCATGAACGGCCCTCCTCTGACACGATGGCTGGAATTGGAGTGGGACTCTGATCTGATAATCTGAATAACCAGAGAGTGAAAATCAACATGTCGGTTCGCCTCATCCGCTTTCAATTCGACGCGGCGACGGTGACCCGTGAAAGGAGCTTTGCCGGCGAGATACTGGGGGGCCGACGCAAGGAAATCACGAATGCCTGGCGAACAGGGGATTGCGTATTTCTGAACGCCGTTTGCATTATCAAGCGCCTCCGCGTTTCAACCCAGCAGCACCTAAAGTCCGCACTTTCTCGTCAAAACGTCAGGGACACAGCTGCCATGTGCCCGCCGAAAGTGGACACTCACAACGGGAAAAGACCAAGCAGGTAGCCGGCAAGACCCAGAACAACCAGGAACGTCAGTAGCCACCCGATCACATCCAGCAGGGCACCCGCCTTGATCATATCCCGCAGACTCACGTACCCTGTGGAAAACACGAGTGCATTCGGCGGAGTGGCCACGGGGAGCATGAATGCAAGTGATGCCGCCATTCCGGCAGCAATTGCGAGCGCGGTGGGGCTCCCGCCTGATTCCCGCGCAATACTGATGACGATGGGAACCATCATTGACGCGACGGCTGTATTCGAGGTAATCTCGGTCAAAAGGTCGATAAGAAGAATCGTCACAAGAATGAGGACAACCATCGACGGAGTCCCGAAGATGTTCACAAAAGTGGTGGCGATCCAGAGCGCGACGCCGGTTTTGAACATGCCGTCAGACAGCGCTATCCCCCCACCGAACAGGATGAGGATCCCCCATTCAACAAATCCGGCCACTGACCAGTCAAGGGTGAATCGGGGGCGACGGAGATCCATGGGAACGACGAACAACAGTACGCCTGCAAGGATCCCCACGGTGTACTCGTCGATCCATTCCAGAAAGCCGATCGTGAACCCGGGGAGGAGCTGGCTTTTCAAGGGCAGGAACACCCACAGAAACAAAGCGATGCCGAGAATCCCGAGCGTCTGTTTCTCCCCACGCTGCAGTGATCCAAGTTCTCTATACTCGGTGAGNNATCCCGTTCGGCGGGCTTCCGATGATCGTTGCCATCCCGCCGATTGACGCGGAGCAGGCAACGCCCAGCATGAGCGCGGTTCCGAACCGCGATTCTCCGGGCTTCGCTCCCGCGAGTGAAATGATGCCGAGAGCGAGCGGGAGCATGAGGGCCACCGTGGCGGTATTGGAAATCCACATCGAGAGAAAAGCTGTGACGCCCATAATCGCGAGCAGGATCTTCTTCGAGTCATCCGCCAGCTTTCCCCGGGAAAGGAGCCAGAGCGTAATTCGCCGGTCAACTTTCCATTTCTGCATCGCGCCGGCGATCAGGAACCCGCCCAGGAAGAGAAAGATGACAGGATGAGCGTAGCTCACAGCAATGTGTTGAAGATCCATGCGTACGGGGACTCCCTGGTGGAGTCCCGTGACACGAAGCAGCGGAAATGCCACAAGCGGAATCAGCGCCGTGGCAGCCATCGGAACGGCCTCTGATATCCACCAGGAAACCATCAGCGCCATGACGGCAAGTACCGACTGCATGGACCGGACGCACTCCCCGGTCGCCAGTGACCCATTTGATTGTGCAGCAAGCGATCCCGCAACTGCGACCACGGAATCCGCGGGGGGGAGAACGAGGATCAGGGAAAAAAGGGCGCAGCCAGTGAGGAAACCGACCGTTCGCTTGTTCACCATAGCCGTGGGGAGGGATTCGACCGCCGAATGAGTTCGCGAAAGAGGGAACGATTGATTCGGTGAATATACTCACCCACTGCGCGGAACGCAAGCCGCCGAAGGCCGACCCTCCTTGCCTTTGAGCAGAACTGGCGCTACCTTACAGTATACCGACAGAAGTCGGCGAGTCGTGGATTCCCCGATCATTGGGAGAGGGTCTTCGCAATGCACAAGCATGTCCGGATTGTCGGAATTCTCCACATCGTTTACAGCTGCCTCGGTCTGCTTATAGGCCTCCTGGTTCTCGTCTTCCTTGCGGGTCTCGGCCTGGCAATTGATCAGATGCCTGACACGGAAAATTTCCAGGTTAGCGTCTCTTCAATCCTCGGCGTGATCGGGTTCTTTGTCGCTCTTCTCCTGACCCTCTTTTCGCTTCCCGGAATCATCGGGGGGATCGGCCTCCTGAAATACCGCGAATGGGCACGGATCCTGATCATCATCGTGGGATTCTTCGATCTCCTGCATATTCCGCTGGGTACGGCGCTCGGCGTGTACACAATCTGGGTGCTGTTCAACAGCGAAACGGTCAGCCTATTCGGGCAACCCCCGGCAGCTCCTCCCGTCTCGTCCCCCCAATGATCAGGCGAACAGAGGCATGACACTGCCTCCCAAAACGTCCGAGCCCGGATCCAGGTCCGGGCTCATTCTCTTTGTCCTCGACGCAATTGGCGTCACATCCGGGCACGACCAGGGCTTACTTTACGACGAGCATCTTCCGTGCCTCGACGTAATCTCCGGCGACCAGCCGGTAGGCGTAGACTCCGCTTGAGACTGCCGACGCATCGAAAAACACCTGATGCAATCCCGCCTCGACAAGACCATCGACCAGCGTCGCAACCTCCTCACCCAGCATGTTGAACACTTTGAGCTGCACGCGTGCAAGCGCGGGGAGCCGGTACTGGATCCTGGTGACAGGGTTGAATGGATTCGGAAAGTTCTGGCCGAGCTGGGCATCTGCAGGAACTTCCGCGACCGGGGCGGACATCCTCTCGAACGTAATCGCGTCGAACTGATATTCAACATCAGACACGGCGTACGGCGAGAGATCGAAGACCAGGGTCCCATCATGCGAAGTGTCAGCCACGTTCTGGCTCGTAAACTCAACGGTGTAAATTTTCCAGTCGGGCGTCAGGTCAAAATTCCTGGTCCGAAGTCCGTACGAGACGCCCGCGGCAGAACCCCGGACAAAGCTCACATCAACCGCACGACCAAGGTTTGACTGGGCCGCAAACGTGAGCCGATAGACCGAATTGTGTACGGCCGGCAATCCTGGCTGTGAAAAGGAAAGGGTGTTTCCCATCTCGGAAACGACCACACGAGCGGAAGCGCCGGATTGAAATCCGGGCGAGACTGTGGTGAACTCCGCGGTCCCGTCTGTTTGAAATGTCCACCCGATTGTCCCGATATCAAAGCCCGGGTTGAACAGCAGATTCCCCTGCACGGGTTCCGCATCCTTCCCCCCTACCGTCACGACCGCAGTCCTGGTCCGGATCACACCCCCGTCATCGACGGCCAGCGTAAACGTCGTGGTAGTGTCAACCCTAACGCTTGCTGACCCCCGGGAGGCAACGGTTCCGATGGCGGTTATCGCGCCGGTGGAAGCCCCCTCAATGGTCCAGGTAACCCGAACATCGCCTCCGCCCTCAGGCAGCACGGAAGGATACACATGGACCGCCATCGCTGGATTGTCGAGTTTCCCTGCGGACGAGGCCAGAAGATCAGCCAGACTTCTGCGGGCCGTCTCAAATTGGTATCCCTTTTCCGCCCAGAGAGGCTGGCCCGTCTGGTCTGTGAAACCATCTCCATAATCGTTGAAGGCCCGGGGCACGACACGATCAACGATTTCCTTCGTGTCAAGGCCCGCCTGTCGGGCAAGCCAGAGATACTCGTAATCCTGCTCGCCCCGACGCCAGTTCTTCATGCGGATCGATGCGATCGGGCCCTTCAAATCCCTGCTGTCCCCGGGATGATACTTGTCTTCTCCCGCGTAGATCCAGGTCCCGTCACCCCAGAGAGTGGTTCCCTCGATGATCGTTATCTGGTCT
>DKBG01000098.1 GCA_002451155.1 Ignavibacteria bacterium UBA6906
GTTTTTCATGGAAAACAAGGAATCCCCCCCTCCGCGACAGCGGGGAATTTCCGGGTCTCAGTACCGCTTCACCGACGGGTCAACCCGGAGAGCCCAGGCTTCAATCCCCCCGCTGATGTTCTTTACCTTGCTGAAGCCGGAACGGAGGAGAAACTGAGTCGCGTGCCAGCTCCGGTTGCCATGGTGACAGAGCACGACGATCTCCCGTTCTGCATCGAGCTCCTGCAGGCGTCCAGGGAGCTCGCCGAGCGGAATCAACAGACCGCCGATATTACAGTACTCGAATTCGTTTTGTTCCCGCACGTCGAGGATACAGAGGTCCTCTTTGCGATCGAGCCTTTTCTTTAGCTCTTCAACTGAAATTGTGAGGGGGTTCTCCATCGAATCCAGGGCTGGTTGACTCCCATTAAACAGTACTCAGGCGGCACCCGGTTCCAGGCCCAGGTCCTTTGCCGACCCTTTTAGCGCACCGATCAGAAACCCGATATGCTCATCAAGTGGCACCCCGAGGTCCTCCGTTCCGCGAAGGATGTCCTCCCTGCTCACGGCCCTGGCAAAAGCTTTGTCCTTCAGCTTCTTTTTGACCGAGGAGGTCTCGAGATCCAGGATGCGGCGCGGACGGATCAGGGCAACCGCGAGGATGAATCCGCAGAGCTCATCACAGGCGAAGAGGGTTTTGGCCATGCGGCTCTCCCTCGGGACGTTCATTGCAGGAACGTGCGAGAGTATCGTCGTCCGGACCTCCTCGGAGTAGCCTTTCTCCTTCAGGATCTCCGAGCCCCTGGTAGGATGATCGGGAAACTGTGGATAGGTTTCATAGTCAAAGTCGTGCAGCAACCCGACTGTTCCCCAGAGTTCTTCGTCCTCTCCGAACTTCGCGGCATACGCACGCATTGCAGCCTCAACGGCAAGCGCATGCTTCCGGAGGCTGTCTGTCTTCGTGTACTCATACAGGAGATCGAGTGACTGCTGGCGTGTCATCGTGCAAAAATACGCAAACGGGGGGGAAAATCCAAGACCTACGTAGTGTGCAGGACGCGCAAATCCGCGTCAATCAGCCGCAACAGTTCCGGAATTGCTTTGACGACGCAATCGGACAGTCCTGTACCCATATCAAAGCATTTCCCCACGATGCCGTAGAGAATCGTCGTGCGTGGCAGGCGCTTCAGCTGGCGAGCGAGTTCCACCGCCTCAACCAGTCCGACCAGATGGCTCGATGCCATTTTGAGAAAGGCCGGGAGGGCCGCGGCGGAGAGATCAAACCTCATGACCGCCCCGGGAGGGTCAGGGGCGTTCAACGCATCGACAAGGAGCGCGCACCTGGCTCCATCCCAGACGTGCAGCAGCGAGACAAGCTCTCCCTGCGCCTCCAGCACACGGATCCCCGCGGGAGCGCGACGGGAGAGCTCCCGGGCGACGAGGAGCCCGAGCGCATCGTCGCTCCGATATTCCGATCCGAGGCCGATGAGGACGATATCATTCATCGCGAATCGTAACGAAGTGTGTTGCGCAGGAGATGCAGGGATCGTAGTTGCGGACCGCCTGCTCGACCTTCCAGGTCAGCTCTGGCCTCTCCATGGCGATATTCTGCGTCACGAACCGCCGCAGGTCCAGCTCGATCGTCGCCTGATTCTGAGAGGTCGGCGGGACAATTTTCGCATCCAGAATTGTCTCGTCGTCTCCGATCCGGTATCGATGATAGAGCATCCCGCGGGGTGCCTCACTTGCCCCAAAGCCGATGCCAGGGCGCGGATGCACGTCCACACACGCGCGATCCGGCGGCGTATACTGCTCCACGATGCGAATCGCCTCCTCGTAGGCGTAGATCGTTTCGATTGCCCGCACAACAATGCTCTTGAAGGGATTTCGAACCGGGGGAAAAACGCCGATCTCTTTCGCAATCTCCCGGGCAAGCGGCGTGAGGCGATCGAAGTTCAGATTAAACCGGGCCAGCGGCCCGACCATATAGGGCCCGATTCCTTTCGCGACCGAATGCAACGCGTTTGCATGTGGAACGTGCCGCTCCTCGAAATGGAATTCATACTCCTTGACGGCGATATCCATCCCGCCGGAGGAAACGATTCTTCCTCCATTGAACGGATATTCATCCGGGTGGCGAAGGGAAACGAATTCGTAGTCGAACTCAAACCCGGGAAACTCCAGCGTCGCAGTGAGGCGGGCTGTTTCCACGGCCCGATCCCGCCCCCACTCAAGCTCGGAGAGGAGGGCGCGCAATTCGGCGGTTCTGGGAACCTTGTAGAAGCCTCCAACCCTGACGCTGATCGGATGGATTTCCCTCCCGCCCAGCAGGGCGACGATATCGTTCCCGATCTTTTTCATCCTGAGGGCTGTCTTGACCAGTTCAGGTTTGTCCTTCGCGAGCCCCAGAACATCTTCATAACCGAGGAAGTCAGGGGCATGAAGCATATAGATGTGGAGGACATGACTTTCAATCCACTCCCCGCAATAGATCAGCCGCCGCAGTTCACGCAGTTGGCCCTCCACCGTCAGGCCGAAGGCCTCCTCGATGGCGTGCACAGAACTCATCTGGTAGGCGACCGGACAGATCCCGCATATGCGGGCCGTGATGTCCGGGACCTCACTGTAGTCCCTCCCCCGCAGGAACGCTTCGAAGAACCGGGGGGGTTCGAAAATCTTCAGCTTTGCCTCGGCAACCTTCCCGTCCGCAATACGAATAAAGACCCCGCCCTCACCTTCTACGCGGGCGAGCTGGTCGACCTTAATGACCCGGTTTTTCATGCGCTTCACTCTCCTTGCGAAATGCTTCAGCGTAGGCGTTGAACCCGCGGAAGCGAAGCATTACATCCTGGCGTGTCAATCCAAGTTCAGCGAACCGGATGCTCAGCGCCGGAGGGTTCGGGCTTTCCATCGGTCCGAAGCATCCATAGCATCCTCTGGCGTAGGCCGGGCAGATGGCACCGCAGCCCGCCTGGGTAACCGGTCCGAGACAGGCCTCCCCGCCAGCCACCATCACGCACACAGTGCCGCGGAGCTTGCACTCAATGCAGAGGCTATGCGTCGGGATGGTTGGCTTCCTTTTGTTGAGGTACGCGTTGATCACCTCAAGAAGCTGGATCTTGTTTATAGGACAACCCCTGAGCTCGAAATCGACGTGCACGTATGACCCAACCGGCATTGAGCGGTCGAGAGTCGAGATGTACTCAGGTGAGGCATAGACCAACCGGGTGAAATCCTTGACATCCTTCCAGTTCCGGAGTGCCTGGATTCCCCCTGCGGTTGCGCACGCACCAATGGTGATGAGCACCTTACACATTTTGCGGATGGAACGGATCCGTTCAACGTCATGCGGCGTCGTGATACTGCCCTCGACCAGCCCGATCTCATAGGGACCTCTCTGGACATTCCTGCTTGCCTCCGGAAAGTTCGCGATTTCGACCGCGTCTGCGACGGCAAGAAGGTGGTCCTCCGCGTCCAGCAGTGATAGCTGACAGCCGTCGCATGATGCGAACTTGAACACAGCGACTTTCGGTCGTCTTGGAGGCATGTTACAGCTCCTTCTTGTCGAGAAGAGGGCGAATCTGCGGCAACTGATAGACAGGTCCGTCTTTGCAGATAAACGTCGGTCCCATCTGACAGTGCCCGCAGAACCCGATTGCGCATTTCATGTTGCGCTCCATCGAGAGATAGATACTCTCAACGGGAATGTCCCGGGCCTCCAGCTCATCGGCGGTAAATCGCATCATAATCTCCGGCCCGCACACATACGCTACGGTGTTTCGTGCGTCAAGTTTGATGTAGGAAAGCAGCCCCGTAACCACCCCAATGTGTCCCTTCCAGGATGAATCACCGCGGTCCACTGTCACGAGGGTTTCCACCTCATGGTTATTCCCCCATTCCTCCAGCTCAACCCGAAAGAGGAGGTCAAGCGCGCTCCGGCCGCCGTACAGAACGATGACGCGGCCATAGTCTTTTCTGGCACGCAGGATCGAATATACCACCGGCCGCAACGGAGCAAGTCCGATACCGCCTGACGCGATGATGACGTCTTTCCCCCGCGCAACATTAACCGGCCAGCTCGATCCGAAGGGACCGCGCACCCCGATCATATCCCCACGCTTCATGTGCGCGAGTGCCGTGGTCAGACTCCCGACCCGGTGGATCGTATGGTCTATCGTTCCTTTCTTCCCGGGATCCGAACTGATCGAAATCGCCACCTCCCCCATTCCATACACGTAGAGCATATTGAACTGGCCAGGGAGGAAGCTGAACGCAGGCAACGCGTCGCGGATATCGAGCGTGAGCGTGAACGTATCATCATTTTCCCAGACTACACGCCGGATCGGAACGGGATTCGTGATCATCGGATCGACGGCGTCTACGTCTGCCGGTGACGCTGACCGGAGCGTCATTTATGGCCTCCGGTTGTTGTCAGTCCATACATGTCGATCAACTGCATCCGGGTCGCTTCAACGCGTCGTTCCATCACCTCCGCGAGACGTTTGAGCATTTCATATCCGAAGGATGAGTCCGCTTCGCACTTTTTTCTCAGGCACTCTCCATCGAGAGAGATTGCGCGGGTATCCGCCACGGCAACTCCGCTGTAATGCCACCGATACGGCGCGATCAGCCAGGACCAGCCGAGCACCTCACCCGGCCCGGAGGTCTGAATCCGAAGCCCTCCATGTCCGCTGACCTCCACCTCCAGGGCAACCCGGCCTGTCCGGATCAGGAAAAACTTGGATGCCGCCTCTCCTTCACGGATGACATATTCTCCCTCCTGGAAGCGCACATTTTTGGCGCATCCGATAAGCGTCTTGAGATGGTCCTCGCCTAGCCCCTGAATGAACGGATGCTGGAGCAGGATTTGTGTCAGATCTTCCGTTCCCATGGCAGCCTCCTTGATGGTATCAAATCCTGAACGTTCTCTTCAAACATCACACGTTGACGTCCAGATGGATCTCCGCGCTCAGACTCAGGAGAAGAGCAAACGTACAGAAAAGAGCCGGGCCCGTGCGGGGTGAGACACAACGTGATTGCCTCATGCAGCGGGCATCGCGGTGACGTTTTCCGCAACAGCCGTCGCCTCTTCCGTAATGTCAATTCCCGCGGGACACCAGGTAACGCAGCGACCGCAGCCGACACACCCGAAAGTTTCGAACTGATCGACCCAGAACGAGAGCTTATGCATCACCCACTGACGGTACCGGCTACGGGTAGTGATACGGATGTTCCCACCCGCGATCTTTGTGAAGTCACCGGCGTAGCAGGAATCCCACCGTCGTATCCGCTCCGCTCTGTCCCCCTCCAGATCNNACCATCGTGCAGTTGCCGCAGCCGAGGCATCGTTTCGCGACGGCATCCCAGCGGGGGTGTTCGAAGTTCTCGTTGAGTTTCCTGGGAAGTTCAGTCGTCTCTAGAGTCCGCCCCATGCTCCGCGCGGCGGCAGACAGTGATTCCCTCACCCATTCCAGTTCCTCATTCCTGGCCTCGCGCGGCGCAAGCTCTCGAAGGAGTTCTTCCCCTGCCGCGCTTCCCGCCCGGACTGCGAACGTATGACTGTCTTCGTGGCAGATCTCCGTGAGGCAAAGGTCGAATCCCTCCTTCACTTCAGGTCCGGTCTTCATCGAGGCACAGAAGCAATTCTCCCCCACATGGACGCAATCCACCGCGACGATAAACGTGTCCTGCCGGGCTTTGGCGTACCGCTGATCGGTGTAGGGACCTGTCACCAGCACACGGTCCTGGATAAGAATCGCGTTCAGCTCACAGGACCGCACCCCGACAAACGCATAGCGAGTGCCGGCACCGTTTTCGCCCTCAACCTCAAACGACCTGCCGCTTTGTTGAGCGGTGAAGAGCGTGACACGCGGAGGATTGAGGAATCGTTTCCAGGAATGCGGTCCGACTACATATCCGAACAAAGTGAACTCGTCCGTGCGCCGGAGGCGATACTCACCCGGTGCCTGTTCGTCGGTCCATCCGGCGGGAAGCTCGCTGGCGGTACCGATCTCATCATACACGATGGCCCCGTCGCGGATGGTGGGAGCGATGATAGAGTACCCGCGCGTGCCCAGCAATCTAAACAGATCATCAAGCGACGAATGGTCGATAATTTGCATTCTCACCCCGGTGAGAGTATTCGGAATCACAGATGTGTTCAATGTAATGCAGATGGTATGCCACCGGGGGAGTGCTCAATTCATTCTAATTCAACAGTCAATGAATGAGTTGCACGCGGAGAGTTCGCAACGTTGGGAAGCAACGCGCATCGACTTCTTAAAAATGCAAATACTGCAAGCGTAGAAAAACTCAACAGGAGCTGCTCGCGTGCGCGACGAATCTTCTTACGCGCGGCTGCGATGTGGAGGGGTCTTGGAGAGGAGGATGTTGGCCGAAGGACAGATCGCGCTCACTCCGCACTCACCGCACTTCGGCTTTCTTGCCTGGCAAGTCCGGCGGCCGTGGAGGATGAGAATGCTTCCGACGTCGATCCATTCCTTCTGAGGGAAAATTCGCATCAAGTCCTGTTCGATCGCATCAGGAGTATCCGCTTCCGTGAAGCCAAGCCTGCGCGCGAGGCGGTGAACATGCGTGTCCACCACCACGCCTGAAGAAAGGCCATACGCCTGTCCGAGAACAACATTCGCAGTTTTCCGCCCGACTCCCGGAAGCTCGACCAGATCGTTCATGGAGTCCGGAACCTTCCCCGCATGGCGGGCGACGATCGCCTGGCAACACGCGATGATATTCTTCGCCTTCATCCGGTAGAAACCGGTGGAGCGAATCTCCTGCTCAAGCTCAACCTGACTGACATTCGCGAAGGATTCGGCGCCGGGATATTTCGCAAACAGTCCCGGCGTCACCTTGTTCACTCTCTCGTCAGTGCATTGCGCGGAAAGGATGGTTGCAACAAGGAGCTGGAGCGGATTCTGATGAAGAAGAGCGGTGCGCGCCTCAGGGAATTCCTTTCGCAGTTTCCTCAAAACCGCGCGCGCCCGCGCCCGGCGTGCCGCGAGATCCTCGACAGACGCCGGGATTCTTGTCTTTGCGTGTGATTCTGACCGTGCTGGCATTCCTGGTACCCGTCACGATTCAGGAGGCGGCCGCCACCCCCGGGATTATTCGCCCTTCTCGAGCTGCGGATATTGCAGAAACGAAGGTTTATAGCGGGGATCCGGAGGCAGCAGGCGCTGAATGACCTCCCCCCCAATGATCGTGCGTTCGATGATTTCAGGAATATCGTCGCGCGTCACTTTCGCGTACCAGATCCCCTCCGGGTAGATGACCATCGCGATCCCGTGTTCGCAGGCGTCAAGGCAGCCAGCGCTGTTCGAGCGGACCACTCTGGCGAGTCCCCGTTTCTTGAGCTCCGCCTTCAGGAAATCACGCACCTCCACCGACCCCTTTGACGCACAGCAGCCCTTCGGATGATCGGCGGGGCGTTCGTTCACGCACACAAAGATGTGTCGCTTGAATCTTCCCATGTCACCAGTAGGTAGCTGTGACGGTCACGTCGCCTTTGACTTTTGCCATGCAGGCGGCCCGTTCATTCAGGGAAAAGCTGTTGGTTTCCATACACTTCTTTTCAAGCGGTGTGGGAGGCGACAGATGCTCCATCCCCTCTACCACGGTTACTCTGCACCAGCCACAGATGCCATCCCCGCTGCAGGACTGTCCGATTGGCACCTCGACCTGGTTTGCAGCCGCAAGGATTGTCGCACCGGCGCGTATTTCCCGTGATTTGCCGAGAGGTATGAATCGAACGACAGGCATCAGCCCCTCCCGATCCTGATCTGGCCGAACACTGCTGACGTGCGAATGCGGATTCTCGCTGAAGCCGTGTGGAAGTCAGGACTCTCCACACGCAGATCAGCCAGCATGCCACCCCTCTTCTGTTGCTCAATCTCGACCTCGCCGAACACCGTCGAGGTCGCGGCGGAATATGCTCCATCGCGCGGGAGAAGGATCACGATACTCCCGAAAACCGTGCTCACCGAAAGGAGATGCTCCCCCCGCGCAAGTCCCGCCGAGGTCAGGTCAAGCCGGACGCTCCCGAATACACTCGAGAATTTCCCACCGGCAAAATCCTTCGATGCTATGACGGCGTTCACCTCCTCAAACACGGATTCGTCGCTCATCGAACCAGTCGATGGTGCGCCAGCGCCGACATTTCTCGCCCCTTTCGACACGGCGAAATTCCTTCGCAGCAGATAGACGCCCCAGAGAATAAACATAAGCGGCCACCATACATGAACGAACTGTCCGAAATCCCAGACGCCCCATGTCTCAAGAAGAAAGAGCAGACCGAGGGCGATGAGCGAAATACCGAGCCAGTTTCGACCGAAGCGCATTTTCTACCTCTATCCTTTGCCCGAGAAGAGTTTTTCCAATTCTGTCGATGACCTGGTGTTAAGCACATCGTGCTTCGTCAGCCACCCCTTCCGCGCGATGCCCACACCGTAGGAGACATCACGTAAGCCGTCGGTATTGTGTGCATCCGGGTTAATGGGGATGAGAACTCCCTTTTCCCTTGCGTACCTGCAGAGCCGCCAGTCCAGGTCAAGACGCATCGGATGAGCGTTGAATTCAATCATCTTCCCGTAGTCCGCCGCGGCTGCGATCACTTCGGACATATTGACCGGATACGCGTCGCGTGACAGGAGTAACCTCCCCGTCGGATGGCCGAGCATTGTTACACGTTTGTGCTTGAGCGCCTTAACAATGCGCCTGGTCATCTCCCGTTCGGACATCCGGAACCCGCTGTGAACGGAAATCACGACGTACTCAAAAAGACTGAGGACTTTTTCGGACCAATCCAGATCTCCGTTCGTCAGAATATCGCACTCAGTTCCCGCAAATATCCTGAACCCCTTCAGCCGGCTGTTCAGCGTGTCGATTTCCTTGATCTGCGCCTTCGCCTTCTCTTCCGAGAGTCCTCCTGCGTATGCCGCGGCTTTGCTGTGGTCGCCGATGCCAAGGTACTCCCATCCGAGCGACCTCGCCGCGTCAACCATCTCCTCGAGTGTGTTGACTCCGTCGCTGTACGTCGTGTGACAGTGCAAAGTGCCCCGAATGTCCTTCGCTTCCAGGAGGGCCGGGAGCGTGCCCTTCTCCGCCTCTTCGATCTCCCCAAGGTTCTCTCTGAGCTCCGGGGGGATGTACTGAAGATCGAGCGCCCTGTAGATATCCGCCTCGTTCTCGCACTTCACCGCCCTTTTCCCCCTCCCCCGCTTCGTCTCCGTCCCGAGCCGGGAAAAGCCATACTCGTTCAGGCTGAGTCCGTAGCGTTTCGCCCTCCCGCGCAATTCGACATTGTGTTCTTTACTGCCGGTGAAGTAATTCAAGGCAAACGGATACTCGGCGTCGCTGACAATGCGCAGGTCGCAGTTTATCCCCCTCTCCAGCTGCACCGTCGACTTGGTTTCCCCATGCGCGACCACAGACGAGATCCCCGGAGCGTTCACGAACGCGTCCATCAGGCGCACCTGCTGGCCGTCCCGGCAACTGAGGAGGAGATCTATGTCTCCAATGATTTCCTTTCTTCTCCGGATGCTGCCCGCGAGCGAGGCGCGGATGACGCCCTTCTGGCCCTTCATATATTCCAGCATGCGTTCCGCCGGTTCAGCGGCCTGGGGATAGAGGATCTTCTCTCCTCTGCTCTTGAGCGCTTCGATACCCTTGAGGATATTCTGTTCGGTCTTTTCTCCGAATCCCTCCAGCGTGGCAAGCGTGCCACCGGCCGCGGCGCGGGCAAGTTCATCGAGACTTCTGATCTTCAACCGTTCATAAAGGATTTTTACACGTTTCGGGCCCAGCCCCTGGATTCGAAGCATCTCGAGAAGCCCGTCAGGGAAGGATTTACGCAGGTCGGCATAGTCCTTCGAATTGCCTGTCTTCACAAGATCTGTAATGACCTGTGCAATACCCTTGCCAATCCCCTTTACCTCAAGCAGTTCACCGGACTCCACGAGGGTTCCGATGTCCCGCGAAATTCCTCCCACGGCACGGGCCGCATTTTGAAATGCGCGGGATTTGAACGGATTCGCGCCCTGCAATTCAAGGAGAGTCCCCATCTCTTCAAGGATTTCAACAATCCTCTTTTTATCAATCGGATTCAACGTTCCGGGAGTCCTGACGTGGTCGGAGGCAGAAGGACAGGCTTATCAACGGCCGCTCCGTGTGCGATCATCTAAGCTACAAAACGGGGTTCTGAGTTTCAACCAAACAGACTTGATGGCTGGGACTGGCAACGGGTGTTGTGTTGAGACGGACTACCAGCGGAGGAGAGCGCCTTCGACAGCCAAGCCCGGCCCCATCGCTAGCATCAGGCCGGTCTCCCCCGACCGTGGTGAGGAGTCCTTGACGGTGCGGTCGAGAACGAAAAGGACGGTCGGCGAAGACATGTTTCCGTAATTCCTCAATACCTCCCTGCTCGTGAGGAGCTGGGTTTCAGTGAGACCGACCGCGCTCTTTATGCTGTCGATCACCTTTCGGCCACCGGAGTGGATAATCCAGTGATCGACATCGTCACGCGTCATGCCTTGTCGTTCCAGGAGCGAATCGATTACCCGGGCGGCGAGGGTCCCGGCGACGCTACGAATATCCTTTGAGAGCACGATACGGAGTTTGCCTCCGCGGAACTGGAACCCGACCGTATGGATGAACGATGGATCCAGGTATGTTTCGAACCCGACGATTTCGGGAGTCGCGCCTGCAGTGTGGTTCCCGACGATCACGGCCGCCGCTCCGTCCCCGCAGATGGCGTTCCCCACCACCGTTTCAATATCATCATCAACGTAGTAGCAGGCGGAACAGATTTCCACGGTCAGGACGAGGGCCTTTTTTGTCGGATACGCCTTGACGTAGTCGAACGCCCGCTGAAGGCCGGGCATGGCGCCTGCGCACCCCATACCGATAAGATCGGCGCGCTGAACCGAACTCTTCATCGAGAGCTCCTTGATCAGGAGAGCCGAAAGACCAGGACAGAGATATCCGGTGCAGGACACGCCGACGAAGAAATCAACATCCGCGGGGGTAAGTCCGCTCCCCTCCAGGCAGGAGAGAATCGCCTCTTTCCCCAGCCGCACAGAATGCTCCGCAAATCGCGCGTGAAGTTCATCGGCAGACTCGTTCGGAACGAAGGTACGGCTGTCGAACGAGAAGTGCCGGAAGTCGATATCGCTCCCCATGAAGATCTTTTCGATCCGGGCGTTTTTGTAAGAGGGGAAATATCTGGTGGAGATGTCGTAGATTTCCCGCTGCGAGTATCTGTTCGGCGGATTCGCGGTGCCAATGGAGAGGATGTGCGCCACAAAGAAGCCAATTGAAAATGGATGATGGAGTACACACAACCGACAACATCCCTACTGGACCTGCAGACTCAATGACGAGGCACATCAGAAAGGTACTAGGGACTACGTAATACACAATTCACTGCCCAATGACAACCTTTAACTAGCCGCCTGCACCTAACGGATACAACCATTTACCAGGCAAAATAATTCCGCCGTCAAAGCCATTGGAATAGTCCAGGGGCAAATCGCCCGTGGAGACGGGCACTTGGCGAACAGGGATCAGGCCACCGTCGGCGTGTAGGGATTCGGTGTGCCGGCAGGCGGAGCGTAGTACTCCAGGAACCTGCTGAGATGGTCAAGGACCGCAGAGGCCTCGGTGAGCTGCATGAGCTCGGATCTGATTTTTGACACATGAGGAAGACCGCGGAGGAACCCGGCGTAATGCTTTCGCAGCTCGATCACTCCCACTCGCTCCCCCTTATACTCCACCGCGAGGCGCAGATGCTCCTTGAGAAGACCTACACGCTCTTCAAGGGACGGCTCCGGAAGCAACTCTCCGGTGGAGAGGAAGTGCTTTGACTGCTGAAAAATCCAGGGATTCACGATTGCCCCCCGTCCGATCATGACGGCGTCACAACCGGTCGAATCGAACACATCCCGTACATTTTGGGGAGTCACGACATCGCCGTTGACGATTACCGGGATAGACACTGCCTGTTTGATCTTCGGGATCCAGCTGTAATCCACATCCCCTTTATGGCCCTGGTCGCGCGTCCGGCAGTGAACTGTCAGGGCCTGAATTCCAACCTGTTCACACATTCGTGCGACATCAACGATGCGGATGCTGTTTGCATCCCACCCGAGTCTTGTCTTCAACGTAACGGGCGTGTTCACCGCTTTCACGACGGTGGAGGCTAGCTTCTCCATTTTCGGGAGGTCTTTCAGCAGGCCCGCGCCCGCGCCGCGCAATGCCACATCCCGGACCCAGCAGCCGCAATTGATGTCGATAAGGTCGGGCTGAAAGCTCTCCGCCAGGCGTGCAGCGCCCTCCATCGCCCCGATGTCTCCCCCATAGATCTGGATCCCGATGGGGCGTTCCATCTCCCAGAAGAGCATCTTCTTCTGGGTTTTCGCCGACCCGCGCACCAGGCCGTCCGAATTCACAAACTCGGTGTAGACGATGTCCGCCCCGAGCCGTTTGCAGATCACCCGAAACGGAAGGTCAGAGACATCTTCCATAGGGGCGAGCAAAATACCCCTGTCGATATTGATCGAACCGATCCTCATCAGGACAAAGATACCCAAAATGGGGGGACGAAGCAATGCCGCTCCCGCCCCCAGATTCGGCAGTCAGAACACATCACCGCTCCTCCATCGGGCGACTGCTCTGTCCCAGTAGTATTCGTATGCGGTCGATCTCGAGAGCAGGTAATTCTCAAACGGCTCATCCGGCTTGAAAGGAGTGACGCGCTGAAAAATGAACCGGATTCCAATGTCATAGACCCATATCTCTTTCCGGAATTCGTAGTCGATATATCCCGGCGGTCCGAATACCACATAGATCATTCCCCGGTCAGTCTTCCACCCTTCTTTGTAGGCGGAGAACCGGAGGTTTGCTTCCTCGACCCTCGTGTAGTACTGCTTCATGAGATTCCGCGCTGAAACCTCGCTTCTTCCCGCCCTGAGCCAGAACCGTTCGAAGAGCAACCGTTGGTTTTCGGTGTCTCCAGTATCACGCAGCTCCTCATACACCGCCGGCGTGGCAATGTACACAAGAGGCTCGATGAGATCCGGAATCGTAAGGAGCCGCGGGAAATCGGGACCCAGTATGCAGAGGTAAGACTGTCTCGAGACGCTCGCCGGTTCGCTGCCGCCGCCGCATGGCATTGAGGTCCCCGAAAGGCCAAGCTGGTAGAGCCCTCGCCGGAGGAGCATTCCTGAAAATCTCAGGAGCTCCGCCGAATCCCTCCCCACCTTCATCTCCCTGGTCCAGAGGGTTTCGGGCTTCTCAAATGCGATTCCGCGGTAGGCCAGCGCCCAGGTGGTGGGCGAAAAGTAGAATGGAGGGGAAGCGACGCTGGAATCGGAGGGATAGCGAATCAGCGTCGCGGCAACGGTATGACCGCCCAGATTTGCGGTGTTGAAAACCTTTGCTGTGGCTTCGATGGTGTCTGCACCCGCGCGAATATGGAACGGAAGATATCGTTCGCGAACTCCGCCCGACGTTCGATAGAGCCGCAGCCGTGAGAATCGGGCACATCCATCAAGAACACTAAAGACTGTCGCGCGCTGTTCCCGCACAGTCCGTCCGCCGGTATTTCTATCTTCGAGCGTCGCCTCCACACGATATTCTCCCGGGTCCACGCGATAGCGCCGAGTAAAGAGCTCTTCCCCGCTCCGATCGCCCTCACGCCGGGTAAAGAGTGAGTCGACGGTCAGATCGTCGACATACTGAAGAGAATCAGTATCGGGGATGACGCGGCTTCGCAGCTCGTACTCCGCCCGGAAGCGTTGTCCGTTCCGCACGTAGACGAGAGAAGAATGTGGGATTCTAAAGGAGAGATTCAGCTGGCTCCCGGTCGAGTCTGCATCTTCAAAAATCTCGAGGTCAAAATCGGGGGTGCCGGGAGTGTAGGCGAGCGTCTTTCCCGTCGAGGGATATGCGAGCCGGTCGGGGCCACATCCCGGAGCAACAAGGGCGCTCAACGAGATACTGAGTGTCGCCCAGAAGACGAGTGCCGCCCTGACACGCTTCATTGAAACAGCCTCGAATGTCTCGTTTCACGTTCGTTCACCGTGTCCCGACTACCCGCTTGAGAGCATACCTCTACGATCGACCTTCGATCCATATGCAGACACACGACGCATGTCCGGTGAAGCATTTCGGATACGTCGAAGGCTTGACCCTAGCGCAGAAGGACCATCCGCCGGGTTGCGCTGCCTCCAGCCCATTGCATCCGGCAGAAGTAGACACCTGCCGCATGTGCCCCCGCATTCCACGCTACCGAGTAACTTCCCTGCGCGTGCCATCCGTCAGCCAGCGTCGCCACTTCCCGGCCCAGCATGTCATACACACGAACGGTGACGTTCGACGCCTGGCTGACGCGATAGGGAATCCTGGTACCGGGATTGAAAGGATTGGGATAGTTTTGTTCAAGCGAAAAAACAGCCGGGAGGGGATCACCGGGGGCCGGTCCATCGCGCACCTGGAGATCAAGGGTCAGGGCGCTGGCCAGACCAACCCGGGTAATGTCGGCGGCGTACGACATATCGAGTGAATCGATGATATCGAACACTGTATGGTATGCACGGCTCGCCCCACCATCGTGCAGAAAGACCGGAGGGTAGTTGTTCAGGTAGAAGGGAAAGCTATCGCTCCGGTTGTAAGAAGTCTGGTCCTTGACCGGAACGAGCGGGGTATACATCAGCGCCATCGCCGAATCGAGTGTCGCGAGGAAGCGGGCATTCTCGTACCAGATGATCTCAAACTCCGGGTCGACGGTGGCAGGATTTCTATATCCGATCATGTCAAAATTGAACATAGCGATAATTGGCCGGTCTGCATTCCGCGCTTTGGCGGCATAGTCCCTGGAGCCATAGAGACCGACCTCTTCGGCGCCGAAACCGACGAACCGGAGCGTACAGGCGGGGCGGTATCCGGATGCAATGATTACCCGCGCAATTTCGAGAACAGCAGCCACTCCAGACGCATTATCGTCTGCGCCAGGCGCGACGGTGGGAGTTCCGGTGTAGGAATCGGTGTGTGCTCCGAATACTATTTCCTGCGACGGAACCGATGTACCGGGGATCGTCGCAATCACGTTCAGTTGCCAGGTGCCGGTATAGAGAAATTCGTCGATGAGGACATCGGTCACCCCTGAGGCCGCAAAGCGACTGAGGATCCAGCTGGCGATCGAGTCACGGTTGCTGGAGCTCCAGAGGCGGGTGCCGAATCCCTGCAGGGTCCGTATGCTGGCTTCAATTGAATCCGGAGAGACCTGTGCAAGAATCACCCCGATAGAATCCGCTGGCCCGCCCGGAATGGGTCGAGCCGTCGATGAAGGAACAGGCAGCACGGCCAGCCAGCCGCAGAGAAGAAGAGTCGATCGGACCATGGAATGCCCCCGGTTCACGTGTTCCCCGTAGAGTCATTGTACAAACTTTTGAAACAAAATGGGAAATTCCTCATATTGGAAAGATGATAACACCACCTCTCCCCCGGGTCGCCTACGAGCAGATCGAGCTTCCCAACGGACTGCGCGTCCTGTTCCACGAAGATCTCTCCGCCCCCCTCGCGGCACTGGTCGTAATGTACCACGTCGGTTCAAAGAACGAGTCCCCGGGCCGGACCGGATTTGCCCATCTTTTCGAGCATGTAATGTTCAAGGGCTCCGCCCACGTCGCGGACGGAGAACACTTCAGGCTTCTGCAGGAAATTGGAGCCACCGTCAATGGTTCGACATCCGAGGACAGGACGAACTATTTTGAAGTGGTTCCGGCGACCCACCTCGAGCTGGCGATCTATCTCGAATCTGACCGCATGGGGTTCCTCCTCCCTGCGCTGACACAGGAGAAGCTGGACAATCAGCGTGACGTGGTCAGGAATGAGCGGAGGCAGCACTATGATAACCAGCCCTACGGAAGGGCGCATGAAGTCCTGACCGCCGCGCTCTTCCCCGCTTCCCATCCCTACAGCTGGCCGGTCATCGGCTCCATGGAGGATCTGGCAGCCGCGACACTCGACGACGTCAAAGGATTCTTCCAGACGTATTACTCGCCTGCAAACGCGTGCGTTTCCATCGCCGGCAATTTTGACCGGAAACAGACGCTCAGGTGGATCGAACGCTATTTCGGGACACTGCCGGCCAACCTGGCCCCGGGACCGGTGCGGAGCGCTCACCCCTCCCTTGCCTCATCCCGCCGCATGACAATGGAGGATCACGTACGGCTGCCCCGCGTCTACATCGCCTGGCATGGCCCGCGGGGAAACACCCGCGAGGATGCGGTACTGGACCTCTTGACCAATCTCCTGTGCGTGGGAAGAAATTCGCTCCTCCACCGATCCCTTGTTTATCGAGATCAGATCGCGCAAGACGTCGTGGCGTACCAGGATGGGATGGAGCTGGCAGGGATGACAGGGATCGTGGCCACTGCGCGGCCGGACACCCCTTTGTCCGCCCTGGAAGAGAACATCGAATCCATATTGGGCGACGCGGCCGGCGGACGCTTCACGCAGGAAGAGTTCTACGCGGCGTTGACGGCGGCTGAAGTGCACTACGTCGAGAGTCGCGTCACGGCGTACCAGAGGGCAAACGGGCTCGCTACCCACATCCTGCTTACGGGGGACGCAGAAAACTACAACAGACTGTTCTCACGCTATGCTGAGATCGGTCCGCATGACGTACAGCAGGCAGCTGCACGACTCCTGGATTCGCCGAGAGTGACGCTGAGTGTCGTCCCGCAGGGGAAGCCGGGACTTGCGGCCGCAGGAGGCGCATAATGCCCAAACGATTATCCGCCGAGGACCGAAACCGGACCAAAATCAGAACTCCAGACCGCCTTCACAGGCCGCTCCCGCGCTCCGCGGAAATCTTCACGCTTCCGGCGATTTCAAGGGTTTCATGTGCAAACGGGCTTGACATACGGATCGTGGAGCGCCACGATCTCGCTATGGTAACATCCTCCATCGTGCTTCAGGCGGGGTCCATTGAAGAACCCAGTACCCTCCCGGGTCTCTCGGCAATGGTTGCGGAATTGCTCGATGCTGGCACATCGAGCAAAAATGCCCTGGGAATCTCCAGCGCCCTGGAAGGTCTCGGGACGTCACTCAAAGGCCGAGCTGGATATGACGGCGCCTCTGTCGCAGTCTCGTTTCTTGCCCGGCACGCAGGCCCTTCTGTCGGGATACTGGCTGAACTACTCAGCGACGCGGTGTTCCCCGCAACCGAACTTGAACGGGCAAGGCGGCAGCGTCTGGCGGCAATTCTCCAACAGATGGACCGACCGTCGAGCATCGCCACTCTCGCGCTGTACAGACTTCTCTACGGTCCCTCCCACCCCTACGGGAACGATGCAGGCGGTACGGAAGACTCCGTAAAGAGACTGACTCAAGTGGATGTGGCAGATTTCTTTGACCGCCGCTACCGGCCAGCAGGCGCATCTATGATCCTCGTCGGACCGGTCCACCCTGGTGAGATCGAAACATTCCTCGCGCCGATTCTGGATCACTGGAAGGGCGACAAGAAGGATGGTGAGAGGAAACCCGTGGGACCTCCCTGCAACCCGGAGAAAGTTCTGATCCATCGCCCCGGTGCGGCGCAATCGGAGATTCGGATCGGATCAATCGGCCTTCCGCGAAACTCCCCGGATTTCTTTCCGGTCCTGATTATGAACAGGATACTCGGAGGACAATTC
>DKBG01000225.1 GCA_002451155.1 Ignavibacteria bacterium UBA6906
ACGAGAATCTTTGGAGCCATTCGTACACCCTTTAGTAAAACGATTTACAAATCATGGGTCCCGTTATCTCCCGAATCCAGGACGTTCTTCTTCACTTCCTCAAAGTCAATTGGCTTGGTGAAGTAGTGCTCCGCACCGGTCGACATGGCCCGTTTGAAATTCACTTCATCCCCATACGCCGTAATCATCGAAACCCGGATGTTCGGATACTTTTCCTTCACGACCTTGAGCAGATCGAGGCCGGTAATGCCCGGCATGTTAATGTCTGACAGGATGCAAACCACGTCGGGCGGTTGCACGGTCTCAAGATAGTCGAGCGCTTCTTCTCCTGAAAACGCATAGCAGAGCTGCACCCGACCTTCGCGCACTTCCTTTCGGAACTGCTGGCGGAACAGGATTTCAACATCCTTTTCGTCGTCCACGATCATTATTTTCATGCCGGGCCTCCGTTCCCCCCGTTGCGGGGAATCATGATAATGAACTCGGTGAATTCTCCGTCTTCAGTGTCAATCCGGATCTCACCCTTGTGCTCCTGAGTGATGATGTCATATGACAGGGAGAGACCCAGCCCCGTTCCTGCCCCGGCAGGCTTCGTGGTGAAGAATGGATTGAAGATCTTCTCCCGGATCGCCAGAGGTATGCCATTCCCATTATCCCGGATGCGGATTTCTACTGAACCGTTCACGTTTCTTGCGCTGACGCGGACGACGGGCGTGAACCCGTTCTTGGCCGTTTTGCGCTTGTCATTCGCCGCGTAACAGGCATTGTTGACAATGTTCAAGAACGCCCGGCTCAGGTCCTGTGGCACCACGCTGACCTTTCCGACGGAGGGATCGAAGTCGGTCTCAATCTTCACATTAAAGGACTGGTCCTGTGCCCTCATGCCGTGGTACGCCAGGTTCGTATATTCCGCGAGCAGTGCATTGAGATCCGTCTCAAGCCGCTCTCCCGATTTTCCGCGGGAGTGCAGGAGCATTCCCCGGACGATGCTGTCAGCACGCTTGCCGTGATCGTTAATCTTCCCGACATTCTGCTCGAGATCGTCAAGGAGCTCGCTGATCTCTTTCGCCCGCGCAGGATCCACCCGGTCTCTCTCCGCCAACAATTCTTTACGCAGATCTTTCGTGAGATCGTGCGACAGAACTGCGAAATTGGTTATGAAGTTCAGAGGATTCTTAATCTCATGCGCGATCCCCGCCGTCAGCTGACCGAGGGAAGCCATTTTCTCCGAAAGGATGAGCTGGTTCTGGGTATCCTTTAGATTGTTGAGTGTCTGCTGGAGCTCCCCCGTCCTCTCCTGCACAAGATGCTCGAGTTCGGCTTTCTTCCTCTTCAGACTGCGCATCCGGTAGAAATAGAAGGACGGGCCTATGGTTACGAACGCGAATATGGCCAGCCCGAGAAACCAGCCTGTCTGGTAGAAATACGGTTTCAGCTCAAATCCGATCGACGCGCCGGTTTCATTCCAGACACCGTCGCTGTTTGCGGCAATCACTCGAAATGTGTACTCACCCGGATCGAGATGTGTATAGTACGCGTCACGCCGGTTTCCCGCATCTACCCAGTCTTTGTCCAGACCGACGAGCTGGTACTTGTATGTGACCTTTTCGGCCCCGATGAAGCTGATCCCCGCGTAATGGAACTCAAACCGGTTCTTCCCTGCGGCCACTTGAATCGGGGTCGAGCCGGTCTGGCGATCTCCTTCCACGAGAAATCTATCGATCACCACTGGGGGAGGAACGTCGTTGATTTCAATGTCCGCCGGATTGACTACGGCCAGGCCCTTCGTCGTGGCAAAACAGAGGCGTCCGTCTCGGGTCTTCCAACCGTTCGGCGAATACCCACCGTTGCATTCCCTTGATTCCATTCCGTCCGCCGTGCCGTATACCGAACAGGTCACCCGGGAGGATTTCCCATCAGCGACATCGACTAACTCTTGTTTCTTCGCACGAAATATTCCCCTGTTGGAGGACATCCAAAGATATCCTGCATCATCCTCCAATAGGTTATAAGCCGTATAGTCGAACAGGCCCTCCCTCGGAGAGATAGCGCTGAACACTCCATCCTTGTATCGCAGGATCCCATGGTTGGAAGCCCCCAGCCAGATCGACCCGTCGGGGTCCTCATGGAAGGCCATCACCCAGCCGCCCGGGAATCCTTGTTTCTCCCCGAGCTTCTCCAACGAATCTCCCCGGTACCAATAGGTCCCACCCACACTGCAGACCCAAAGGGTTCCCCGACTATCCTCAAAAAGACCATTTATGAAATTCCGGTTGGTAGAGAGACTGTCGACAGTAAATAGGTATGCAAATCTTCCGTCGCGGTACGAATACACACGATTTCGAGATGCGACGAGCCACTCTCCCGATTTGCGCCGACCAAACGCATTCCCAAGAACATCCGGAGTCCCGTCCTTGATTTTCGAGAGAACTGCAATCCGACCATTCTTGTAAGTGCAGACTCCTCGGGTCGTCCCGATCCAGATATTCCCGTCCTCATCCTCGGCGAGAGCTCTCACGTCATTTGAGGGAAGGCCGTCGCGCGTACCAAGCACGGTGATAACACCATTCGCGAGCTTGTTGAGCCCTCCAAACGTCGTCCCGATCCAGATCGAGCCGTTTCGGTCTTCAACAACCGACTGAACGTTATCGTAGCTCAGTCCAACTCGGGAGGAGTACGTGACAAACTTCTCATCGCGGAACCGCTCTACGCCACCGCCGAATGTGCTGACCCAAATGCTGCCCTCCTTGTCGATAAGAAGTGCCTGGACAGCGTCGTCAGTGAGGCCGTCCGAATTCTGGTATTTCTCAAACTTTCCGGCCGCAAACCTGGCGATTCCTTTGTTGGTAAGGAGCCAGAGACTTCCCTCATGGTCCTCACGAATCGCAAGAATGGTGTTCTCATCTCGGTCAGTCGACGCAGCAAATTCGGTGAACTTGCCATTTGCATAGCGGCTCAATCCTCCGTTTGTGCCAAACCAGATGTTTCCCTTTCGATCCTCATGAATGGCATTGACGACCCTGTTCGGCAAAAGATTCTTTTTTGAATACCGCGTGAAGCGAGTACCGTCGTACGAAATCAAATTGTCCCGACCATCCATCCAGACCGTGCCGCGGGTGTCTTGATAGATGTTGGGGAGGTCGTTGATGCGAAAAATCAAAGTATCAGGGAAGTCCGGCCGGCCCGTTAGTCTCTCGATGTTGCCGTCCTTGAGCCAGGCAAATCCTCTCGGAGTGCTGATCCAGATTGTCCCCTGGCGATCAGCGGCAACGGAAAAGACAGTATCCGCGGGCAGTCCGTCACGGGAGGTGTACGTCTTCGTAAATTTCCCGTCTTGAAAAAGGCTGAGTCCGCCCGTCGAGCCAATCCAGACTGCTCCTGTTGAGTCAACGGCCCAGGCACGCGTGTCAGTACTAGGCAAACCGTTTGTCGTATCATACGTTGAGAATACACCATTCAAATAGCGAACAAGCTTGGGAGCGATACCATTTGGCCGGATCCAGATACCCCCCTCCCTGTCTTCTTGCAGGCGGACAACCCATGAATCATCAAGCTCCGGGGTGTTGGTTCGGTCGAACACGGTGAATTCAATCCCGTCAAACCGGGCCATCCCCTCTTGCGTGGCAAACCAGATATATCCGTCTCTGGTCTGGATAATATCTGACGCTGAGTTCTGGGGAAGACCGTTCGCGGTCGTCCAGATTTGATGAACATACTGCTTGATGGATTTCCGCTGGGCTTCGGCAATCGAAACGAGGCTGCAGAACAGAACAAGGAGAAGGAGTATCAGCCTCGTCGGGCCGTTCAGAGAAGAATGATATTCCCGCATGGGTTCAGCTCTTTCCGTGCTATTTTGAAATGGGTGATCTTGTCCTATCCGCACTCAACTCAGACAAAGGGGAGAATCGATCTGAAACGGGTAGTCCAGCATCAGAATGAAAAAAGCGATCTCCGACCCGACCGAAACGGTGTACCGCTCGCGTGTGCCGGGTGAATGAAGTGGCTGACCTGATCGGGATGGGAAATGCGATGTCGTGAACTCTGAGTGAAGATCGGGTGGGAAGCGGCCCGGTTGACCTCAGAATGGGTACAGGGGTCAGATATCGGCCTGGCATCGGGTCGCTCTACTTTCAATTAGAAGAACAGATGGAACGGGTTAGAGAAGCAGTCCTGTATACGAAAATCCCTACTGTCTGTCAATGCCTCTTCCCCCGACCCATCTCACAGGCAGACAAAGATATAGAACGTTGACAAGGTGTTTTTTGTTCCCCCAAAGGGGGAAAAAGCGTGCCCAGTCGCCAGATAGGACTCACCCGGCACACAAAAATATCCCAGTTGCAATCCCTTGGGAGTATCTTTGGCGAGCCGTGCTTGCCCCCGGGCGAATGTGGACGGACTCTCGCTTTCAGCACTGTTTTTGGACCAAGGAGGGACCGATATCCTCCAACGCACAGGATTGAGCTTCAGATCCGTTCACACGGGTCGCCCGTCGTCAAGTGCGCACACCGAGATAGCCCGCCGGAGTGGATCGGACCTGAACACTGAGCTCTCTCACGACACTTCCGGCCAATATGGGGGAGTCTGCGGACCTCTGGCCGAGAGTATGATTCCTACTCTGCTCATCGCGGCAGTCGGAGGATCCGGTTTGCTTCTCTCTCTTTGATTTTCAATATTTTTCACTCAGGAGGCTCTCTTGGGGTTCCATCTCTCTCCTCAACCTCCTTACCTCACACCTCTGATGGCAATATCCACCATACCGGCCGGCCATGCAGAATCCCGCCTCGAGGGCCTATTTGCCGCTCTGGGCCGGAAAACACTCGCGTCTTTTGAGCACCTTGGGAGGTACTGCGGCCTGATCTGGTGGATTGTACGCCACTTTGGCAATGCGAGGGAGTATTCAAGGAACTTCCTTATCCAGATGATCCAGATTGGGAATGATTCAATCCCGATCGTCGTCTTTGTGTCCACGTTTGTCGGGATGGTAACAGCCGTTCAGTCTGCCTACCAGCTTTTTGCATGGATTCCCCGATCAGTTGTCGGCGGCCTGGTCATCAAGTCAGTTCTGCTCGAACTCACGCCCCTCCTGACAGCACTCGTCCTATCCGGGAAGGTCGGCGCCACAATTACCGCCGAAATCGGCGCGATGAGAGTGACCGACCAGGTGGATGCCCTGGAGGC
>DKBG01000184.1 GCA_002451155.1 Ignavibacteria bacterium UBA6906
CCACGAGCGGTCGGCATGACTTTCAAAAATTGCATAGACGTTGTGCCGACCTTTTGCGCTGGCGCAGATTGCCCGATCAGGGCCAGTGCTGCTGCGATACAGCAGATGCGAATGTGGTTCATGACTGTCGTCGTTTTCACGTCAGGTGTCTCAATGAATGACAACGAATTTGCCTTGCACGCGGTTACCCTGGTCGTCATCGACGGTGAAGAAGTAGACGCCTGAGGCGAGCATCTGGTTGTTCCGCGTCACCTGATACCAGGCAACCGAATACATATCCGCATTGTGCTCGATCGTGTTCACGAGCTGCCCGCTGTATGAAAAGATCCTGATCGTCGCCCGTTTCGGAAGTCCGAAGAATCCGATCCGGTCGTTTATGTCGCCCCCGGGGGAGGCCCCTGTATACCCCGAAGTCATGATCAGCGGATTGGGGACCACATAGACATGCTCCAGCGTGGACGCAGCCGGCAGCTGCGTTTCGTGCAATGTGATATTGGTCTTTCCGCTCCGGCCCCCGAGGAGATCCACAGAGACGACAGCATAGTAGTAGGACTCGAGGAGTGTGCTCGAGGGATCCTCGAGTTCATACGATGACCCCACACTGTTGTAGTACCGGGGATCCCTGATGCCGACGCTATCGAGACGGACCCAGCGATCCAGCGGATGGTTGGCACGCAGAACTTCGTAATGGCTCAGGGCGGCATTCAACCGGGGGGTGGAGAATGTCTCCACCGCGGCGCTCCAGCTGATCCTGTTCCGGGCGGTCGGGGTGTTCGTCACCCGGATAGCAGGCGCCGGGAAGGGGATGGTGACCTGATAGAGGCCCGGCGTTGGTGTGTCTTTCGGCTCGAACTGGACAGTATCGTGCTTCACAAGTACCCCGCCGCCGTACATCTGGATTGCGCGGTCGGCAACGTCACGAATCGAAACCACATTCGAATTCACGTACGAAGGAAGCGGATAATGCTGCAAATAGGTGCTCCCCATTGTCGACGACGGTCCGTTGGGTGTAACCGCGGCAAGATAACTGATCTCCGCCCCCAGGCTCGGCACCGGGTGCAATCCCGGATCGGGATCGTTCCCGTCACTCCCCGCTCCTCCCCCGAGGTCCGTGTACACGCTGTCGGCTGGAACGCCGGCGCCGAAGCCCGCCACCTCTGCAACCACCATTGTCATTTTCTCGCCCGGGCGGAGTGTATAAGGACCGAACCCGTAGATATGTCCGACCGGCTGCCGGGATCCGATCGTCCACGAGGGTTTGGCTCTGCCCCACCAGTAGGGTGAAAAATAGACGGCATCCGTCCCTATGTTCTGGACGGGGCCGGTCTTTCGCTGAGAGATGCAATCGAGAAATCCGTAGTTACCGACCTTTGATGGATAGAGGTTTCCGTTTTCGTACCGGTTGATATACGGCTGCTTCAATTTGTTGCTCGTGTCCCAGACGTATCTGTTGTCCGACCGCGCGACGAACGCGTTGGTTTCCCCTCGCAGGGCCAGGTGGCCGTGGTCATAATGCAGAGGAATGACCCCGACTGCCTGAGGGGAGGTAAGCCCGCCGCCGAATCTCCCGCTTGCCGCCCACTGGGAGAAATACTGGGGATCCGGACTCCCGGTCCTGTCGTGGTTGTAGGTCATGTATCGCATCAGGTCGTACCGGGCAAACTGATCACGCGCGCGGAAATCCGCCTCCGACCAGCGGTTGAAAACCCGCTCCGTCCCAAACATTGACGCCGCGAGCGAATATCCCCAGGCGACGATCATATCGGTGAGCGTATCCGGCGACGTGTTCTCCAGCTCATACTCATAGATAATGAAGTCATCATAGTCGGGGTAGCTCCACGCACGGCTGGTCCGCGTGATTGTCAACCCCGTGTTGAGCGCCTTCCAGCGGGAGACTATGACTTCTTCGGCCTCGTCAGCGTTGTAGGCAGGATTGAGAGACCCATCCGCAAGAACTGGATAGTTTTCGGTGCGGGAGAGAGCAAGCGGCTCGCTATACACGCCCTCGACAACACCCGCGTTGCCGTCATTGTCAGACACTGCCCCGCACATATCCGTGTATCGGCTCGAAGAATCCAGGTTCTTTGTCGCAAAAACATAGAACCCTGCCCCGAACGAATTGTACTGACCGTGATAGGGGGTTCCGTCGATATTAACCGAAGACCGGGCGGGCCATTCGAACGAAGGGACATTGGGAGTGCTTCCGCTAGAGCCGTCGTCGTAGGGTCGGCCGAGCTCCCCTGTGTTGTACACAGTCTGGTGCAGCATCCCTCTCGAGTGTATCTCATAGCGTCGTGATTGCGCAGGAAGCGTCGCGGATATGAGGAGGAGGGCGCCGACGACCCCCGCGCCCCATTGTACGCTATGCCATCGGCGGTGGGTGTTCATAGCTCGATCAAGATCCCAAAGTTGAACGACCGGGGTGAATTCTCATAGATCAGGAACGACTGATCGACCAGGAACGGTGCCGCATTCGACGCGTTCAGATACCGGATGCCATTGGGCGCATCGATCGGACTCAGTTGATATCTGGTGATGTTAAAGGAAGAATTGGAATTCGACTGGTCAAAGATATAGGAGTAGTTCAGGATCCTGTCGTTGAAGAGGTTGAAAACTTCGGCGTACACCGTCATGTCCGCGCCAAAGAAGTTCCTGATCTTCTTCGCGAGTTTCAGATTGGTGGTGTACTCCGTCGGAGTCCTCATGTTGTTGATCTGCTTGACCCCGATGGAGTAGGTGTACGGTTGGCCGCTGCGGATGTAGGATGTCCCTGAAATCGAAATATCGGAAAGAAGATGGGCGCCAAAGAGCTCCGGTCCCCATTCGTCCCCAGTGAGATAGCCGATATTAATGACCAGGTTATGAGTACGGTCAAAGTCCAGCAAAATATCCTCGATCGGAACGTCCTGCAAATTCTGAATGACCTCGCCTGTGTTCGGCTCCTCCTGATACGCTGGAGACGCGTTGAATGGCGTACTGCTCTTGCCGGTCGCCACGCTGAAGTGGTAATTGACCGACCCGATCAGCGCCCCGCGCCGCTTGCTCAATGAAACTCGAAAACCCCTGATGTCTGCATAATCCCGATTCGCATACGTGTTGTAGGTCCTCCCGCCCCGGTCAGTGAAAATAACGGACTGGATGAGGTTCTTCACATCTTTGTAATACCCGCTCACATCCAGCGTGAATCCCGCCCCAAGACCCTGCATGATGCCGACATCGTAGCTGTTCGTGGTCTGCGGCTCAAGCCTGGGGTTGCCGAAGGTGTTCGGACGCCCCGATGCCTGGCTCTCAGAGGTTGCGACCACATACTGGAACGATGGGCGCTGCATGAACGAGCCGTAGTTCAGATGGAACACCGTCGTTGTCGTAACGGGGAATGAAATCCCGACGCGCGGCTGGAGCCGGCCGAGGATGGGGGAGTCGGCCGTTGGCGCGAGTTCGCTGTCGTAGACATAGGTCGAATCGGACGTGAACACCCGGTAGGGACTGAACAGGTCCGTGTAGTAGCGGGTGTTCTCGGCCCAGAGGTCGAATCGGAGGCCCACGTTGGCAATAAGCCCCTGGAATTCCATCTTGTCCTGGAGATAGAGCGCCGCTTCGTAAGGTCGGGCAGAGTATTGCGTGAGCTGCATCCCCTCGGCATTGTTCCGAACATTTGACCGGTTGTTGATATCGATGAAATAGCTGGTCAGCTGCAGACCCCCGTTCAACAGGTGTGCATTGGTTACCTGGCTGGTCATGGTCGCTTCCAGGGAGATCGTGGTGGTGTTTTCCTCCCGGAATGCATCGCTCCCGCCCCCGACCCGAAAACGGTCGGGTCCTGTCCGAGTTGCCGCAATCATTCTGGAATAGTTTGTCTCGGGAAGCCCCAGGTTTTCGGCAAACATCCAATCGGGTGAGATCGGAGAGCCCTGAAATGTGTTCGTAAAGAGAGAGTTCAGTTTGATCTCGTAGTAGGTGCGGGGGTTGAGGGTCTGCGTAAACCGCACGCCCGCTTGCGTGTTGGTGGTCTTCCGTCGCTGCGTCGAGATCAGGAGGTCCCAGAGCCAGTTGTAGTATCCCAGCGAATTCTCGCTTGGGAAGATGCTTCGGGTCTGCTGCGCAAACGCCCCCGACAGTCGGAGCGACGCGCCCGAGCCAAGATCCGCGACCACATTCCCCATCAGCTGCCGCTCGAGATCCGGCTCCTCTGCCGGGAAGACCGGCCAGTACGAGTTGGACCGGAACGCCATAAAAAGGCGCATCGTGTTACTGACGGGACCGCCCGTTGCAGCTTCGATCGAATTATCGATGTCATTCCCGTATGTCTGCCCCAGATCCCGCTTTGTCTGGTACCGCCAGAGCGCATAGGCCACCTGAACCCGTGCGTTCGTGTCCAATCCAAAAAACGAGTCGAACTGGTCCGCCATCTGTGTGTAATATCGGGTCGATTCACCACCACCCTTCCAGACTCCCGGATCGAGCAGGAACTTCAGGTACGGATTCGCCTCGGGATCGTACACACTCGGCCCGAAATGCTTCACGGCCGGCGCACGCATGCGTGCTTCAACTCGCGAGGTCCAGCGATCCCGTCTCCCCTCTTTCATCGAGATATTCACGACACCTGACTGCGCGTTTCCGTACTGCGCGCCAAAACCGCTCGTAATCACCTCCACTTCCTCGACCGCGCTCATGATAGGGTTGAACGCGCTGGAATTGTCGAGGGGGTTGGTGATTCCCATGCCCTGCAGCATGTACTGCTCCTCCCCCGTCCGGCCCCCGCGAAAGTGCCCGCCGGTGATGTCGGCCGTGAGACTCAACGCATCTGCCACATCCCGTATCCCCGCAATGAGCTGGACATCCTCAGAGCGGATAATCTCGCTGGTTCTTGTCTTTTCCGGTTCCACATCGGGCCGTGTCGCCGCAATGACGACTTCCTGGAGCGCAACCGCCTCAGCAGACAGGGCAAAGTTGACCGTCGTGGTTCGCCCAGAGTTCACGATCGCCCCCTTCTGGAGGACTTTCTGGTACCCCACGACCGATGCCTGGACGTCGTATCGCCCTGGGGGTACGTTGAGTATGAAATACACCCCATCCGGGTCGGACACGCTGCCCATAGTCGTCCCGGCAATCAAAACGTTCGCCCCGACGAGCGGCTCCCCCGTTTCGGAGTCTACCACCCTCCCCGACAGCTTGCCGGCTGTCTGACCGTGAGCGGTGCCGGCAAGAGAAATGAGAACCCCGGTGAGGAGAACCAACGCCGTCTTCCAAGGGAAGGACAGAACGACCCGGCTCATTCCTCCAACCCCTGCGCGAGGGGACCGCTTGGCGAGCGGAAGGACGCATTGACCGATCTCCCCTCTCGAATTCCGTTCAACTGCGAGAGATGCAACGCCTTCTCTGACCGTTTCCACGGCATTCGGGCCCTCTCGTCCTGCAACGGCAGACATTTCATGCACAGACCGGACGCGGAACGCTGGCGTGGAATGTCGCAAGCCCTCTGCACAGTTCTCGCGTGGGCGTCGGTCGTTCAACGAGGGAACAATTCGGGCGACGGGAGGTGCGCTCCCGCGGCATTCCCGGGAATTGACCTGCGGCAGGAGCGGGATAGAGCGATATGCGGGATGTGAAATCCCGGATTCGAGAAGGAGCCTGTATCGAGGCATTGCTCTTCTCCGATGGAACATGCGGACGATTTACCGGAGCAGTTGCATTTTCAGGGCAGAACGCACCCCGCGATATTGGATGGTTGCATAGTAGGTCCCCGACGACACACCCCTGCCGTCGTCGTCGGTTCCGTTCCAGACGGCCTGGTACCGGCCAGAAGCGTTCTGCTCTACGGCCAGTCGTCGGATGCGCCGGCCGAGCAGGTCGAAGATCGTGATCGTCACCAGGCCTGATCCCGGAATCTCATACGCGATCGTGGTCGATGGGTTAAACGGATTAGGGTAGTTCCCAAGAACTGAAAACCTTGCAGGAACGTGTTCTGCCGGCAAAATACCTGTCGGAGGATCGCTTTCAAAGGCACCCAGATCGGGCGCGAGGCCTTTGAAGGGGATGCCGACATCCGTGCCCGCGTCGACCAGATCGCTTCCCTCGACCAGGTGCAGAAAGGATACGTCCGGCAGGCTCCCGTCAACTTTGCGGGGACCCCGTACACCTGCCGTGTCGATGCTAACAAAATCCGAAGCGGTCACGGAAAACGGGGGCAACCAGCTGTTCGTTTGCTGCACGGCAAATGAGCCAAGGACCCCGAAACTCCCGAGCGCGACACAATTGACAACCGTTAGCGTCTGCCCCGTGTCTATCGGCCCAGGAATGGAGTAGTTGGTCCCGTTCCGGTAGCCGGTGCAATTGTAGAGCGTCATGGACCCCCGGTCGTTATTCTGGTCGAAACCCTTCACCCGGTTGTCGAATGCGACGCAGTTTCGGAGGACGACGTGATGCCGGAGTGTCCGGTCATCACTGCCACCNNCCCGTTCCGACATCCAGCTTCGCGGCAAATCCGTCGGCGTTGCCCTGGCTCGGATCAACGTTGTGGTAGGAGTCACAATTGACGACCTGGTTATTGCTCGCCCCGCTGCTGATCTGCAGACCGGTGTCGTGGTTCTCGTAGAAGGAGCAGAATTCGATGATGTTGTATGAGCCGCTCACATGCATCCCGTTGTCACCCGCTCCCCTGATATCAATCCCTCTGACATACCAGTATATCCCGGTGATGCGAATCCCACGGTTGGCGCCATCCACAGGCATGAGAGAGAAATCCAGAATGGGTCGCTCGCCCGGATATGCGAGAAGGTAGTACCGGGTTGAGCGGGAGCCGGACTTTGAAATCGTAATTGTGGTAAGGAG
>DKBG01000295.1 GCA_002451155.1 Ignavibacteria bacterium UBA6906
CAGAGCCGACCACGGCCACCTTTTCGGGTCGGCGCTCGGCGATTGCCGCGGGGGCAAAATGGTTGCCGCGCATTTCGAAATCAGCGACGAAGCGCTCGAGTTTCCCGATGGCGACCGGCGTGAGTTTCTTCCCAAGGACGCAGAGCTCCTCGCACTGCGTTTCCTGGGGGCAGACCCGGCCGCAAATTGCGGGCAGGTAGTTTGCCTCCCTGATCTTGTTGACCGCGCCGACGTAATCCTTCTTCAGCACCAGCTGGATGAATCCGGGGATATCGATTCCCACCGGACAGCCGTCGACGCAATATGCGGTCTTGCATTCGAGACATCGCTTCGCCTCGATAATTGTCCGCTCTTCATCGAAACCAAAAGACACTTCGAGGAAATTGGACATTCGGTCCGATGGAGGCTGCTCGATTGACTCCTGGCGCTGGATCTTCATCCGCTCTGAGGGCTTTAAAGGATTCAGCATGCTCATGGGTGCGCCTCCGTGGCGGCTGCGGCGAGCTTGCACCGGTGACGATCGTCTGACATACGCTCAAGATCCGCATAGCTTCTGTTTCTCATCATGAGCTCATCGAAATCGACTTCGTGCCCATCAAATTCCGGACCGTCCACACAGGCGAATTTCATCCGCCCACCTACGGTGACGCGGCAACCGCCGCACATTCCGGTCCCGTCCACCATAATGGTGTTCAGGCTGACGAGCGTGTGTACACGATAGGCTCTGGTGAGCTCCGCGACGGCCTTCATCATAGGAAGCGGTCCGATTGCATACACTGCCCGGACGGCGTGGTTCGCGTCGAGAAGGTCTCTGAGCTCGTCAGTGACAAACCCTTTTCGGCCGTAGGATCCGTCATCGGTTGTCACGCGGACGCTTGCCGAACAGGCGGCCATTTCCGGCTCGAGAATCACAAGCTCCTTTGAGCGGGCTCCGATAATGGTGTGCACACGGTTCCCTGCGTCGTTCAGCGCGGTGGCAATCGGGTACAGCTCCGCAGTTCCCACGCCTCCGCCCACGCATGCCACCTGGCCATGATTTTCGATCGGCGTCGGGTTCCCGAGCGGGCCGACCACGTCCAGAATGGACGCGCCCGCTGGAAGCGCACAGAGCTCCCTCGTGGTCTTGCCAACCGCCTGGACAATGATGATGATTGATCCACGGACAGGGTCACTCCCGGCGATGGTGAGCGGGATCCGTTCACCCCCCTCGTGGAGGCGCACCATCACGAAATTTCCAGCCTTCCGCTTGCGGGCAATAAACGGGGCATCGATCTGGAACCGGGTAATGGTCGGAGCAATTTCCTGCTTTGTGAGAATAGCGTACATGATATCCTGTGCGGGACGTGAAACAGATTGCCGGATCGGAGGAAAGGAGGCAATTCGCATGCCAACCCGGCAAGGGTGAAAATCAACGTTTCGGGTTGATTTGGAGGGTTGGATCTGGATCTTGCCGAAACGGAGAAGAATTTCTTTTCAGAATTGGGATCTGTGTGGGGGGGTGGAGCATCCACCCCCTCTCCCTGCCGGAGGAGTGATCAGGAGTACCCTCCAAGAACGTCCCGCAGCGCAAGCACGGCGAGGTCGATTTCCCGCGCGCTGATAATTAACGGCGGCACGAAGCGGAGAACGGTCTTGTCCGTGCAATTGAGGAGAATCAACTTATCGTGCCGGAGCCGGGCGACAATCGGATCGCCCTCTACGGCGAGCTCCATTCCGACCATCAGACCCATCCCGCGCACCTCCCGGATCAGACCGGGGAATTCCTCCCGAAGCGCGTTCAGTCTCTCCCGGAGATAGCGTCCCGTCTCGGCAGCGCGATGCATGAGGCCGTTCTCCATGATTTCCCTTATGACCGCGCAGCCAGCCGCACACGCGACCGGGTTTCCGCCGAACGTGGTTCCGTGCATTCCCGGTTCGATAACCTCCGCGACTGCCTGGGTCGCAAGGAGAGCTCCCAGAGGCAATCCTCCGCCGATCGGCTTGGCGAGCATGACCAGATCGGGAGTTGTCTGGTAGTGCTGGAAGGCGAAGAACATCCCGGTGCGACCGACGCCGCTCTGAATCTCGTCAGCCACGAGAAGGAATCCGAATTTGCTGCGGAGCTCTTCCAGGGTGCCGACAAACTCCTCAGAGACCGGTCGGATTCCCCCTTCTCCCTGAATGAACTCCAGTATGACCGCGGCGGTGGAAGTGCTGACGGCTGTGCGAAGGGCGTTCGGGTTGTTGAACTCAGCGATCCGGACGTTCTCGAGGAACGGGCCGAAGCCATCGCGATATCCGGGCCGGTCCATAAGTGAAAGGGCTCCCATTGTCCGTCCATGGAATGCGTTTGAGAACGAGACAATTTCTGTCTTGTCCCGAGCGGAGCCCCACCGACGGGCGATCTTGATGGCTCCTTCCGCAGTCTCCGTTCCGCTGTTGGCGAAGAAGACCCGCGGATAGCGACCGTACTTCACCAGCAGTTCCGCGAGCTGTATCTGCGGCTCCTGGAGGAAATAGTTGGACAGATGGATATACCGGCGTGCCTGCTCCTGGATCGCGCTGAGCACGGCCGGATGTGCGTGCCCCAGGGCGTTCACCGCGATGCCGGAAAAGAGGTCAAGATACCTGGTCCCGTCGCGGGCGATGAGGGTGACGCCTTCCCCCCGGTCAATCTCGATGGGGAGGCGCTTATACGTTCGAAAAAAGGCGCTGGCTTCGCGTTCCTGCTGGCTCATATCCTCTCCGGTGCTCCTCGGAAATTTGACTTGCATAATAATACACAATATGGTATATTTATGCAACTCAAAATTGTCAACGATGGGCAGTGTATGATTCGTGCGGCGATTGTCGGTGCGTCGGGATACTCAGGCGCGGAGCTGATGCGGCTGCTCTCGACGCGGAGCGACGTTCGTGTGGAGAGCGTGACGGCGAACAGCGCTGCGGGTCAGGCCGTCGATGCGGTCTATCCCGCCCTGACCGGGCGGGTGGATGGGACATTCGAGGAGTTCGATCCTGACAGGGGACTCCAGGTCGACCTGGCGTTTGTGGCGCTCCCCTCCGGACAGGGGATGAGCGTCGTTCCCCGGCTGCTCGACGCCGGAGCCCGGGTGATCGATCTGGGAGGCGATTTCCGCCTGAAGTCGCCCGAGCTCTACGAGCGATACTATGCACACCCCCATGGTGCGGCCGGTCTTCTTGCGGAATCGGTGTACGGGCTTCCGGAGGTAAACGCCGAGCAGATCCGGAGTGCGCGGCTGGTCGCGAACCCTGGATGCTACCCGACGAGTGCCATCCTGGGCCTGCTGCCAGCTCTTCGACAGGGGATGATTCGGCGGGAGGGGATCACGATCACCTCAATGTCGGGTATCTCGGGCGCGGGGCGAAGCTCGTCGGTGGAGATGAGCTTCAGTGAACTCAATGAAAACATCCGGGCGTACAAGGTCGGCCGCCACCAGCACATTCCGGAAATCGAATCTGTACTGAGTGCCGCTAGCGGCAGCCCGGTGTCAGTCTCGTTCGTGCCCCATCTGGTTCCACTGACGCGGGGCATTTACACGACGATTCATGCGGGTCTGACGACTTCCGCGACAAGTGCAGAGGTCATGGAACTCTATCAGGCATTTTACCGGACAGCCCCGTTCGTCAGGATAAGACGCGAGGCCCCGCAGATACAGTGGGTCGCGCGCACAAACTATTGCGATATCGGCCTCGTGGTTGAGGAAAGGACGGGACAGCTGATCATCCTCTCAGTCATTGACAATCTTGTGAAAGGCGCGGCTGGCCAGGCGATTCAGAATATGAACCTGATGTTCGGGCTGCCCGAACACTCGGGGCTGCTCTGATCGATTCACCGTTTCTGTTTGTCAGCGAGAAGAAGGAGTCATCGAATGATTCAGGAATGTGGCGGCGGTATTACCGGGCCAAAAGGATTTCGGGCTGCCGGGATCCATTGCGGGGTCAAACGCAGCAAGAAAGATCTCGCATTGCTGCTCTCCGATGCACCGGCTGCGTGCGGGGCGGTGTTCACGCAAAACATGGTCCCCGCGGCACCGGTGCTTGTGGATAGGGAACAACTCGAACAGTCACCGTTTGTCCGGGCGCTTGTGGTCAATAGCGGCAATGCGAATGCCTGCACTGGAGATCGGGGGATGGACGATGCGCGGACAATGGTCCGCGCCACCGCGCAACAGCTTCGCCTGCATGAGAGCGAAGTCCTTGTCTCGTCTACCGGAGTCATCGGCCAGTTCCTGCCGATCGAGAAGATCACTGCAGGCATCACATCAGCAGCAGGCCAGCTCCAGAAGACAGCCCACACCGCGGCGGCCGAAGCGATCATGACGACGGACACGTTTGTGAAGGAACTTGCCGTGACCGTGACGGTGGACGGCATTCCGGTGACGCTTGGAGGGATGGCAAAGGGGTCGGGCATGATCGCGCCAAACATGGCGACGATGCTGGCATTCGTCACAACCGACGCCGCGATTGCGCCTCCGTTGCTGCAGGAAACGGTGAAACGCGTCGCGGACCGGTCCTTCAACCGCATTACGGTGGATGGTGACACCTCCACGAATGACATGCTCGCTGTGCTGGCGAACGGGCTGGCGGGGAACCGGGTTCTTGTCAGCCCGAAGGACGCCGGCTACAAAGACTTTGCGGAAGCACTGGAGCATCTCTGTGTGCGGCTCTCAAAAATGATCGTGCTTGACGGAGAGGGTGCGACCAAGTTTGTCGAGGTTCAGGTGAACGGGGCACGTTCAGAGGAGGACGCCGTCAAGGCGGCCCGGGCGATCGCCAGCTCCAGCCTCGTAAAGACCGCCATCAACGGGGAGGATGCCAACTGGGGTCGCATTCTGGCGGCGGTGGGAAATGCAGGGATTGATTTCAGGCCCGCGGATGTGGAAATCTCCTTCGGTGACCTCCCGATTCTGGAAAGAAACTACCGGATTGATTTTTCAGAAGAGAAGGCAAAGGAGATACTCAGCAAGAAAGAGATCCTGCTGCGGGTTCAGCTCAACGGCGGCCCCGGATCAGCATCGTTCTGGACCTGTGATCTCTCCCGCGAGTATGTGGCCATCAACGCCAATTACAGGACCTGACCGCAATGCAGACTCTTGCCGCAAAGACCGATGTGCTAATCGAGACACTTCCCTGGATCTCGCGGTATGAGGGAAAGACGTTCGTGATCAAGTACGGCGGTGCCGCGATGATCGACGAAGAGTTGAGGGAAACGTTTGCGCAGGACGTCACCCTTTTGAAGAAGATTGGCGTCAAGGTCGCCATCGTCCATGGGGGCGGCAAGGAGATTACTGAATTGGCCGGCCGCCTGGGAATCGAATCGCGGTTCGTTAATGGACAACGGTACACGGACGCGGCGATGATGGACGTCGTGCAGATGGTCCTTGCGGGAAAAACAAACAAAGAAATCGTCGCGCGCATTAACCAGCACGACGGCGATGCCGTGGGGCTCTGCGGTATCGATGCGGGAGTGCTTCGGGTCGCTCCCTTCCGGGAGGGAGGGATGGACCTGGGATTCGTCGGGACGATCACCAATGTGAACACGGCCTACCTTGACCTCCTGCTGGCAAACGGGGTCATGCCGGTGATTGCTCCGATTGGCGTCGACGCCGGCTGGCAGGTCTATAATGTGAACGCAGACGTAGCAGCTGCGGCCGTCGCCGCTTCGCTGAAGGCGGAAAAACTTGTATTTCTGAGCGATGTCGAAGGAATCCTGGTTGACGGAGAGCTGATTCACAGCGTCGCCGAGCATGAGGCGGAACTGCTCATCGAGACAGGGGTCATCAGCAAAGGTATGATTCCCAAAGTGCGCTCGGCCTTCGACGCGCTCGACGCGGAAGTGAACAAAGTGCATATGATTGACGGACGCGTGAAGCATTCGCTCCTGCTTGAGATCTTTACTGACAGGGGGATAGGCACCGAACTCGTCCACGACGGGAACACGCAGCAATGACCAAGCAGGAACGCCAATTCGCGATCAAGGAGATCATTGCGACTGCCAGGGTCGCCAGCCAGGAGGACCTCCGCCGTCACCTCGTCAGGCGCGGCTGCCGCGTCACGCAGGCAACATTGTCTCGCGATATGAAAGACCTGGGCGTGGCGTGGGTCGTGGGTCCCGAAGGGGGCCACTACTCGCTCCAGCCCGCAGGAGAGGTTCAGGTGTTGAGGCCCCTGGTTGGGGCGGAGGTCGTTGCCATTCATTCGAATGAAGCCCTGATCGTGGTCCGCACCCTTCCGGGGGCTGCGAGCACCGTCGCCGAATTCATCGATGTGCAGCGCTACGGGGACATTCTCGGAACCGTTGCGGGAGACAACACGGTACTTGTCATACCGCGGACAGTCAAGAAGACCGAAAGAATTGAAGCGTTTCTCAAGCAATCACTCATTGAGGGCAGATAATGGACACGAAACGAATTGTCGTTGCATATTCCGGCGGTCTTGACACATCAGTGATGGTGAAGTGGCTTCAGGAGAAGCACGCCGGCGCAGAAATCATCACCGCGACAGGGGATCTAGGTCAGAAAAAGGAACTCGAAGGGGTCCAGCGGAAGGCCCTCGCAACCGGTGCCTCCAGGGCATTTGTGAAAGACCTGCGTGACGAATTTGTGCGGGGGTACGTGTTCCCGGCACTGAAGGCGAGCGCGCTCTATGAAGGGGCGTACCCGTTGGCGACCTCGCTCGGGCGTCCGTTGCTCGCAAAATACCTTGTCGAAATTGCGCGTCAGGAGCGGGCAACCATCGTTGCGCACGGATGCACGGGAAAGGGGAATGATCAGGTCCGGTTCGAGGTGTCGGTCGCCGCGCTCGCCCCGGATCTCACATCGATCGCGCCGCTCCGTGAATGGGAATTCACATCGCGGGAGGAGGAACTCGAATATGCGCGGACACACGGCATTCCCGTTCTTGCGACGAAAGAGAATCTCTATTCCATCGATGAGAATATCTGGGGCACCGCCATCGAGTGCGGCGTCCTCGAGGACCCGATGGTGGAGCCTCCAGCCGATGCGTACCAGCGAACAGTTGACCCGGTGTCCGCTCCGGAGAAAGGGGAGTACGTTGAGATCGAGTTCGCGGGCGGCATCCCGGTCGCTCTGAATAACGAGCCGCTCGATCCCGTGCCCCTCCTGGAGAAGCTGAATGCGATTGCAGGATCGCATGGCGTCGGTCGGATCGATCTGGTTGAGAACCGCCTGGTCGGTATCAAATCACGTGAAATCTACGAAGCCCCGGCCGCGACGGTCCTCCATTTTGCGCACACGGAGCTCGAACGGTTGACCCTCGACAAGCCAACATTCACGATGAAATCCCAGCTCTCGATTGAATACGCCAACCTCATCTATAACGGCCTCTGGTTCTCCCCGCTGCGCCAGGCGCTTGACGCGTTCGTCGAAGAGACGCAGAAACGCGTGACAGG
>DKBG01000349.1 GCA_002451155.1 Ignavibacteria bacterium UBA6906
TTCATCGATGAGAACGGAATCCACCTCGTCAACGATGGCGTAATAGAATTCCCTCTGGACCAGGTCCTGCTTGTCGATAACCATATTGTCACGGAGGTAATCAAAGCCGAACTCATTATTCGTCCCGTACGTGATATCAGCGGAATACTCCCGGCGGCGCTGGAAGGAGTCCATCGTGTTCTGGATGCAGCCGACATTGAGGCCGAGGAATTCATAGACCTGGCCCATCCAGACGCTGTCGCGTTTGGCAAGGTAGTCATTCACCGTGACGATATGCACGCCCCGACCGGGGAGGGCGTTCAGGAACGCGGGCATTGTCGCGACGAGTGTTTTTCCCTCGCCGGTCGCCATTTCCGCGATTTTCCCCTGGTGGAGGACAATTCCGCCGATCAGCTGCACGTCGAACGGGATCATGTCCCAGATCACCTTATTCCCCAGCAGGTCGAATTGCCGTCCGACCAGCCGGCGGCAGGCATCCTTGACAACCGCAAAGGCTTCAGGGAGGATTTCGTCGAGAAAATCGTCCGTCAGGTCGGACCTCTCAGCTTCCAGCTCCTCGATCTGATCGAGAATTCGTTCCCGGGCTGCTCCTTCCGTGTCCGGAGTGAGCTCCGCTTTCACCTGCACGATCCGGTCTTCTGTACCCTTAAGGATCTCCGCAAGGCGGGACCTGAATTCCGCGGTTTTGCCCTTCAATTCCTCGTCCGAGAGGCTCTGGAGCTTCTCGTAGTGATCGTTGATCTTCGCCACGAGCGGGCGAAGTGCCTTGACATCCTTCTCATGTTTACTGCCAAAAATATGGCGAAGTGCTTTCAGCATCCTGATCAGACCATTTTACTCGATGGGGAAACCGGCCATAGGGCCGGACTTTTCTAAGCTAAATAATATAACCAGATCCGCTCTGCCAATCAAATTCCGGCCAATTCAGTCGGTATTCGAATCCCGGGGAGCCTCTGATGGCGAGCGGGCTCTCTTGGGGATAAAACGCAAAGGCGCAACGTGTACGCAAAGGGCGCAAAGAGGGAATTGGAGAAATTTCCTTCGCGCTCTTTGCGGAGTCTTGGCGTCTTTGCGTTAGAACCTGTGGGGTATGAACGCAGAGGCTCAAAGAAGGAATTGGAGAGATCCCCTTCGCGCTCTTTGGGGAGGCCTGCCGTCTTCGCCTCAAACCGCAATTGCCGGCACCCCGACTTGAGATTCCGGGTCAATTCATCGTACATTGACAGGATCACAACCAGAAGGCGCCATGCATAGAACACTTCTCAGCCAGGTCAGTCTACTCCTGCTCATCCTCGCCGGCGGGTGCGCGGCGGTCAGGGAGCTCCCCTCGCCGCCGGGTCACGCCTCGTCGATTACGCTCGCGTCCCGGTCTCCGTATGAGGATTTCCGTCTGGGCATAGATACTCTTCTCGTGGACAGTCTCTTCCCTCCGTCCAATGCCGCGTTGAAAATCGTCTCGTTAGAAACCGGGGAGGTATTGTACGATCTCAATTCTGACCTGCTCTTTGCGCCCGCCTCCAATCAGAAGTTGTTCACTTCCGCGCTGGCGCTTGCGTCCCTCGGAAGGGCATTTCCTCTTCGAACAGAATTCTTCGCGGATACTTCGCAGCGGACGCTCACCATCAAAGGGTTTGGAGACCCGATCCTCAGTTCACGGGAAATTGACTCCGCAGCAGCGGTCTGTGCTCCCCTCATGGGCGGGTTTCTCCCGTGGAGGGTTCGTGCCGACCTGAGCTATTTCGACAGTCTTGGCTGGGGTGAAGGATGGTCATGGGATGACGAGCCCGCGGCCTATCAGATGTACATCTCCCCTCTCTGTCTTGACCAGAACGCCATTGAGGTGACCGTTCAGCCAGCCCCCATTGCAGGGCAGCCACCGCTCGTCTCACTGCTGCCGCAGACCTCGTATGTTTCGGTGGAGAACACTGCGCTCACCGTCCTCGACACTCCTCTCACCTCACCGCCGGATATCTCGCGCAGATGGCAGGGAGGGGATAATATTGTTACTGTCAGCGGAGAATTTCCGAAGACCGCGCGTCAGAAGCGAGAATACCTCAGTGTTGTACACCCGGGGCTCTACTGTGCCACTGTGTTCGCGGATGGTCTGCGAAGACGCGGGGTCACCGTGGGGATCGTCGAGGCAGATACGTTGCGACCTCTTTCCACGCGGGTATTTTCTCTCGAGCACCGGCTGGATTCTGCGTTGACGTTCATGAACAAGGTAAGCGACAACCTCTCGGCGGAAGTCTTGCTCAAAACGGTCGCCGCGGTCCGATCGGGGCCGCCGGGAACGGCCCGGGGCGGGATCACTCTTCTGAAGGAGTATCTGGCCGGGGTCGGGATTGATACCGTGAGGATGGTCGCGGTGGACGGATCCGGTTTATCTCATTACAATCTCACATCCGCATCGAGCATCATAAGACTGCTGACGCGGATGACGCAAGATTCTTCCACGTTCGATGCATTCTACAGCTCTCTCCCCGTGGCGGGAGTGGACGGCACCATTAGCCGGCGCATGCGTGGAACACCAGCGGAGGGGAACCTCCATGCAAAGACCGGGCATATTGCGGGCGTATCCTCTCTGTCCGGGTACGTGCGGACGGCCGACGGCGAACTGCTGGCATTTTCGATGCTTATGCAGAGGTATGCTAATGGCTCGGAACGGTACCGGCAGGTCCAGAACAGGATTGGCGCCTTTCTCGCGGGGATGAAGCGGGAAAATTTCTGACGCAGTGGAGCGGTCAGGCGGCTGGATTCTGCTCAGCGAATCTGCGGATCGGGTGTCCAAAGCTCTGCAACGCAGTCCAGGTCGAGGAAAGCGCTAAAGGGGAGGCTGCTTGAGAGAATCACCTGTCCCGGTTTCCCCTCGTCGAGATTGAATGCCCAGTCGATCCGGATCAGGCCGGTCCCCTGAACCTTTGTATTTTCGATTCTAAGTCCGATTCCGGCGGCGTGGGAAAATCGCCGCCCCACGGGCGAGAGAGGGCCTGACCATGCCGTGCCGCCATCGAGGAACGCGGCAGCCCCCAACCGGAAGAAGAGCACCTTCAAGTCTGTGAACATCCTCTGTTCAATCCCATACGTAATTCTCCGGTCGCCGGCGAGCGCCTGTTCGTCGAAGCCGCGCAAGCCGGTCGAGGATCCCAGCAACAGCTGCCGTATGCCCGACCACCCGAGCCCCGCAGAGGCTGTCGCCTGCACAACCAGCGTCTGGTATGGAGAGAGCCTGGCGTGATGGACCAGGAGCAGATCGAGGAACGTTTCGTCCGACCGGGATCCGCCCCAGAACGTGCGGGCACTTGCACTGATGCCGAGATAGGCTGACTCCGAGAGGAGGAAAGCCTCGCGCAGGGTCAGCTGCGCCACATAGTCTGTCGCGCCGATCCCGCGCTGCCGGAAGTTCTTTCCGACGGTCACTCCCATCCCGAATCCGACCGGCATATCTTCAACTCGTTCACCGGAGTTCAGGCGAACCCGTTCCACGAAGGAACGGTCAAGCAGGCTCATGCTGACCGATACGAGGTCGAGGTTATCGGCAGCTCCCGGATCATTGAATCCTGACCGCACGCGGGTGTAGGCGAGAACCGGACGCAGGATCGACGTCGAGCCGACGGAGAACGAGAGCCAGCCGCGCTGCATCTCCCTTCGCTTCAATTCCTCATACGCGAGCGTACCCTCGTCGTAGGAGAGAATCCTCCTCGTGCCAAATTCCACCGAGACCCCGCCGGCCCAGCGTGTCCGGTCGGAGAAATATCCCCGTTCGAGCGAGAGTGCCGTCGTCGATCCCTCCCAGCTCCGGCCTGTGTGCAGTGAGGTCGACAGACGCGTTCCGAACAGATTCCGCTCACGAAGGGCCAGATCGTAGCCGAACGGAGACGGATGGTCGCTCTGATGCGTCACGCTCATGCTGATACTCTGGCCGCCCCCCAGGAAGTTATCATCCTTCAGCGTGTAGCGCTGGACTGCGATTCCTCCCTCCTGCCGGTAGGAGGGGAGCATATCCATGCTCCAGCGGTCTTGAGTCAGCACGCTGACTACCGCAAGGCTTTCTGCTTCGACGCGGGAGCGTATGGTCACCTCACCCAGGTATCCGAGCGCCCTGAGGTGGCGGGCAGATTCCTGCAAGAGATCATCATCGAGCTCGTCCCCCTCCTGGAAGAGAAGTTCTTTTCGGATTGCCTCTTCCCGCGTCACGACATGCAGCGCGTTTACCACCGTCCCATAGACGTGGCGGTCTTCGACACGTGAGGTGTCGAAGATCTCCTTTCGTATGATTTCTATACGCGCGATCGTCCTGGGAGGATCGGCAGGACTGGCACTCTGAGGAAGGGTGAGGAGCAGCGTCAGGGAAGCGCAGATCGCCGCTGCAAGTCGTGCATGTCGTTCCGGCACTTGATGTCCAATCTACATGGAGGATGACAGCGGTCGGACGCAGATCACGATCTGCAGGCAATATATCCCCGGACCCGGACAGACGCAACACATTTCGGAAAAGATCGGCAGACGCACCGAGGTCAGACAACGAGGGAGACGCGAAATCTGCCAGGGCGGGTATTCATCAGAGGTGAGGATCATCGGGAGCAGGGGCGTGTGCCCTGTCCCCGCCTCACCCGTGCGGATGGCTGTGCAGGAGAATGTGTGGCTTCTCCAATCCGTGGCGGAGCATCAGGGGCTCATCAGACAGGAGGGGAAGTGTCGGGCCATCCGCGACGATCCGTCCATTGTCCAGCAGGATGGTACGGGGACAGAGCCGAACGACCAATTCGAGGTCATGTGTTGCGATGATCTTCGTTGCGGGGAGTCCGGCAAGGAGGCTTGTCAATTCTCTTTTCCCCCGCGGGTCGAGATCGCTTGTGGGTTCATCCAGGACAAGCACGCTCGGCTCGCAGGCGAGGACACCTGCGAGGCAGACGCGCCGTTTCTCGCCTCCACTCAGGTGATGGGGAGAACGCTCGTCGAAGCCCGCCAGGTCCACCCTCTCAAGTGCTGATGTCACACGCTTCCGGACGGTCTCTTCCGGCAGCCCGAATTGCTGAGGTCCGAACGCAACATCATCGTAGACGGTCGGGCAAAAGAGCTGATCGTCCGGGTCCTGAAAGAGGAGCCCGACGGAGCGGCGGATTTGTGGCAGATTGCCCTGTGAGACCGGCAGGTCGAGCACTGTACAGGAGGGCGGGATGGAAGGGGTATCCGGCAGAATTCCGTTCAAGTGGAGCAAAAGGGTTGATTTTCCTGATCCGTTCGGACCGATTACCGCGACGCACTCGCCTTCGTTGACATTGAACGTAACGCCCTTGAGAGCCTGCTTGCCATCCGGATACGAGAAGTGAAGGTCGTTGACTGAGATAATCGCGCTCATTGCCACCCCCGCGCCCGCATCGCCGCGTAGATCCGGTCTGCCCTTTCGGTGGATCGAACGAAGAGCTGGCTGACCACGGTGGCAATGGTCCTGTACCGCTGGCTGTTTTTCGCAACGAACGTGCGGCTTTGCCGTGCGCGATGCATTCGCTCACCTTCATCGATGAGCAGAAAGAGATATCTGTACAGAAGAGCGAGCACGGTCACGAGGAGTCCGGGAACCCGCGCCGAGCGGAGCAATTCAAGAATCTTTGCGAAAGGCGTGGTATTCGCCAGGATGATCATCGTCAGGATGGAGAGGGTCCCTTTCGTCATCAGCGTCAGGAAAATCGGCCAGCCGTCACTCCTGAAGATCGAGAAGATAGAAAACCCCAGAACAACCGGCTCGAGCATCAGCAACCGGCCAAGGACAAACCGCGGGGGGATGGTGCTCATCGCGGCCAACACCAGAAGTCCGAGCGTTGCGAGGATGTAGAACCAGAGTGATCCCTGCGGCATCATGACCGTGGCAAGGACGAGAAGAAGGGCGCTTATCAGCTTCAGGCCGGCCGGGAGCCGGTGTATCGGACTCTGCAGCCTGCTGTACCGGTCGAGAAAATCGTGGCGCATCTCTGTCCGCTCAGGATTGCGGCTGTTTGTGGGGGGATGCCGGGACGAGAGCCCGGGCGAGCAGCAACGAAAGAAGGAAGACGATCAGGGTACCCGCGGCAGCGGCGAGGCCTGTTGCCAGGACCGCCGATCCGATACCCGGAATTCGGTAGTCGGCAAACGGTCCGGCGTTTGCCACGGCGCGCTGGTCGAAACCGACTGTTGCGGCGACTTTTTCCAGCCCGTCCGGAAGATCGAACGAAAAGGGAGTGACAAGGAGAGCGAAGCTGACTGTAGCGGTGAGGACGAGAGACACCGGCAGGGTTCCGGCCGGACCCGCATCCGGCTTCGGGAGGAGATCGGGCCGGGCTTTTGCCAGTGCGGCCAGGACCAGAGCCGTGATCAGCCCTTCCGCGAGTCCGATAATCATGTGCACTGAGGTCATTGCAGGAAAAGCTGCGCCCCATGGCGCTGTGCCTGACCAGGCGAGTTCCGCGGCGCATGCGATTGCCGCAATGACCGTGGCGCCCCAGCCAGCGAACGCCGCGGCCGCGAGCATCCCCCTGTCGCCGGAGAGCATGGTTCGCACAGCCCGATAGATCCCATACCCAGTGACCGGCGCGATGAGAGCAAGATTCAGGATGTTTGCGCCAAGAGCCAGAATTCCGCCGTCAGCGAAAAGAAGACTTTGAACGAGCAGCACTGACGTCATCACCAGAACGGCAGCAGATGGACCCAGCAACACTGCCGCGAGCACCGCACCAAGCAGATGACCGGAGGTCCCGGCGGCTATCGGGAAGTTTAGCATTTGTGCGGCAAATACAAACGCAGCAGTCAATCCCATCAGCGGCACTGACCGCGGTGGAAGTGTTGTCCGGAGCCGCCTCATTGCCACACCTACTCCCACCGACGAGAATGTCGCAGTGGTGAGGGCTGTCCTGACATCGAGAAATCCGTCGGGGATATGCACCTGGTCTTCTTATTCTGGTGAGCGTCCCGGAGAAACTGAATGTGGTCGAGATTGTATGGGGGACGCCGCGTGTGTGCTGACCGGAGAGTTCTGCAGGGGACCGTTACGACTGTTTTGGCGGTGGCTCATCCTCCCCCGTGGAGACACCGAGAAACGTAAGATCGAGCGTCGCAAGAAGCTTTCGCGCCCGCTCCGCCTGATCCTTCCTCACCTTCAGACGTGCCGGCTGGATCAGCGGGCCCAGGAGATTGAACATCTCCCCACTGATGAAGTAGTCAATTTCCGCATTATCCAGGAGTGACCGAATCGTCGCAATATCTCCCTGGTTATAGGTGGAGATCACCTCTTCGAATTCGACCGGCGGCTGATCTTCCGGGTGAGGCAGCTCCTTCACCAGCGGAACGCGGCAGTCATGACATTCTTTGACACCCTCGACATATTCGGATTTGCAGACAGGACAGAACACTGGAGAACCCCCCTTTCATACCGCCGGGATCGACGGGGCAACCGAATCCTTCGCAGGACCTTGTTGATGGAATTGTACTCACTTTGAGAGCGCAATGCAAGTTGTCGCCCCGATGGGGCTCCGNNATCCTCATCCCACGGCTCCTCAGATGGACGTCCGGGTTGTCGCCGTGGGCTAAAAAGCCTGAGGTCGTCCCTTCGGGACTCCTCTCTGCGATTGTCAATTGTCCAGCGTCCATTGTCAATCGGTTGTCGCCCCGATGGGGCTCACACTCGTTGACCCGGCACCGAACCCTGACTGTTGACAGCTGACGACTCATTTCGCAGCGAGCGCCCGCGTCAAAAAAGGTACGGGATGAGCCGGTGGGTCCCACGCCGGTATTCAGCATAGGAGGGGAAATGAGCCGTCAGCAGCCGTTCCTCATAGAGAATCTTTGTGAGCATCACCATGCAGAGCAGGCCCCAGAAGATCGCCCGAAGCGGTGAGAGCCCGTCGAGTGTCGAGGCAAGCGTCACGAGGAGGACAGAGGTGTACATCGGGTGCCGGATACGGTGATAGGGGCCGCGGGTATTGAGGACGGCAGCCGGTCGTACGTCGGGAGTGATATTGAATCGCCCGGGTTTCATCACACCAATAGCCCAGAGGCCGAGCGCGACGCCAGCGCATTCGATCGAGAGGAGGAGCGGGGACTGCGCGATGATTGGTCCTGACGCAAGGATTGCCCCGATCAGGGACAGCTGGAGGAAGACGAGGAGGAGAGAGAAGAGCTTCATAGTCACAACGTGCGGGTGCGGCCGAGGATGACGCCCGGGTCCAGAACCCGGGCATCATCCGACGGCAAGGCACTCAGCGAACCAGAACCAGTCTTCGGGTCGCAGTAAACGCGTCGGCGTTTATCCGATAGAGATAGACACCACTCGGAAGGCCTTCCGCGTTAAAACGCACCTGATGGGTACCCGCGGGTTGATCCTCGCTGACCAGGAGGCGCACTTCCTGGCCGAGCATATCGTAGACCGCGAGCCGAACGTGGGCGGCCTGCGGGAGGTCATACTGAATAAGGGTGGAGGGGTTGAACGGGTTCGGATAGTTCTGAGCAAGAGCGAAGGTGGAGGGCCTCGTCGAGGCTTCCGCAACGGAAGTCGGCGTACCCGAGAATGCAAGGTCGTCGACGACAAAGGACGATCCAATGTGGACGGTATCCCCTTCTCCGGGTTCGATGACAATCCAGATCCATGCGGAGTCGGGAGCTTCGGCACTCACATATTCAAGCGGCGCAGTAAACGTTGTGTACTGGCTGTGCGGTACGCCGGAAGAATAGATCCCAGCAGCGATAGGGATCCCCAAGGACTGCTTGTAGAGCAGAACGGCGACAGTGAAGCTGTCCGAAGCAACCGAGGTAAATTGATAGCTGCCGGTGAGCTGCCCGGGTCGACCGGTGTAGGGGAAGTAGGTCTGCAGGGCGGGGCCAACCGTGCTGATCCCCAGGAAACTAGCAACCGCGCCCTTGGCCGCGGAAGATCCGGAGTGACCGGGAGCGAACTGGGTAATCGGTGTCGCATAGGGAGGAGCGTTGTTGGGGAACCAACCGTCAGGATTTCCAGACGTCCAGGATTCGAATCCCGGGTTTGGTATCTGGCCCTGGACGGACGAGGCAGCGCCGGCAAGCAGGAAAACAAAACAGATATACCAGTGTCGCATACAGACCTCATATGGTGGGTGATTGATTAGTTTAGAAGTGAAACAGCTTTCCTATTCCTGCCAGGCGCAACCGGGGGTACACGTAGAGCCAAGGCGTACTCCCAACCGATTGGTTGTCAAAGGGCGCATTGCCGACTGAGGTACGAAATACAGAATTCAAAAACAAGCGGGGAACGAAGCCTCAAAGGGGCATAGGAATTGCACGGAGGAGGAAGTTATCCGTAAACAGTGCCGATCGAACCCCGCGGCGGGGGGGTCGCCGGGACGGTATATCCCGTGCCCTCCGGGGACCAGGTCGCCTGCCGGTGGACATTCCGTCCTATCGGTCGACCAGACGCGTCCACCGACAACGGGTAACGACAATGATAGGGATTCGGACCGGTGTGACAACAACGAATGAGGCCCGGCTCTACACTAGAG
>DKBG01000216.1 GCA_002451155.1 Ignavibacteria bacterium UBA6906
TCCTTGTTCTTGTCCTCTTTCTTCTTCTGCTGCTGCTCCTTGAGCTTCTTCAGAGCGTAGGAGAGATTGTATTTCGCATCCATATCAGACGGATCAATCTTCAACGCCTCGATATAGGAAGCGATTGCCTGCTCATATTGCTGCGCGCGAAGATAGGAGTTCCCTATATTGTAGTGAATATCCGACTGTGTTTCCCGGTCGGTCGTGGGACGAAGAAGCGTTTCATACTCCGACACAGATTCCTGGTGTTTTCCCTCCTTGTACAGGGCGTTGCCCAGGTTGAACCTCCCGGCAACCTGTGCCCCGTCCTTTTCAAGCGCCTTCCGGTACTTGACCTCGGCCTCCTGGAACTCCCCCTTTCCATACAAATCGTTGCCCGAGTTCACAAGCGAACGGATCGACTGACCGTCGCCCTCCGTACCCACGAATGCCAGCAGCACGATGAGCCCGCACATCACTCCGAATCCCCTCATGCTTTCACCTCCTCCTTTCCCAGCGGATTCCATTTCGCTATCCATCGCACTCTCTTTTCGGAGAGAAGAGTCTCGGCGAAAAGAAGAAGCACCGCCGCAATAAGAAACGCCTGAAACCGGTCCTCGTAATCGGTAAATTGCTTTACCCCGAACTCCTTTTTCTGGAGCGCGTTTAACGCCTTGTAGATTTCCTCAAGTTCGTCCTGCCCGGATGTTCCACGGAAATACCTCCCGTTTCCGGTAGCGGCAATTTTCTCGAGCGATGACTCGTCGAGTTTCGAGACGACAACCTTTCCGAGTCGATCGCGCTTGAAATCAACCTGCTGTCCTGACGCATTATACACCGGAATCGGCGAGCCGGATGAAGATCCCATCCCGATCGTATAAAGCAGTATCCCTCTTTTCGCCGCCTCGTCCGAGGCGTCGAACGCGTTGCCCTCCGTGCTTTCGCCATCGGTGATGATCACAATGACCTTCGTCGTTTGCTCTTTGAAATCGAACGACTCCATTGCCCGGTTGATCGCGGCCCCAATATTCGTGCCGGGTAACGGAACGGCGTCGACATCGACGACGTCGAGGAAGAGATTCGCGGCTCCGTAATCCGTCGTAAGTGGAAACTGAGTGAATGCATCACCGGCAAACACAATCAGGCCTATCCGGTCCCCCGAGAGTCGCGCGATCAGGTTTCGGAGCTCCAGCTTCGCCTTCTCCAGCCGGTTCGGTTTTATATCCTCCGCCTTCATGCTCAGAGAGACGTCAAGGGCGATGAAAAGATCGACCCCCTCCTGCTTCACCTCTTCCATCCGCGTGCCAATCTGCGGGTTGGCGAGCGCAACCACGCACAGGGCCGAGATCAGCATCATCAGACCCGCTGACCAGAACCGTTTGGCCCCGCTGGCTTCCTCTGTCAGGCGCGTCAGGACGGAAAGGGTTCCGAACCGCTGCAGACTGGACCGGCGCAGCCTGGCCACAAGCCAGTAGAAGCCCGCCAGAACCGGAATCAGGGCGAGCCCGTACAGATACTCAGGATGCGCGAACCGTATCATCTATGGCGACTTTCTCAAAAATGTCCCCCGTATACACACCTCCAGAAGAAGGAATGCCAGGCCAAGGCCAGCCCAGGGATAGAACAATTCCGCGACGGACCGGTAGGTCCTCACTTCAATACGAGTCTTCTCCAGTTGATCGATTTCCCCGTAGATCTGGCGCAGCGCCCGGTTGCCCGTTGCACGGAAATACTGTCCGTCCGTCATTTCCGCGATCTTCTGTAATGTCTTTTCGTCCACATCCACGGGGATGTTCTGATAGCGTATTCCCCACGGGGTCTGGACCGGGTACGGAGCCTCGCCGACCGTCCCGACCCCGACCGTGTAGATTCTGATCGCGTATGTCTGGGCAATCTGCGCGGCGGTTAAGGGGTCAATCTCCCCGCGATTGTTCACCCCATCGGTGAGCAGGATCATCACCTTGCTCTTGGTCTTGCTGTCCTTGAGGCGGTTCACACCCTGCGCGATCGCCATCCCGATTGCTGTGCCATCCTCAACCATCCCGGGGCGGACCTGGCGGAGAAGGTTCTTCAGGACCCGGTAGTCCAGCGTCATCGGACACTGGGTGAAGCTCTGACCGGCAAACACAACAAGTCCGATCCTGTCGTTCTGCCTCCCGTCAATGAATTGGAGTGCAACATCCTTCGCCGCCTGAATGCGGTTCGGCTGAAAGTCCTCCGCCAGCATGCTCCCCGAGATATCAAGCAGCATCACAATGTCGATACCCTCGGTGTACACATTTTCGCCGCGCGAACTCGATTGCGGCCGCGCGAGAGCGATTATGAGCAGTGCGATACCCACGATCCGGAGTACGAAGGGAAGATGGCGCAACTTCTCCTTCCACCCCGGTTTCACCCGGGCAAACGCATCCAGCGTGGAATAGCGCAGATCCGTTGTGACATGGCGATGACGACGGATGTACCAGACCACAAGTGCCGGGAGCAACAGGAGAAGATAGAGGTACCAGGGACTCCCGAAACTGACGTTAGCTCCCCACATGGGCTTTCACTCCGGCGGCTGTGGCCGCGGACTCGGTGATCCGGGTCCGATCAACGAAATCAAAAACGAAGGTAACTGTTTCCTCATGCTCGGTAATGTCCGGCGACGCTTTGGCAAACTTCACAAGGTCAGCCCGCCGCAGCACGCGCTCGCTCCCCGAGACAAGATCGTCCGGCATACGCAACTTCCGCAGTCCGACTAAGATTTCATCGGTGGTCTGTTCGAGGGCCGCCTGCCGATAGCGATTCTCAATATAGCGCCGGAAAATGTCCGTCGACTCGCTGTAGTATTGCTTGACCAGGCCCTGTTGCC
>DKBG01000348.1 GCA_002451155.1 Ignavibacteria bacterium UBA6906
GGCGTCACGCCGGTCGTCTGCCAGAAGGGTTCGGTCGGCGCGTGCGGCGACCTGGCCCCGATGTCGCAGATCGCGCTGCTGATGATGGGCGAGGGAGAGGCATTCTACAAAGGGGAAAGAATGCCTGGCAGAGAGGCGATGGATCGGGCAGGGATCACCGTGCCTGGCCTGGAAGCACGCGACGGACTCGCCGTGATCAATGGCTCGAATCTCCTCACGGCGATCAGCGCTCTCCAGATCTTTGACATTAACCGATGGCTGAAACAGGCGGAAATCGGCTGTGCGATGACGCTGGAAGCGCTTATCGCAAACATGAAACCGTATGATGTTCGTCTCCACGAGCTCCGGGGATTTCCAGGGGCGATGCGCAGTTCGCGCGCGATCATGAAGTGCATCGAGGGGAGCGACCTGCTCACCGGCCGGATGAAGACGAAGGTGCAGGACGCGTATTCGATGCGTTCATCCCCTCAGGTCATCGGGGCTGCGCATGACACGCTCGCATTTGCACGGCAGCAGGTGGAAATTGAACTCAACGGTGTCGGCGACAATCCGATATTCCTCCCCGAACACGATTTGACGCTGACCGGGGCGAATTTTCAGGGAACGCCTGTTTCGCTCCCCATGGACATGGTCGGCGCAGCGGTAACAATGGTGTCCGTTCTGTCCGAGCGCCGGCTCAATAGACTCACGAATCCCGCGCTGAGCGCCGGGCTGCCGGCGTTTCTTACGAAAGGGCCGGGGATGTTCTCTGGATTGATGCTCAGCCAGTATACCGCTGATACCTTGATTGTCGAACAGAGAATTCTCTCCATGCCTGCTTCAATACAATCGATCCCGGCAGCAGCCGACCAGGAGGATTTTGTGTCGATGGGGATGAATACGGCCATCAAGAACGGACAGATACTCGACAATGCACACGGCGTTCTCGGACTCGAGATCATGGCTGCAGCGCAGGCGATCGATTTCCGGTCATTCCAGCCGGGAAAGGGGGTCTCCGCCGCACGCCGGATCGTTCGAAAATATGTCGCGCACCTGGACGAAGACCGCCCGCTCTTCAATGACCATAATCGGATGAAGGACCTGGTAAAGTCCTGCGAAATCCTGGAAGAGGTCGAACGACTCATCGGTCCCCTGGATTGAGCGAAGGGAGGAAGGAACTGCATCGCGCGGCCGGATGTTTGTACAGGTATCGAGATCACGTCTGGCGCTGCTTTGGGAAGGGGGAACGGTGAAGTGTGTTTTGGGTGTGCTGATCGTTGCGGTCCTCACTGTCCAGGGCTGCACATCGCAGGGACGGCACGCACGGCGGGCAGGGGATGGCGACACCGTGAACGGAGGAGGTGCAGTGGCAGAAAAGATTGTTCGATCGGACGCTGAGTGGAAGCAGGTACTCACTCCCCTGCAATACAATGTCGCGAGAAACAAGGGGACGGAGCGCGCTTTCACGGGGGAGTACTGGGACAATCACGAGAAGGGCGTCTATGCGTGTGTCTGCTGCGGAACGGACCTCTTTGACTCCGACACGAAATTTGAATCAGGCAGCGGCTGGCCAAGCTTCTGGGCGCCGATCGCGAAGGGTAAAGTCCTTGAAGAGGTCGACAACAGCCTCTTCATCCGCCGTACCGAAGTCCTCTGCGCGCGGTGTGATGCACACCTGGGGCATGTTTTCGATGATGGCCCGGCGCCGACCGGTCTCCGCTACTGCTTGAACTCAGCCTCGCTCAAATTCGAGAAACGCCCCTGAAGGGTGAGGGGAGAGGGCGTACGAACCCGTTGAATGCAGCCTCCCTGATCCAGTCCGCCCTTCCTTCCTTGATTGTCTCTCCGTATTGGCCTATCTTTCCCCAACCATGTCCCAGGTCTCCGCGTGCGGCGTGTGAAGATACTCGTCACCTCAACTCTCAACACTCCATTTATCCATTCAGATATCACACTTCTCCGGCGCCACCATGACGTACGCCATCTCGTGACGCGGGGTCTGGCTTCGATTCCCTCGATACTGTCCGGCGTGGCAAATGCCGATGTGACGATTACATGGTTTGCCTCCGTGTATGCGTTCACGGTCGTCCGGGCGGCTCGGCTTGCGGGGAAGCGCCCGGTCATCATCGTTGGTGGAGTCGATGCCGCCAGGATGCCGGCCATCGGGTATGGCATCTGGCTAAATCCGTGGAAAGCAGCACTGGTCTCGCGTGCGCTCCGCGCGGCGTGGCGGGTCCTGGTAGTTGACGAATCTCTCCGGGAGCGGATCACGGACCTTGCAGGATACGACGGCCGGAATATCCGGTATCTCCCGACGGGGTACGATGCGACCTACTGGGTCCCTCGCCGGCAGAAAGACCCGATCGTGGTAACCGTGGCAGCCGTTGAAGATAAACCACGGTTTCTTGCCAAAGGTGTTGATCGCTTCCTAGACTGCGCGAGACGTATGGCCGGCACGAAATTTCTTCTTGTGGGCATGGGGGAGACTCTGCGGAAAGACGTTCTGCTGGAAATACCGCCGAATGTCGATGTGCTTCCCCCTCGTCCCCGTGAGGAGTTGCGCGATCTGTTCGCGCGCGCAGCGGTCTATTGTCAGCTTTCAAGGACGGAAGGACTGCCGAACAGTCTGTGCGAGGCAATGCTCTGCGGATGTGTTCCGGTCGGCTCCGATGCCGGCGGCATACCGACGGCGATCGGGGAAACCGGTTTTGTTGTTCCCGGAGGTGATATCGATCGGGCCGTGGCAGCGATAGGTTCCGCGCTCCGGCCGGAGAACACCCGAGGAGAGTCGGCCCGCAACCGGATCGTGGCGGAGTTCCCGATTGAGAGACGCGAGCGAGGTTTACTCGGCCTCATTGATGAGGCCTGCTCATGAAGCGGCCGGTGCGAAACATTGCGGCATTCGTCCTCGGCGATGCTGGAACACGGCTTTTCGGATTTCTCGTCACCGTCTATCTTGCCCGCGTCCTCGGCCCTGAACCCTTCGGTATCATCGGGATCGGCCTGGCGCTGCTTGGCCAGCTCTCTTTCCTCTCGGCGCCTGGAATGAATGTCCTGGAGGTTCGAAATGTCGCCGCCGCCGGAGGAGTCGATCCGGTCCGGATCGGAGCCGTCGTCTTCATCCGCGCCTTGCTCGCTACCATTGTCTGTGCCGGAACATGGCTCGTGTTTACCCTCTGGCCGGGAGCCTCGGCGGGAGGGACCATTACGCTGCTTTTCGTCGTTGCGCTCCTGCCGATGTCCCTGTTTCTGGACTGGTTTTTCCAGGGGAAGGAGGAGATGTGGCCCGTATCTGTTTCGCGCATATTGCATTACGGGCTCTANNCCGCTTGCCTATCTGGCCGGGTCCTGGTCGGCGGCGATATTCCTGCAGGTTGTGTTCCGGCTCCGATTCGGCCCTCTCAGCTTCGGGTTCCGGCCGGCCTATCTGGTCCGCATCCTGAAAGAGAATGTGCCGGTGGGTGCAGCCATGCTGCTCGGCCAATCAACGGTCAATCTGCCGCCGCTCCTGCTTGGCGCTATCACGGGTGCCGCAGCAGTCGGAACTCTGACAGCCGCCCTGAAGCTCGCCCTGGTCTTTCTTGCGTTCGACCGGCTCCTCAACAGTCTTCTCCTCCCGAGCATTACACGCTACCTTTCCGGCCATGGAGGAGAACCGGAGTTGTTCGTGCGGGTGGTGCTCAAAATCGTTCTGGTGTCAGTTCTCCCTCTTGTCATCGCCGGTATCTTCCTTTCGCCTCATCTCGTCGCCATTGTGTACGGGCCCGGCTATGGTGACAGCGTACGGCAGCTGCAGGTTCTGATGGGGTATGTCGGCCTCACTATACTGAACTCCGTATTCGTCTCCCTCCTCGTCGGATCCGGAAGGACAAAGGAGTACCTGGCTGTATCAACCGTTGGAGCGCTGATCCTCCTGATCCTTCTCGCCATTCTCATCCCGCTCCTCGAGGGGGTAGGTGCAGCGCTCTCGGTCTGTTTGAGTGAGCTGGTACTGACACTGCTGACGGCGCGGGTTGCCTCAACACTCGGTGTTCTTCCCGGGGCCTCTCAGCTCTGGAAACCCGTCAGCGCCGGGCTCATCATGATGTCAGTCGCGGGACTTCTTTTCAGTGCTGGATCCATTGTCGCGGTTGCAGGATCGTTGAGTGTATATCTGATGACGCTCGTGCTGCTCCGCGTATTTGAACCGGGTGAACTCGCATTTGTACGGGAGAAAGTGCTGTGAATATCCGTGCCGGACTCATTCGGCCGTCCATGGTATGGGAGCAGTTCCTGGCTCAGGAAGGGATTCCCTTCGGGGCAATCCGTGAACCAGAGGATCTTACCCCCGAGCGCTGGAGTGTGTGCATTGTCAACGGACCGCTCGGGAAACAGCTCGCGGAAACCGTGAGCGGGTATCTCAGGGCCGGGGGAGCCGTTCTCGCCGGGGCGCGTTTCCTGCGCGGGGTCGCCGGTATCGAGACACGGCCAGAGCGCCTGGAGTATCTGGTCGGGGAGGGAACCTCCCCGTTTCCTGAACTCATGCTGATCGACCTCGGTCTGGCAGGCGAAATCCCCCGGGAGGCCGCAACGGTGCGGTCGCAATTCAACACACACTCCATTTTCGCCGGAGATTGTGGGGGAGGGGCTGCGGTGCTGCTCCCGTTTGATCCGGAATTGGCACTCGCTGACCGGCGAACAGTCGTGAAGAACTTCTTTGCCCGTCCCGAACGGCTTCCGTCCGAGCGGGTCTCACTGGTCTCGAAGGGCGAAGTGCGTCACCTGCTCAGGTGGAGTCTGGAGTTTTTGCATCTCCATCGGGGGATTCCCTATGTCCACCTCTGGTATTACCCCGATCTGGCGAGAAATGTGTTCGGGTTCCGGGTGGACACCGATTTCTCCTCCAGGAGTGACATCGACGCGCTCTATGCTGTCGCCCGCTCGGCGGGTTCAGGGATGACCTGGTTCGTTGACGTGAAGAGCCATGAGCCACTCCTTCCACGCTTCGAATCGATGATAGGGCAGGAGGTCGGTGTCCATTGCTTTGACCACCGCGTCACAGATTCGCTCGAGGGCAACGTTGCGAATTTCGGAAAGGCCAAGCGCATTCTTGAAGACGCGGGATTCACCGTGCCGGGGTTTGCCGCGCCGCAGGGGGTCTGGAATCCGGCGCTTGCTGCTGCGACGGACAAACTCGGATTCACCTATTCCAGCGAATTCTCCTGGGTCTACGATTCTCTGCCCGCGCGGCCCGCGGAGATTGACCGGCTCTGGAATACTCTGCAGGTACCGGTTCATCCAATCTGCATCGGGAGCCTCAGGCGGGTCGGCTACAACGAGGCGCAGATGCGGGAGTATTTTTCGCTTATGTTCGAATGGAAGATGGCCAGGCGTGAGCCATTGCTATTCTACCACCATCCGTCGCACCGGCATGAAGGCGTGATCGAATGGCTCTTTTCGATCGCGGAGGAACGCCGTGTCCCGCGCCTGACCCTCGGGGAGTATGCGAAATGGTGGACAGTCAGGCAGACAATCGCTCTGGAGATTCGCTGGAACGGGAGATCCCTGGAGCTCGATATCCCGGCCGAATGCGGCCCGCGGGAAAGCGTAGGACTGAGGGTGCTGGTCGATTCCGGAAAGGAGGCGTTCGTCCCGATTACCCCGCTGGTGGATCTGGCCCAGTGCGCATGGCACCAGAAGTTTCTCTGTCTGCCTCCCTCTGACATTCGCCGGATCCGAGACGTTGACCCGCGCCGGATGCTCGGCGACATCTATGAACGCATGACAAGGAGGTTCCGGTGAGAGTGACCCTCGCTGGATATCAGGCCGTCGGACTCATCTGCGGCGGACCGTTGACACAGATCCGAAAGAGCGCCGAGCAGCTTGCCGCTCTGGGGATCACCGCAACACTGTTCGATCCATGGACGCGTGCAGGACGATCGGACTTCGATCTTGTCCACCTCTTTTCCGCGGGAATCGGAACGTATCACCTTGCACGGGAGCTTCGGGAGCTCCGCGTCCCAATGGTCGTCTCCCCGATCATCTTCAGCCGGCACTCTCCGTCGTTCGTCAGGACGGGCCTCCGCGCGACGCGTGTGTTGCAGCGAACAGGCCCGGGTATCTGGTCCGACTACGCGCTGTCCGCCGATATATGTTCGTGGGCTTCGTGCGTTGCCCCGAACACCTTCGCCGAGGCGGAGCTGGTGGCGGATGGTCTCGGCGTTGATCGCGCGAAGATCCGTCATGTCCCGAACGGTGTGGAACGACGCTTCGAATTCGGTGATCCCTCTCTCTTCGTCAAAGAGTTCGGGCTGGAGAAGTTTATCCTCAATGTCGGGCATGTCGGCCCGCGTCGGAAAAACGTGCTCTCCTTGATCAGAGCACTTGGAGGAATCGATCATCCCGCCGTCATCATCGGGAGGACAACTGATGATCCGTACGCGCGGGCTTGCCGCGAGGAGGCAGCACGGCACCGCCACATCCGGTTGATCAGCAGTCTTCCGAACGACTCCCCGCTCCTTGCCTCCGCGTACGCAGCCTGCGATACGTTCGTCCTTCCCTCGCAGTTTGAAACTCCCGGTATTGCGGCGCTCGAGGCGGGGCTTGCCGGCGCAAAGGTCGTGATCACAGACCAGGGAGGGACCCGCGAGTATTTCGGGGATTTCGCAACGTATGTCGATTATCGATCCGTGGATTCGATCCGGGCTGGCGTGATCAGCGCGCTGACTGCCCCGAAGGATTCTCGCCTCCAGGATCATATTCGCGCCAATTTTCTCTGGGAACATGTCGCGGCCCGGCTGGCGGAGGTGTACCGCGAAATCCTTGGGACCACCCGATGACAGGAGCGCCGTTGCCTGCCTCGATCCGCGAGACCGGGAACAGCCTGGCCCCGGTCTATGCCGTCCTGCTCCTCCAGTCGTTGATGGCGAGCGGAACGCATCTCGTCGCGAAAGTGGTGGTGAATGCGATCGACGCGCCGACGTTGACCCTTGTCCGCTGCCTGGTGTCTGTGCTGGGTATGGGTGTGCTCCTCCTGCTGAGCGGAGGATGGCCTTCCATCAGGAAGGAGGACTACCGCGCGGTAGCACTTCTCTCCCTTCTGGCGATTCCCGTCAACCAGTTCTTTTTCCTGTACGGAATCAGATTCACCACCGCCGCAAACGCCGCTCTCCTGTACGCGACGACCCCAGCGCTGGTGCTGGTGCTTTCACGGGTGTTCCTCCGGGAACGCATGACCACTCGCAAGATCGTCGGTGTTGCACTTGCCTTCTTCGGAGTTCTTCTGGTAATCACGGAACGAGGTCCGGAGACGGGCATGCAATATCTGTACGGAAACGTGATCGTCTTCATCGCCGTCATTGCGTGGTCGTCGTACACGGCGTACGGGAAGCGGCTCATCGCCACGTACGGCCCGATCGGAGCCAGTTCGGTAACCCTGATCGTTGGGACAGGGATGTTTATCCCCATCGGGATTCTCCCTGCCCTCGAGTTCCCCTACGAGACGCTCACCACAGCGAACTGGCTTCAGATTCTCTACCTCGGGCTGGTGACCTCTGTTCTGGCGTATCTCCTCTGGTACTACGCGCTGGCACGACTTGAGGCGGGAAAGGTCGCACTCTTCACCAATCTTCAGCCGATTCTGACGACCGCCCTCGCAGTGCTTCTGCTTGGCCAGCAGCTGACGGTCATGTTTGTTCTTGGCGGGATTGTCGTCCTCTGTGGCGTGGTGCTCGCGCAGTACGGGTAACCTGGTCGAAGTGAATGCCGCCGGCCCATGCCCCCTCACCATCGTTCACGCTCACGCGAAAGGAGAGAACGCCATGCAGGGATCTTCTCAACCCACCTCCCCGGCTGCCCCTGTCGGACAGCCGGATCAATCCAGGTGGGCAATGCTCTGCCATGCTGCATCCCTTGCAGGTTTTGCGATCCCGTTCGGGAACATCCTGGGACCACTGCTTGTGTGGATCCTCAAGAAGGATGAGATGCCCCTCGTCGACGATCAGGGAAAGGAGGCGATGAATTTCCAGATCACCATGACTCTCCTCTACCTGTGTTCCTTTTTGCTCGTCATCCTCATGGTGGGAATTTTGTTCCTTGTGATTGCAGGCCTGCTGAGCGTGATTTTTACTGTCGTGGCGATGGTGAAAGCGAGCGAAGGGGTTGCCTACCGATATCCCTTCGCCCTCCGGCTGCTGAAGTAGGCTCCCCTGGCAGGCGTTCGGCCAGGAGGAACCTGTGGGGCAGGCTCGGTGTTTAGACAAGTATGAATGGGAAGACCCTAGTTATCGGATTGATCCTGATCTGTTCGGCGGAGGCAGGATTATCTCAACGGAAGCAGAATGAAAGTGCGACGATGAACCAGTCCGCTGCGGCTGACACAGTGACTCTCGGTGGAGGGTGTTTCTGGTGCCTGGAGGCGGTATACGAACGGGTCCCGGGCGTGATTTCTGTCGTATCCGGCTATGCCGGCGGCAATGTGCCGGATCCCTCCTATGAACTTGTCTGTACGGGAACGACGGGGCACGCGGAGGTCGTCCAGATTTCGTTCAATCCCGCAACGATTTCCTACCAGCAGATCCTGGACCTCTTCTGGCAGGCGCACGACCCGACAACCGTGAACCGACAGGGAGCGGATGTCGGGTCCCAGTACAGGTCCATCATTTTCTACCGGAACGATGAACAGCGTCGGTTGGCAGAGCAATCAAGGAAGTTCATATCGGAATCGGGTATGTTTTCCGATCCCGTTGTAACCGAAATCGTTCCGCTGAAGGTCTTCTACAGGGCGGAGGCATATCATCAGGATTATTTTGCGAACAACCCGAACGCGCCCTACTGTCTTTTTGTCATCACGCCCAAGCTGAAGAAACTGGACCACGCCAGGTAGGG
>DKBG01000084.1 GCA_002451155.1 Ignavibacteria bacterium UBA6906
CACGGCTTACGATGCTCGTTGTTGGTGTTCTCGGCATCGGCGTGGCCTTCTACATCCCGCGGTTCGGCGGCGCCTTCTCTTTTGCGCTTGAGTTCTATTCGCTTGCGGCCGCCTTTTCTATGCCGGTGGCACTTGGCATGATCTACACCCGTACACCCTGGTGGTCCGGTATCGCTGCCACGACGGCTGCCGTCGGTACTGGATTATTCCTGATGTTTCTAGGTGTCTGGAGCGAGCACGCGATGGTCCGGAACATGATCTCTGAATCCATTGCCGCATGCGTCGTCTTCTTCGGTTCCGCATTCTGGTTTAGAAAGGATGACCCAAAGAATGCCCACATTCTTGCCTTTGAAGCAGATTTGAAGAAACCCGTTGTCGTCCGGGAGAGGGTGTTCGATCCGAGCGGGCTTCACGTCTATCGGCTGCTCGGACGAGTCTCCATGATCCTTGGTGTGGTCCTCCTTCTGTGCACGGCGCTCCCGTCGACACTGATCGCTCCGCCTACGATTAACGCCGTTGCAGGTGTTTTCCTCCTGGCACTTGGGGCGCTCCTGATGTATATTTCACGCGACGGGAAAGGGTCCACCAGATGAAGAGACAGATCCGAATCAGTGCCGTTCAGCTTCCGATGGTGATCCCCGGCCGGACGTTCGCGGAGAAACAGGCGGCCAACCGGAGGGTAATCCGGTCGATGTTGCGCACGGCGGGTGAGCGAAAGTCCGACCTCACTCTGCTCGGCGAATACTCGAATCTCCACCATCGTACCTGGTCCTCGAACAGACGGGAATATGTTGCCGATCCGATCCCGGGGCCGTTTGTACGGATGGTATCCGCGCTGGCCCGCCGGTACAGGATGAATGTTGCGCTACCGGTTTTCGGCCGGTTTCGCGGCGTGCTCTCAAACTATGTCGTGCTGCTGGACCGAGGGGGAAAAATCATCGGGTGCTACCAGAAGACGCACCCGACGCTCGCGGAGCAGGAGATCGGGATGGTCCCCGGGGACGACCTTCCCGTTTTCACGTTCGATTGTGTGAAGGTCGGGATCATGACATGCATGGACGTCGAATATCCCGAAGTTGCGCAGGTGCTCATGCTGAAGGGTGCCGAACTGCTGCTGTTTCCTCATGTCCAGGGCACCTGGGGGGAGATCGACTGGGAAATTCGCTATCGCGCGAGGGCGATTGACACCGGGCTGAATGTTGTGTCGGCCTGTTATGGACTGCCGGAAGGGGGATGGAAGCCCGGCAAGATAATCGGCCGGACGNNCGTCACCGGGGCCAGCCGCGGCCTTGGTCGCGGCATCGCCGTGCGGCTCGCCGAACTCGGAATGTCCGTTGCCATTAACTACGCGGGCAATCGAGCGGCAGCAGACGAGACGATCCGCCTCTGCCGCAGCGTGCAGATGTCAGATTCGCAGCGATTCCTACCCCTCCAGGCTGATATTGGCAGCGCTGATGATCGACAGCAGCTCGTTGCTCAGACCATTGACATCTTCGGACGCCTTGATGCTCTTGTGAGCAATGCCGGGATCGGCCCGAAGGTGCGCGCCGATATCATCGACACGTCGATCGATTCATACGCCGAGGTTCTCCGTGTGAACCTTGAGGGTCCATTCTTCCTTGCGCAACTGGTGGCGCGATACTGGCTGCTGGAGCAGCCGGATCCGCGTCTGCCGGGTGGGTTCAAGATCGTCTTCAATTCTTCCATATCCGCGAATACAGCATCCATCAATCGCCCGGAGTACTGCATTTCCAAAGCTGGGCTTGCAATGGTGTCTGAGCTCTGGGCGGTTCGCCTGGCGCGGGAAGGGATTCAGGTGTATGAGCTCCGTCCGGGGATCATGGCCACCGACATGACTGCCGGGGTGAAAGCGAAATACGACAAGATGCTCGCCGACGGTCTCGTGCCGCAGCAACGCTGGGGCACGGCTGACGATGTGGGCCGTGCCGTCGGGTCTCTGCTGTCCGGTGATTTTCCCTACTCGACCGGCTCGGTCATCTATATCGACGGAGGCTTCCATCTCAGCCGACTCTAGCAGCAAGCCGGACCCTGCGTTGTCTGCCCTCTCCGCCCCGCGAGGGTGGCCAGACCGGCCCTGGTGACATCTACAAACACGATCCGGAAACCCTTATGATAGCGATTGACCGTACACTCACTCCGGCGGCGCTGCTCCCTCAGATTGGGAATCTCTTTGCACGCTCAGGAGAGAAGATCCTCCGCCTGCAGAAGGCGTGGGATCCATCCCGTGGGACCCCCGTGTTTACCGTGCAGGGCCAATACACGTCACGAGGATGGACGGAGTGGACGCAGGGATTTCAGTTTGGGTCGGCGATCCTCCAGTATGACGCGACCGGAGACTCCTCGTTCCTGGAGATCGGCAGGACCGCCACGCTGAACGTGATGGCGACTCATGTAAGTCACATCGGGGTCCACGACCACGGATTCAACAATATCAGCACCTACGGAAACCTTCTGAGGTTGATGCGGGAGGGGAGGATACCGGCCGACAGATGGGAGCGGAGGTTTTATGAGCTCGCTCTGAAGGTGAGCGGAGCAGTCCAGGCGGCGCGGTGGACGGATCTCGGGGAAGGACAGGGGTACATCTATTCGTTTAACGGCCCTCACTCGTTGTTCGCTGACACTGTGCGATCGCTCCGATCGCTGGCGGTCGCCCATCAACTTGGCCACGTCCTGATGGGGGAGAAAGACACGCGGGTATCCCTGCTGGGGCGTCTGATCAAACACGCGGACACAACGTCTGCGTTCAATGTCTACTTCGGGGAGGGGAGAGACCNNCGTTCACGACCTGGACGCGCGGGCTCGCTTGGATTCTCTGCGGGTTTGCGGAGGAGTTGGAGTATCTCAGGACGGTTGACAGCGGCGAGCTCGCCGAGTTTGGCGGCGGGGCGGCGGTGGTGAATCGCTTTCTCCGTACGGCGCGGGCGGTCGCGGATTTCTTCATAGAGCAAACGCCGTCCGACGGGATTCCGTATTGGGATACGGGTGCTCCGGGGCTTGCTGAGCTGGGTGACTATTTGGACAGGCCGGCTGACCCCTTCAATCAGCATGAGCCTGTTGACAGTTCAGCGGCGGTGATCGCGGCCCAGGGTCTGCTCAGGCTCGGCAGCGTATTGAAGGCTGCGGGGGAAGAATTGGACGGGCAAAGGTATTTCCAGGCTGGCTTAACGGTGGCGAAGTCGGTGTTTTCCGATCCCTACCTTTCCTCGGCCAGCGACCATCAGGGGCTGATCCTCCACTCTGTCTACCATCGGCCCAATGGATGGGATTATATTCCCCCCGGCTCGTGCGTGCCGTACGGTGAGGCGACAATGTGGGGGGATTATCATGCGCGTGAGCTCGCACTCCTCATTCAGAGGATTGCCGAGGGCAACCCGTACCTGACGTTCTTTCTTCGGGAGCGATGATTTCAGGAAGCCTGTTCGACCATCCTGCGCAGCAGAGCCAGGTTTTCCGCCCTCTGCCGACCGAACCGGGAGCGCGCTTGATGCGTGTGAAAGGGATGGCCTTCCAGGAAGGATACGTTGAAACGGAACCATTCTTTGTCTGTGTATGTGCGTCCGTGAAGCGCCTCCATTTCGGTTCGGAGCAGGGCGCTCTTGAGCAGGAAATCGTCTCCCCCTGCATGGACCACGTCAGCGTCGCACAGAATCGCCTCCACGTCCGACCGTGGAGCCTGCGGGAGCCTTGTCGCAGTGATGGCTGAGGTGACCTTCTCGATGGTAGGCGCGTCACATCCCTGTTCGGTGAGAAAAGCGGTGGCCCGCTCCACGCTTCGATCCTCATGTCCACCCGGTCCTTCGATGTATCCCGTATCGTGAAACCATGCGGCAATAAGGAGGATCGCTTTCTCTTTGCCGTCCAACTGCACATCGCCAGCCAGCGTGATGCAGGCGTGAACCGTGTCAAGTGTGTGTGCGAGCGAGTGGTACACTGCCCAGGTCGGATGGTTCTTCCGGAGAAGAACAGTCACGTGGGCGGAGGTCTTTTCGACCAGCTTTTCGGGGGTCGTCATCGGTACGTCGGGGCAGCTCCTGTGCAGAAGTATATCGGGACGTCCCACGAGAAGACGTGAACTGGGTCACACCTTTCCATTGAGCGACGAGGCGCCTATTCCCCTGTCTGCAGGGGCCGGCCGGTTCAGCCGCGCCTTGCGACGGTATCGAAAAATGCCGCCAGGTTCTCCATCGGCACAGAATAGGGGATATCGCAGCCGGAGGAGATGAAGAAATTTGCGTGTCCCGCTGCGGTGGCGAGGAGCGATTCGGTCTTTGCCGCGACGTCCGCGGGTGTTCCCCCTACGAACACCTCCGCAGGGTCCAGGTTTCCTCCTACCAGAATTGAGGGGGGTGTTCTGGCCAGAGTGTTTGCGAGATCCATCGGTTTACCGAAGTGGACGGCCGTAGTTCCGGATGCGAGCGTGGCATCAAGATGGGCTATTCGCGCGCCGCAATTGTGCAAGATGAGACAGAAATCGTCCGATTCGACCGCTTCCCGGATCCGTTTGACATAGGGAGAAGAAAATTCTGCCGCCGAGGAGGGGGACATGAGTCCCGCCGTCGGTTCCGCCATAAGGATCCCGTCTGCTCCCGCCTCCCGGAATTTGCGAGCATACTCCGTCAGAAACCCTGTGACTTTCTCCACGAGAGCGGTAATCATTTCAGGTTCCATCGCCGTTGCGAGAAGGGCCTCGCTGACGCCAAAGAGTCTTCCCGCGAGCGAAAAGGGACCGATAATGCCCCCGAGCAGTGGGGAATCCCCCTTTTGCCTGGCCAGGTGTTCGATCGTTTTCAGATAGACCATGGTTCGTTTCCCGCCGACGCTCGGGACCGGCAGTGCCGCGACTGTCTGAAGGTCTGTGATCAGCCGTCCGGTCACCGTCGGGACCTCTTCTTGGGAAAAGAGTATGGTCGCGCCAAATTCTTCCGCCTCGGTGCTCAGATCCATTGCGGAGAGTAGGACAGGCAACCCGAATCGATCACGAAGCGCGAGTTGCGCGCGGGACTGGCGGATTGGGTCATGCACCAGGTCGCGAACGGTGGCCTCAATGAGACGACCACCGGGGAAGGTGAGGACGGGGACCGGTAGGGGATGCGGGGAAGTCAGGACTGCATGTTCAAAGCGTCTCATGGCGCGTATCTCGAGGTCAGTTTGCCTGAGCGGGGAACATCATTTCCTCAACATAAATGTCCTGGAAGTCAGGTTTCTCGCTCAATGTGATGTGTTCGATGCGGCTTGCCAGCGATGAAAATTCCGCCGGCTCGGAAAAGAGAGCCAGCTTTGCGCCGAGGAGGGCAGTATTTCCGGACGGCGTGATGCGATCAGGATCGAATGTCAGGAGCCCGATCCTTCCCGCGCTCGGGATGTTCACATAATTGCCGAACGCGCCGGCGAGATAGATTTTTGTCACCTCCTCAGGCGCCGCGCCGAATTCCCGGAGGAGGATTCGTATCCCCGCTGCGATTGCCCCTTTCGCGAGCTGAAGCTCCCTGATGTCTGTCTGGGAGATCTTTACAGGCGGGCAGAGCATGAGGGAATTGCTCCGGTCGGCGAGTCTCCCACCCGGCAGAATGAGTCCGATCTGAAGCGCGGAAGCGACGGCATCAACGAGGCCGCTTCCGCAAATGCCGCGAGGGGTCACATTTCCCAGCACGTGGCATTCAAGCCGGCCATCCCGCACGTGGACTTCCGAGACTGCTCCGGTAGATGCGCGCATTCCCATGTAGATTCGTGCACCCTCGAACGCCGGGCCTGCCGCGGTGGAGGCGGAGAGAAGGCGGCTCCTGTTGCCGACGACAATTTCGCCGTTCGTTCCGAGGTCCACTAGCACGACAAGGTCATCGCTCAAGTGTATCTGCTTTGCGAAGACACCTGCGAGGACGTCGCTCCCGACGAAGCCTCCGATACAGGGGAGAAATTCAATCCGGGGGGATGGCGTCAGGTCCCAGCCGAGTGCAGTGGGGTCGAGTGCCGTACCTTCGAGGTGAAGGGACTCGAATGGATAATGTGACAGCGGTTCAAGGTCGATGTCACAGAAGATGTGATGCATCACTGTGTTACCGACCAGCGTGACGTGGGAGAGGGCTCCCCGGTCCACGCTCGCTCCCTCAAGAAGGTCGGCAATCATTTTTGCGACCTGCTTTCGAATCGCGTCCGTGAGTTTCCTGTGTTGTCCTTCGGTCACGGCATAACTGACTCTGCTCATTATGTCGGCGCCATGGCGGGCCTGCGGGTTGAGCGCGGTCTTGACCCCGAGAACATTTCCGCTGGAAAGGTCGAGCAACTGGGCAACCACGGTCGTCGTGCCAACGTCGACGGCAACACCGAACCCCGTTTTTGGGGTGATCCTCAGGCTCGTGTCGTCGATGAGGATTGCGGCCTCCCATTGCGCCATCTCGAGGGTGAGGTCGCTCTCTGCTGAGCACTGGCAGGAAAGTCTCCACCCCGCTGAGATCTCCTCGGCCGTAAGCATGCGCTCTTGCTCGGGGGTGACGGGGAGGCTGCCGCGCATCACTCTGACGCGGCAACCTTTGCATTTTCCGCGACCTCCACAGGGAAATTCAACCCCATGGGTGAAAAGAACATCCTGGAGCGGTGTTCCTTTTCTTACCGGAACGAGTGCACCGAGCGGTTCCAGGCGTATATGCACCGTTTCTTTCACGAGGCGGGAGGCTCAGCGGTAATGATGTTCTCGTTCATAGGCGAGGCGATTGTCCAGCCGGGGGGGACAGTCAGAAAGTCCTTCTCGTTCCATTCGCCGTCCACGAGATTCAGAAGCAGGCGCATATCACCTTT
>DKBG01000166.1 GCA_002451155.1 Ignavibacteria bacterium UBA6906
GACGTTGCCGTCAGGGTCATGCGGCCAACCCGGGGACTGGCCGGGCGCCTTTACGTCCCCCTATTTGGCCTTGCTCCGAGTGGGGTTTGCACAGCCTCCGATTCGCATCGGAGCTGGTGAGCTCTTACCTCGCCATTTCACCCTTACCCCGAGATGCCGCCAGGATTGCGCCCGGCAGTCCTTCGGGGCGGTATCGTTTCTGTGACACTTTCCGTTCTCCCGGGCTTGGGCCCGGAAGCCCCCCGCTATTCACGGGGCACCCTGCTCTGAGGAGTTCGGACTTTCCTCACCCCCGGACTCTCCCCGCAGGGGTCCTCCAGGAGCGCGGCTGCCCGACCTGCACTGTGACTGGATTAGTTGATTATTTGTACACTACACTTTTTAAGCGGCGAGATCCTATCTTCCCGCGACGTCCATGGCCGGGAGGGAAGGGAAAGGATCCTGCATCAGCATCGTTTTCCGGTCGATCGCCTCGTTCGCGAGCCGGTCCGCCTCCGCGTTCCGGTCGCGGGGAATATGTCTGATCTCAACTGCGCACGAGAAACCGGAGAGGAGCTGGAGCACCTTCCGGTGATATTTCTTGATTTCCGCGTCCTTGACTTTGTATTGTCCGTTCACCTGTCGGACCATCAACTCGCTGTCGGAATGAATGCAAAGCTTTTCGCATGTGACGTCCCTGAGACGCTCAAGCAGCGTCAGCAGGGCAGTGTATTCCGCCCTGTTGTTGGTCGAGACCCCGATGTACCCGCTCGCCGTGTACAGGGTCCGTCCGCCCGCCTCCTTGACGATGATTCCGATGCCGCTGGATCCCGGATTTCCCCGGGATGCGCCGTCAGTGAACGCGTTCAGCGTCATGCGAACTTGGAGCTGATTTCAACGATCTCATCGGACACAAGGATGCGGCCGCAATGCTCGCATGCGTACATCTTTTTGTTCTGCCTCAGTTCCAGCAGCTTCTGGGGAGGGACCTTGGCAAAACAGCCCCCGCACGCCCCACGTCGAATCGGGACGACCGCCTTTCCCCGCTTCGCTTTCCGGATCCGTTCATACGCGGTAAGATCCGCCGTGGAGATGCGGACAATGAGCTTCTGGCGCTCGTGTTTGAATCGGAGCTCCTCCTCTTCAGTGCTCTTCGACACCTCTGCCAGCGCCGCGTTTTTCTCGGTGAGCTCACCATCGAGTGTCTCAATCTGCTTCTTGAGCTCCTCGATTTCGCTCCGCGCCGCAGTTGCTTTTCCCTCGAGCGATTCCATCTCTTTTTCGAGTCTGACAATTGTCTCCCCGGCGGTATCCATCTCCCGCGTCAGGGCGTCATATTCCCTGTTGTTCCTGACGGCAAACTGCTGTTTCTTGTACTGTTCGAGCTTCTCCTTCAGCCCCACGATGTCGCTGTCAGCCAGGTCCCGTTGTGCAAACGAAGAGCGCATCGTCTCCTCCAGGGATTTCAGGCGGTCGACCAGCGCGGTGTGTTTTTCGTCCAGCGCATGAATTTCAGCCGGCAGATCACCTTTCATCTCCTCCAGTTCATCGAGGGCCAGGTCGACCAGCTGCAGCTCATACAGATATCGCAACGTGTTTTCCAAGAGTGACTCCTTGCTCTATAGCGTTTCACTGTGTACAGGATTCGTGGATCGGGTGGCGGGGGAGACAGGGATCCGCTCCCCGCGCCGCCGGAATTCGTTCTTCAGGTGCCGAACCACGGCACCGATCACCGGCGCCTCGGTTTCGTAATGGCCGCCGTCGACAAGCACGATTCTTCCCGCCGCTTCATGGAACGTGTGATATCGCACGTCCGCAGTTACAAAGAGGTCCGCGCCCGACGCAATCGCGGATTCGAGGAGATCTCCCCCGCTTCCGCCGCAGGCGGCCACCCGCCGCACACGCGTTGCGGGATTTCCTGCCCATCGGAGTCCGCCGCTCTTGAGGGAGCGGGCGATCTGGCGCAGGAAACGGTCCGTCCTCACGGGGCGAGGCAGAACCCCGATGACTCCCATCCCGTGGTCTTCCGATATGTTCTCAAGAGGATACAGATCGAACGCGACCTCTTCATATGGATGGACCCTGCGGAGTGCACGGACGACGCGATCGACATTCCATTGAGGGAGGATCATCTCCAGGCGGACTTCTGACACCCGCTCGAACCGTCCCGTCTTTCCGATCACCGGGCGTGCGGACTCGCTCCCACGAAAAGTGCCTGTCCCGTGGATCCTGAATGAACAGCGGTCATACTGACCGATGACACCCGCGCCAGCATCCGCCATTGCCTCCGCGACGCGGTCGGCGTGCGCCGGAGGGACGAACGTGACAATCTTCCGATGAATATGATACGGCGTTTCGAGGAACTGCACGTCCCGAAGGCCGAGGGCTCCTGCCAGTGCAAAGCTCGTTCCTCCCCGTGTGAAATCCAGATTCGTGTGGGCGGCAAAGAGCGCGATCTTCGATCTGATACATTCCTGGAGGACGAGTCCGGCGCCTGTGTGTGGCGTGAGGGTCCGAAGCGGCTTGAACAGCAGAGGGTGGTGCGTGACAATGAGATTCGCACGCTTCCTGCGGGCTTCACGGACGATCGCTTCCGTCGCCTCAAGCGCGACCAGGATTCCCCGGACCGGGGCACGGCTGTCCCCGCACTGTAAACCCGGGTTGTCTCTCTCCCAGGCGATTGCGGGAGGAGCCCACGCCGTCATGATGTCCTGAATGTCTCTGACCTTCAACAGATAGGTTCCCTAGAAAAAGCGAATCCCGCCTGCGGGCGGGACTTTTTTCAAACACTCTTTGGGCCGTTCAGAAGAAGCTTGATAACCGAGTATGCCTTTCGCCGAGTCATCTTCGTAGAACTGTGCGCCTCAATCTTCTCTCATAATATACACAGGCCGGAACTGAGAAGCAAGAAGAGGCGGGAAGGCTGGAGGGGCTTAATGGCCCGCTCCGAGAGGGGTTTCCGGGGGCCGTTCGAACCCGACGTCTCTCAGCCGGTTAATCTCCTGTTCGACCAGCGTTATATTTCTGTCAAGCCGCTCCAACAGGGGAGCCTCCCCCTCGGGTAAATTCTGCCGTCTCAGGATATCCGAACTGATCTTGATGGCGGCCAGGGGATTGTTGAATTCATGGCAGACGGTGACAATGAGCTCTTTGATTGCCTCGGTCTGCTTCCGTATGATGAGGTCTCCCTTCTGCTGCTCTGCAATTCGTTGTTTCAGGTGTACCCGCTCCAGGATATTGACGATCGTGCGGGGAAGGACCGAGTCGACTGCCTCATCCTTCACCAGATAATCCTCGACATCGTATTTCATGACCTCGATGGCAAGTCGAAAATCTCTGTTCGAGGTCAGAAAAATGATGGGAATGTCAATGTTTCGGGCACGAATTGCGCGCGTCACTTCGAGACCGTTCATTTCCGGGAGGTAGTAGTCTATCAGGAGCATGTCGACGGGAGGCTTCCGTTCGAGCAGTTCGAGGGCGGAAGCCCCGTCCTGTTTCCACAGAATGGTGAATTTTCTTCCCTGATACTTCGAAAGAAGGTGCTGCGCGACCGCCATATAGCTGGGGTCGTCGTCGATGAAGAGAAGAGTTATGGCTCCAGGAGTTTCCATAGAGTGCGCCTGGCAGTATAGCACTTCCGGGCCTGAGTGTCAATGCGGCGGTGTGACCCCTGGCACATGGGACGGTTGATTTTTGTGGTCTGTTTATCTATACTCAGGAGTGTTTGTGGGATGCCCGGGGGGGACGAGACGAGGGGCCGGAACTTTCGTCACCGAAACGTGGAGTGTACCAATGGGGAAAAAGAGTTCGATTCTTGTTGTCGACGACGAGGATGCCCTCAGAACCGTCTTAAGCAATGAGCTGTCCAACGAGGGATATTTGGTCAAGAGCGCCGGCGACGGAGATGAGGCGGTGAGCGAATTACAGAAGGAGGGGTATGATCTCATCCTTCTCGACATCAAGATGCCCCGGATGAATGGATTTGAAGTGTTGAAATTCATCAAAGAACACCACCCGAAATCGAAAGTTGTCATGCTTACCGGCTTCGCGGATCTCAAGAACGCGATTGAGTCGAAGAAGCTGGGTGCAGACGACTTTGTCAGTAAGCCGTACGATCTTGTGGACCTCCTAACCACCATCGAGCGTGTCCTGGCGGAATAGCCTCTGAAGGTGCCCGCCCGGTGCACCCCTGCGCCAGAGCATGGCAAGAAAAACCAATCTATTAATCGTTGACGACGAGGAACCTCTCCGCATTTTACTGGAGAGTGAGCTCTCCGAATCGGAGGAGTTTGCCGTAGACACGGCGGCCGACGGAGGCCAGGCGATAAACAAGGTCCAGGCCAAGGTCTACGATATCATCCTCCTGGATATCCGAATGCCGCGAGTCAGCGGCATCGAAGTTCTCAAGTTCGTTCAGGAATACTCTCCCACCACCCAGGTCATTATCCTCACCAACTACGCCGACGTCAAGACCGCCATCCAGACGATCAAGATGGGCGCATACGACTTCCTCGCGAAGCCGTACGATATCGAGGAACTCTTCAATACGATTCACCGCGCCATCGAGCGTCGCCAGCTCTTCATCGACAACAAACTGATGAAGAACGAGTTAACCCGCAAAGCGGGAGCCTCCGAGTTGATCGGACAGAGCCCGGCGTTCCTGAAGCTTGTCGAGAGTGCCAGCCGATTCGCTCAGAGTGATACGTTCGTTCTCATCCAGGGGGCGAGCGGGACCGGCAAGGAA
>DKBG01000047.1 GCA_002451155.1 Ignavibacteria bacterium UBA6906
CCCTCAAACTACCATCGGATGTGCAAGGAAATGGGCTTGAAGTAACCCGGCGCACCTGTTCTGCTGGAGGTTGACTTCCTCCCTCAGTGCGTGAGCGGCGACCCCTCAGCTTCGTCTCCTCTGTCATTGTGACTCCTACACCATGAGATGGATCCGTTCCGACTGGACCATTCTCCCCCGCTGTCCCCGCGGATGCTCATCACTCTCCAAGCGCTCGGGTATCTTCCCGCATCGGAAGGGGAGACAAGACCCTTCTCTCTGCTCTCCCATCTTCATGAACTGATATTATCAATTTGATAATTCCCAGAGTCTGAAAGGCTGAAAAACCACACCGAATGGCCGGTTTGAATCTGGTATGAAAGTTGGAGCTAATTAAGGAGAGACATCCCTGACACATTCGCCCTCTTCCGTGAGCAGCTATATAATCCTCCTTTATTTTGGGACGATCCTGGGGTTTGCGCTTTTCTTTTCGGCCCGAAAAGTCAAGTCCAGCGAGGATTTCTTTTTCGACGGAGGAAGGACTCCGGGGACCATTCTCGGTTCTTCACTCCTGCTGAGTAATCTGCTGCGATATCAGATTCTGTTGATGCCGGTCATGGCCCTTGAGTTTTCCTGGATCGCCATCGCGGTATCACTAGGAGTGGTTCTACTCTCCTATCTTGCCACGGACGGCGAGCCGGTTGATGTCCCCATCGACTTCTGCGGAAGCCATGCGGGCCAGTGGTTCGCCAATGCGTTGATGCTCATGACCTACGGGACGCTTCAGATCGCGGCGCTGTTCGTGGTCACAAATGTGTTCCTCGGGCAATTGGTCGGGGTAGACTATTCAACGGCTATCTTGCTGATGATCGTGATTAGCGGTCTCTATACCATTGTGGGGGGCTTCTCGGCTGTCGTCCACGCTCAGGCGATTCAGGGGGTTGTCTTCCTGGGCGGACTCATCGCGCTTGTGTTTCTGCAGGGAATTCCCAGCCCCCTCTCAGTATTTCCCACTCTCGCTTCGGAACATCCGGCGAGCCTCGGGGGGGCAATTCTCGGCCTACCAGTGATGAGTCTCTGGGTATGGCGCTTTGACCGCCTCTCATCCCAGCAGGTTCGTTCCTCGCGTGACGCGGCGTCTCGAAACAAGGGATTGCTCGTCGGCGTCTCTCTCGCGCTTGTGATAGTCGTTTTGGTTGCGCTCTCGATGCGTTCGGGCCCTCACGATCTCCGCTACTCCGCAGCGGGAAATGTGCTTGGCATCCTCTGTTTTGCACTCCTGATGCCATCCCTGGCTGCCACCTTCACCAGTTTTTCAGAGCTGACATCAAATGGATTTTTCAGAGGCCTTAGACCGGACGCGTCCGAGCAGGAAGTGGTGCTCGTCGGCCGCCTGAGCACCGCCGCCATCGTCGGACTTTCGATCCTCATGATCCCGCTCGCGGCCAGGGGGGGAGCATGGACGCTTGATCTCTACATCCTTGCCCAGGTGTGCCTGTTCCCGCCGATCGCAGCGGTCTACTCGGCACGACTCATGTCCCGGGATTCTGTATCGAGAGCAGTGATTGCCGGGCTCATCGTCGGGGAACTTCTCGGTATTACCCGTTTCGCCCTCGAGCTGGCAGATACGGCCCCTGATCTTTTCCCGACCGTTTGGACCTGGTATCTCTCGATCGACCGGTATCTCTTCGCGTTTGGCCTGTTCTCCGTTTCAATGGTGGTTATGTTCGGTGTGTCCGCATTTGCGCGCGCCAGATCAAGTCTGGCCCTTCGATCCGGATAGAGGTCGCGTTCGAAATGTCCATCGTCAGTTTCACCAATTCACATACCTCATCATCATCGCGAAAGGAGTCACGGACATGCAGAGGATACCATCGGTCCTGCTTGTTCTGATCATCAGTGCCCTGACCTCGTACGGGCAGGTGATGATCGACAATTTTGACTCTACGACACCCGATTCCTCATGGGTTCACTGGCTTTCCGTAGAGAACCCGACTGTGCTCACGCTTACCTTCAATCCCACCGATAAGGTAGAGGGCACCGGGTCAATGAATACCTTTGCATCCCTTGCAGCACTCCACCAGTGGGGTACGTTTGCGCAGTTTGGGTATACCCTTCCCGACAGCGTTGCCCCCTGGGATTGGAGCCTGAGTGACTCTCTCAGCATCTGGCTGAAGGTCACCCAGGCACCCACTCATCCGGAGTACATGGTTTTTCGGATCCATATTGCGGACCGACCAGACACGTCGGACCCAAAAGAGGAGTGGGTCTATGAAAACGTCACGATTCTCGACAATGTCACCCCCGGGTGGGTGAATCTCCGAGTTCCGCTTATCGACAGGGTGTCGACCGGGACGGAAATCCCTGACTCCACCGGCTTCATTATGCCGCCCACGGGATGGAGTTTCACAAAGAACAACCAGAAATTCGACCGTAACAAGATCATTGGCTGGAGCATCGCGCTCGTCACCTCGGGGTGGGACCCGTCAAATCCCCTCCCTGCCGATTCCATCCGGGTCCAGTTCGACCAGTTTGAACGGTTTGGTTTGCGGGCGGTGCCGTTCGTTGTGTTCAACGGCAGAGTGTTTCCTCCACCCGTTGCGCCAACGTCGCCATGGGCGTGGGGACAATCCTCGGCGATTGTCGAACAGGGTGCCGGCCCGGTCCCGAACTCCAATGCAATCAAGTGGACCCAGGGTAATGAATGGGCGAACGGATGGACCGGCTGGGGTGTGGATGTCGACCCCGCGTTCAATCTTGCCGGTGGATGGGGAAAGGACAGTCTGAAGTTCAAGATGAAGGCGCAAGCCGGGGTCGGAGAAATGCGGGCGCAATTCGAATCTGGCCCGGTAAGCGCCCGTGACGGCAAACGGGGATACGTGTTCACACCCATCGCGGACAGCACGTGGCACAGCTATTCATTCGCGTTGAGGGATTTTGTGGACAAAGATGGGGCCGTCAACTTTGACTCCTCGGCCGTCAATGCGTTCGGGATCATGGCGGAAGGGACAGGCATTGCCGGAAAAATCGTCTATATCACGGAACTCTGGACGGGCAACCCTGATATTGATGTCATTCCTCCGGACGCGCCGACCGGTCTCGCTGCCTCCGGCGCCAGCTTCGTCAACCTTGTCACTTGGAACGATGTTCCGAACGAACCAGGTGTCCGCTACAACGTGTACTTCAGCGACAAACCCTGGACAGGAACGGACGATCTTGCGGTAGAGGACCTGCCGCCGTACAATCTCCCCTCGTCGCTCGCCACCCATTTGCTACGGGCTCCGGTGACAGACCAGAACGTGTCGCTCTACTACGGCGTTGTGGCGAAGGATGCCGCAGGCAATATCAGCACTCCCACGATTCTCAGCACCCCCACAACTACGATGGCCAAGGGAGTACCGACAATTTCAATGACTCCGCCCTCGTCGTTTGTTGCCGACGGAAATCTGAGCGAGTGGAGCGGGATTGCTCCGTTCGATCTTTCCGTTGTCTCTGGAACCGCTCACGCTGTCCCGAACTTTCCGATCACGGACGACGCAGACCTTCATGTGAAAGCATATCTCGCTGTCGACGCGTCAAATCTCTATGTCGCGTTCGATGTTGACGATGATATCGTTGCGGCGGATACCGCTGCCTCTGCAACCGATTACGAGCAGGATTGTCCGGACCTGTTCATCGGAATGTACGACTGGCGCGGAAAACATCATAACGGGTATCGCCGCGGGGTGACGCCGGACTACCATCTCCGCTTCTCAAAGCACCGCATCCGCATTGACAATGACGGCGGCGCCACAGTCATGCTCAGCACCAACCCGAACTACGCGTGGGAAGAGAAGATTCTGACCTCCGGATATACCGTCGAGGCAAAGATCCCCTTCACCGAGCTTGCGGCCGCGCTCGTGGGGAAGAACGACGCGGTGTTTGTCCCCGTCGAGGGAAAGAGAATCCCGATCGACTTCTCGATCAACGACCGGGACGGCAATACGACCCGTTCAGGAATCATGTGCTACTCGACGCTGAACAACGATGACTCCTACAAGGACATGTTCTACTGGACCTACACATGGCTCGGTACCAAAGCCGTTGTCGGTGTGGAACAGACGGACCATCTTCCTTTGAGCTACTCGCTGAGCCAGAACTATCCGAACCCCTTCAATCC
>DKBG01000324.1 GCA_002451155.1 Ignavibacteria bacterium UBA6906
TCCTGCTGATCGGACACTCCCTCGTCCTTAGGGCAATCCTGATCCGCATCGGTGTCTCGACGTCGTATGCGAATCTCCTCGCCGCGATTTTTGTTCTCTATCCGAACCGGCTGTTCGGGACCCTCCTTCCGTTTTCGGATGTCTCGTTCTCGCTCTTCTGGATGACTGCTTTCGGGCTCGTTCTTGCGTCAAACCGATCTCCGAGGTCTCTGATTCTTCCGAGCCTTGCAGGCATGTGGGCCGGCACCGCCGCATTGATTCGAAGCGCGGGCCTCTTGTACCTCAGCCCACTTCTGGCGGGGATATTGGTTTCAGCGTCCGAGGGGAAGGGACGCCGCGCCCTCCTGTTTATTGCTTTCTCTGCTACGATGCTCATACCCTGGAGTGCCCGGAATTTCTTCCTCTTCGGTACGCTGGTTCCGGTCTCCACCAATGCTGGCTACAACCTCCTCATCGGCAACAACCCGATGTCGGGTGCTGGCTGGAACAGATACGTCGACACGTCGTCGGCCGTCGCGGCGGCTCTACGGGACGCCGGAGGGAAGGATTGGTCAGAGGTGCAGCGCGACAGCTTCTACGCACGCCTGGCAGCAGCCAATATCCTCCAGTCACCGGGCACGACGACTGCTCGCGCCGGCCTCAAAGTCGCCAGGACGCTTGGGACCGATGGCTACTCCTTTGGCCTGCTGGAAACCTACACAAACGCACGTGAGATCACCATTGACATGGTCAAGGATTCCCCGCGTCCCCGGGGACTGAGAAGATTTGTTTGGGCTTTGTACTCCGTCTACTACCAGATCATCTTTATTCTTGGCGGGGCATTCTACTACGTTCTCGCAGGGTTGACCCTGCAGGGCCTGTGGGCTGAACGGCATCGACGAAGGGATGCCTGGTGGGTCATGATCCTGCTTCTTCTTTGTGTTATCCTCGTTGTCTCCCTGACATTCGGGCTGAGCAGGTACAAGGAGCCGATCAGTGCGGCGCTCCTGGTCTACCTTGGAACCCGTTTGTCACAAACGCGGGAGCAGGACGGCCGTCGATCTGCCGATTCGCGGGATGCCTCGGACGACCGCGGGCGGCGCGGGAGGGGCTGTTGAGTCTGCCGGTCACCTCCTCCAGCGATCGAGATCAGCTGGACTGCGTGTAACACCCGGGCCGGGCCCGGGCATCCTCAGTCAGGATCCTGCTCCTCCAATTTGCCCTCTTCAGCCTGTATGCCTCCGAACCACTCAATCAGATCGACAGGAGCGGCGCGGTGAATTGAGAACACGACCTGTGCCTCATCAAGCCGGACTATTCTTTTTCCGGTCTCGCGGACAACCTTCAGGAGCTCATCAACAGCTCCACCCGGCGAGGCAAATGGCACAAAGAGCAGATCGGCAATGGCCGCCACCACCCGGTTTCGGCGATCAGCAAGTGTGCGGGTGACACGCCGTGTCCTTCGACCACACACTGAAAGGACACAAAGGCGCCCCTCCGCAAGGGCAGTTCTCCAAATTCTTGGAAGCCGGATGGGCGGGAGTGCGCGGGCCAGGCAGACAATGACCGGAACCCTCCTTGCGAGGAATGTCTCCAGACACTGCCGTTCCATCGGGGAGTGAAACCCTCCCACGACCACGAATCGATCGGCCCGTAGCGCCGTAGCAATCTCATATGTTTGCAGGATGACTTCCCCGGGACAGCGGACAGAACAAAGGATCCCGACCGGTGAGCACCGGAGAAGCTCCCGGTTTCCGAGGACCGAGAGGAATGGCAGCCGATTCTCGTTCCAGAGCAGGTCGAGGGTGCGGGGATAGAGAGGGTCCTCGGGGCCGAGGGTCGTGGCGGCGAGGCCCGTCGAGGGGGCATCGATACGTCGAGGATTGGATCGGTCCATCGTTCCCTCCCTCTCATATTACCCACCGGGCGTCGAGATTCCGAGCCGACCTGTCGGAGAGGGAACCCGGCTTACAGGTAGCTGAGCCAAGCATCCTTCCGCCGCTTTTTCACACCTGCAAACCAGCGACAGGGGAGGTAGAGAAGACCGATCACAAGGATCCAGATGCAGTACACCACCGCCAGATTGAAGCCGTATTCGGTCGGCCACGCATCCCACCTCATGTTGGAGAAGAGAAAGTCGCCATTCCTGACGGTCAGCGTCGCAGCAATCACGGCTAGCAGGTGGATCAAGTAAAGGTGGAGGACATAGTAGAACATCGGAACGCGGCCGAAGATGATCACGAAATTCGCCGTCGCGCCCTTCCAGCGTTCCAACAGCGGAAGCACTGCGATGGCCGGACCGAGGGTCATCATCAGGTAGAGGAGAGATGGTGGGTACTTATGGGTATCAATGAACGAGAGAAACGTCTTCATCGTCGTGTCCTGGATTCCCCAGGGGTGAGGATCGCCGTAGACATTGAGGGTACGGAGAACAAGGAAGCCACCGATCAAACCGAACCCGAGTCGATAGAGGCTCTTGCGCCGTTCAACCTCCTCCTTCTGGAGCAATTCGCCGAAGAGATACCCTGCGGCCATTACCCCGATCCAGGGAACAATCGGATAGACGACGAAGAAATCCCACCCGGGAGCGTAGACGATGTCGCTCTGGACATGAAGTATCTGCCAGGCCCAGGCGAGTGCGCCGAATGCGGAGGGTTCAATCCCGTCAAAGGCATTGTGNNTGAACGAATAGTCGAGGTTGAACTTCCAAGCGAAGCGGATTACCGTGAGCTCGAGAACCAGCAACCAGAGACCCCGTGTGAGCAAGAATCGCGACAGCTGTTTCCGGGTCTTCCCTCGGGCAAGCGAGAGAAATGCTCCCGTGCCGGCGAGAAAGACGAACGCAGGAGCGCAGTGATGCGTGATCCATCGGGTGATGAAGAGGACCGGCGTTGTCTGGGAAAGATCCAGTGGATCGAAGCGGGCATAGTGGAAGAAGTCGCGGACGTGGTCGAGGGCCATGACAATCATTGCAAGACCTCGCAGGAGATCAACGGAGTCCAGTCGCAGCTGTCGGTGATCGCCCATGGCTTTCCTTCGGGTGCTGTGGAGAAGAACAGAGTGCGGTGAAGATCGGAAATCGGAGGGAGAGACTCAAGGTTTTTCTTCTGGCTGCGGACGCTTGTGAACCAGTGGTACGCCACCCCCCGGGGGCAAAAAAAAGCCCCAGTT
>DKBG01000341.1 GCA_002451155.1 Ignavibacteria bacterium UBA6906
TATTTCACCACGCGATCTGATATTGCCCTCCAGCTCATTGCGTCTCCCGACCAGGAGACGAGCCTCTCCGGAAACCTGAACATGCCGGTCCACACAAACCGATCCCGGAAATATTCTCTGCGGGAGCTCGTTTCTGTCGGAAAGCAGGCGAACAGACTGGGGGTCGACGTATTTCATGCCCCGCATTATACTCTTCCTTACGGACTCCGCCCCCGATCAGTCGTGACGATCCACGATCTCATCCATTTGCGCTTTCCCGAGTACTTTTCGGTCGCACAGAGAACGTACGCACGGCTCCTGATCAGCCATGCCTGCAACGCGGCAGACGCCGTCATCGTTGATGCTGAATTTACTAAGGCAGATCTTCTGTCTTCCTTCAATATCCCGTCGGAGAAGATCCATGTCATCCCGCTGGGCGTGGCCTCCTTGTTTGTGCCCGCCGAATCCGCGATCGAACTGAAATCCGATCTCGCGTCAATGGGCGTCACGGGGCCATACATTCTGTATTCCGGGGGACTGAAACCGCACAAAAACGTTGCGACACTCCTTCGTGCCTTTTCGCAGCTCCGAACCAGGGGTTCTGCCCGGCTTGTGATTTCGGGGGAAAACTTTTGGGATCAGACAGAACTTGCAACCCTGGCTCGTGATCTGGGAATCACGGAGAGTATCTTGAATGTGCCGGCGGATCAGCAACGGCTTCTTCGCCTCTATCAGGGCGCGACGGCCGTCGTTGTCCCTTCCCGTTATGAGGGATTCGGACTTCCCATTCTGGAGGCAATGGCTTGTGGAACACCAGTGATCGGCGCACGAGCCGCATCCATCCCTGAAGTAATGGGAGAGGGAGGATTGATGTTTGATCCGCTTCGCCCGGAAGAGCTGACCGATCGAATGGAGATGATGTTCGATGACGGAGGGCTCCGCCTGGCGCAACGGGCGTATGGGCTGCAGAACGCGGCACGCTTCAGTTGGGAGCTATGCGGTGCCCGGACAATGGAGGTCTATCGGGCTGTGGTAGGGGGGGATCGGGTTGACCAGTCCCCAATAGACCGATCTACTTTGTCCCCAGGGGGGCTGAACCGCCGCGACTTCTGAGCGTCTGGCGCCGTGGCTGCCACGACTCAAGGGGATCCCCGAGGGCACGCAATCTCAAACTTGTGTGCAATTCCGAAACACCAGAACCCCACACCCGGGTCCTCTCCCGGTTATTGTCCTGCTTCACCCGCACTGCCGGTCATTGATGGCGTTGCGGACGTCCGATTCAGCGGCGAGCTGCTTTCGTCGCCGGATCACCGCCGGCCCTACTGTACGAAGTGTCGTCACAGTCGCCACCCAGACAGAAGTCCGGATTGTGTCGTCCGGAATGTGAATAGTGTCTTATCGAAACGGATCCCGCCGGCACAATCCACGAAACTCCCCACGCGTATGGTAGTCGGTCCCGCTACTCCCCTGGGGGACCGGCCGGCCACCCGCTGTCATCGAGAGGACGGTTCACTCGGTTGATCCTGCAACCACCCCCGCCTGGTCCTCATGTCTTTGAAGCGTTGCGATGGAGCCGCTTCAGTAATACAGGCACATGTTGTTCACAAGCTGGTCAAAAATTAAGTCCAACGGCAAAAGCAAAAGTGTTCAGAGAAGAGACATTGTATTCAGCTGCCAGGTTGAGCATCCAAATGGAATAGGCAACTCCGACATATCCTTGAGCGATTGCTATTGTTTCCTTCTGCAGATTCACTTTGGAGGTTGTGACAGTCCCAATAACCAGGCTCGTTCTGATCCCAATATAAGGAGTCACCATGGCGATGTCTTTGCCAGCGAGCAAATCAACGCTGTAAATGTTCAGATTGAAGTCGGGTACACCCGTGAGTATCGTAGCGCTCGCCCTTACGGCTGCTGCAGGAAATCGCTCAGATTCCTGAAAGAACGCGTACTTAATCTCCGCGCCTACCATGCCGTAATTGGCTCCTGGGGCAACGGTCCAGTAGCCGCCCACGTCCATGTTATCAGACACACCCACACTCGCTCGGATTGTCGGATAGGATACCGCATCGCCTAAAGGGCACTCTTCATCAGGATGCGTAAAGGTGTTTATCCATGCAGGATTGTGCTGATCAACAGGCGTGGATGCGTAATCAACGGCAACATGAAAATTAAGCGTGCCAAGAGTCTTTGCCGATGCCATTGATTTGAAAGACGAAATGGCACCAACTTGCTTCGTGAATTCATGCCACTGGGCTTGCGTCAGGGAAGGATCAATCACCATCGAGCAGCTCTTGACGGTGGGATCGATATGCCAATAAACATCGCTACCGCCGCTTTGCGCGTGTGCTATGGACACGAACTGGGACAGAACAAAAGAGGCCACTGTTCCGAGAAGCATTTTGCTGCTCATGGCGATCTCCTTTCCGAATTGACACCCGTTTGGTTGGTCTGCCTTTTCTTGATGTTCAGTTCTTGTGACTTTCTCGTTCCCATAGGTGGGCCGCCCCAAATTGCACACCGGTGCGCCGTTCTCAGAATCATTCACTCTTGGCTGCTTTTGTGTGTTTTGCTAGAGTCGCGCCGATAACATCCGAGCCGATATCCAGAAGAGTATTGATGATATAATCCTTGTTACAGTCTCTGATAAGCCCGACACAGATGAGCGAGGCCAGGCCGTGGGTAAATGTCCACATCTTTCGTAACAGTACATGACGCTCGCCGTCCGACAGCGATGAAAATCTGCCGTCCTTTGCCAACTCGGATTCCAGAATGTCCAGGAACTCACGGACAACGCTGCTATAGCTGTCCCCTTCCAGCATAAGAGCCCTGTAGAGCAGGCGGTGCTCGCAGGCAAACATGGCGACGCCGGTCCCCATGTTCAGAAAAACCCGCTCGGTATAAGGTCGGGAGGCGTATTCCAACAGTGCCCTCTGGGTTTCTCTTATCACCTCAAAAGCCAATTCGTCCATGGTGGCAAAGTGATGGTAAACGGGTGCCGTGGACGAGCCCAGTTTGACGCCCACGTTTCGGGCGGTAAGCGATCTCAATCCGCTTTCCTCCACTATGGTCACAGCGGCCTTGATTACGTCATCCCTCGTGTACCTGATCTTTGGGGGCATATCCAGTCTTCTCGCAATCAGTGTTGCATAATGTTAGTTACCTTACGTATGTTAGACAACAGATGTTTCATTCGTCGTATGCTTATTTTTCGGGTGAACTGTATAGCTACGCTCGCGTTCTGGGCGTGCCAGATGATGTTCGTAAGCATTATATTGCACAGACTTTGGTTCCGGAGACAGACGGGAACTGAGCACCCCTTGGGTAGAGCCCATTTCCCATCGATGTCGTTGGACGCTTGTTCTGTCAGCCTCTGCAGTAGATGCCAAAGGATGACGAGAGCCCTACCGTTTCAAGAAAGCGGGCCATGATCAGAGCCTTGCGGCCACTTCGTGCTCACGCAGGTACTCTCTACCGCTGGGAGACAGGCTCTGTGCTCCCGCTCCGGCAAGACCATGCCCCACGGAAGTCAGTGCAGTGATGTATCGCACGGGAGTAGCGGTTCTTTCCAGTCCGTTTTTCAGTCCAATTTGAGCCAGGTCGCACACTCATACGATAGCGTGCAGTGGGATGCCCTGGTTCGACCAATGAGGAGTCCAATGAAGGCGATTGTATACAATCGATACGGATCACCTGACGTTCTTCGGCTAAGCCAGGTGGAAAAACCTGTTCCCAGGGACAACGAGGTGCTCATAAAGGTATATGCGGCAACAGTCAACCGGACAGATTGCGGTTTCTTGCGAGCTGCCCCGTTCATTGTGAGATTCTTCAGTGGCCTCATGAGACCCAGGAACACGATTCTCGGGAATGAGTTTGCCGGTCAAATTGAAGCAGTCGGCAAGAGTGTAACGAGTTTTGGCGTCGGGGATAGAGTATTTGGCTACAGTGAGGTCACTTTTGGGGCTCATGCAGAGTATCTGGTCATTCCCGAAAAGGCTCCAATGGCAACAATACCTGGACAGATGACCTATGAGGAGGCCGCACCAAGCCTTGAAGGATCACACTATGCCCTGTTCGATATCAAAGCAGCGAATATTCAGAAAGGACAGAGAGTCCTGATCTATGGGGCGACCGGTGCAATTGGCTCTGCGGCGGTCCAGATCGTAAAACATTTGGGTGCGGACGTCACCGCAGTGTGCGGTACGAAAAATGTGGCACTCGTGAAATCCCTGGGAGCCGACAAGGTCATCGACTATGAAAGCGAGGACTTCACCAAAGACGATCTCGCGTATGATGTCGTGTTTGATGCTGTAGGGAAGTCGTCATTTGCCAGGTGTAAACCCTTACTGAAACCTGGCGGCATTTATCTTTCAACTGACTTGGGCTTCATGGCCCAAAATCCATTCTTGGCCCTTATTACTCCTATGTTCGGCAAGAAGAAGGTCCTATTCCCGCTCCCGACGATCAGCAAGAGCGACGTGATCTTTATCAGAGAGCTCATCGAGGGGGGGAATTTCAAACCAATCATTGATAGACGCTACCCGCTTGAAAACGTCCCCGATGCGTACAGATACGTTGAGACAGGACAAAAATTAGGAAATGTGGTAGTAACGGTGACGCACAATGGCAAAACCTAGCCACGGCGTAGCATCCGACGGAAATTGTGACGCGGGGGCTAGGCAGATGAACTCAGAGGTCTGGGCTTTTCGGGTTTCGCGATGGCACGCGTATGACTGGAAATCTTTCCATTGCAGCCTCAACCTGTCCGCTCCGGAGTAGATTTGTTGGTACGCTCCCTGACAACATGACCGGCCGATGTTCCTCCGGCCAATTACCAGCTCCGAGTCTTGGGACTTGGCACCAATTCTGCTATGATTAAGCTGGGTTCGAGTACAGTCCGTCGGGTTCACGTATTGAGAGGAGGAATCATGGGAACGACTTTGCTCAAAGCAGCTCTTGTGATCGTCATGTGCGCCGCGCTGTTGGGGATGGGGTGCTCGGCAAGCAATACTGTCAAGGGCGGCGTAATCGGAGCGGCAGCGGGGGGAGTGGCAGGAGCGGTCATCGGCAAGCAGGTAGGGAATACTGCCGTGGGGGCAATAATCGGAGCTGCAGTCGGTGGCGCTGCAGGTGCATTGATCGGCAACTATATGGACAAGCAGGCGGAGGAGATCAGAAAGGATATTGAAGGAGCGAGAGTCGAACGGATCGGTGAAGGGATTAAGATCACATTTGACTCGGGAATTCTTTTCGACAAGAACTCCTACGTCTTGAAGCCGGAGGCCAAGACGAACATCGCGAAGCTTGCCACAATCCTCCAGAAGTATCCTGATACCAACATTCTCGTGGAAGGGCACACGGATTCCGACGGCAGCGAGGAATACAACCAGACGCTCTCCGAACGTCGGTCAAAATCCGTTTCGGACTACGCAAAAGGGCAGGGAGTCGCCGGAATACGTCTCACTACAATCGGGCACGGGGAATCACAGCCGGTGGCATCGAACGAGACGGTGGATGGGAAATCCAAGAACCGGCGGGTGGAGATTGCGATCTTCGCCAACGAGGACCTGAAGAAGGCCGCGGAAGAAGGACAGCTGCAATAATCTTTCACTCAAGAGTAATCGTCCGGGATACGGCGGCCCGGGGAGATCGAACCACCGCTCTGCTTCGCCGGCAGGTTGACTTTGCCGCGCTGACACTGGCCGGGACGGGAATTCCGCGCGTAGTAGGGGGCTTTGTCCGAGGGCGCAAGAGCAGAATTCCATCACAGATCCCTTCCGCAATTCTTCTTTCAACAAATACCCTGAAAATGCACAGTATGGGCTCCTTAGTATCGCCGTCACACCCGGAACACACGCAAACCATGATTTTCGTTGATCACAAGAAGGAGCATCGAAATGGGAGGAAGAGGTAGACTGAGGAAATGGCCGGGTATATCTCTGGCCGTGCATGCCTTGGCTGGTCTCCAGATGCTCAGTACCGTTGCCCGGGCGGGCGCTGTTGGGCAGGAGACGGTTCAGGAGCGCCCGGTTGTCGGTGAGAGACGAACGGCGACGGGCGATGTCTTTGCCGATATTGGCCAGCGCGAGATCGCGATGCGGCGCGGGCAACTCAAAGAAGTTCGTCCTCCGGATTTGCCGCGCAAGATGCTGGCGTCCGGAAAGTCCGATCCGTCTGCGATCTTCAAGCCGGTTTCGAAACTCAATACGCCGGAAGGCCTGGCTGGCGAACTCGCGCGGCAGAAACACCTTTTCGCGCCCTTCCTCAAAGACTTCGCGCCGCAGCTGCCATCTCATCGGGATTCGCTGCGGCTGGAGAATTTCCAGTGGCGTCTGGAATCTGATGCCGATCGTGTCGATTTTCAGCACACTCTGAGCGGGGCGGGTACCTGGACGTCGATCACAGTGCCCCACTTTGGTGGACCGATCGGGCGGGCTGTGTCGTATTACCGGACAACGTTTCCAGTGACGCGGGCGATGCTTGACAAGGGGGCTCTATTTGTGCGCTTCGGCGCGGTCGACTACAAGGCGCACGTGTTTGTCAACGGACACTACCTCGGTTCGCATGAGGGTTTCTTCGCCCCGTTTGAGTTCGATTGCACTGGATCTGTGCGAGAAGGGGAGAATATTCTTCTGGTGAAAGTCGAGAACGATGCCATCTACATGGGCAACGATTCCTGGGGGCAGGCGGAGGAAGGAGACAAACTCTATGCTGCCACGAATCTCGGGTGGGATGATCCGGAACTCGGCTGGCACCATTGCCCGCCCGGCTTTGGGATCTACCAGGATGTCTTCGTCGAGGCGCGTGCGCCGCTGTATGTGGGCGATCTGTGGGTCCGCCCCTTGCCGGATGCCGAGCAAGCAGAGGCATGGATCGAAGTCTGGAACTGCGACCGCCGGAACCGTCCTGCCTCGGTGGAGATTTCCGTCTTTGGTCAGAATTTCAGGCAAACCGTCATCAGCCGGCTCCGGCACACGCCCGGCACACGAATTGTTCCCGGTGTCGGAGATCTCCAGAAGCCAACCGACAACCAGGACGTGACACTCACGATGGGTGCCGGCGCGAATTTGATCAGAGTCCTTCTTTCCATCCCGCAACCCCGGCGGTGGGATCTGCAAACGCCCTGGCTCTATCAGATTCAGGTCCGCCTCCTTGACGAGACCGGGCGTGAGGTGGACGCCGCAAAGCGGCAGTTTGGCATGCGCACTTTCCGGCAGGAAACCGACAAGGTGCCTCGCGGCCGGATGTTTCTCAACGGCAGGGAAATCAGGCTGCGCGGTGCCAACACGATGGGTTTTGAGCAACAAGACGTGTTCCGGAAGGATTTTGGCCAACTCGTGGATGACATTCTGCTCGCCAAGATCTGTAACATAAACTACCTGCGGCTCACGCAGCGGCCTGTGCAGCCAGAAGTGTATGAGTATTGCGACCGCCTCGGACTACTGACTCAGACGGACCTGCCGCTGTTCGGTTGCCTGCGCTACAACAAATTCGCCGAAGCCGTCCGCCAGGCCGAAGAAATGGAACGATTTATACGTAGCCACCCCTGCAATATTATGGTCAGCTACATCAACGAACCTTTTCCCAACGCCAATGGCAAGCCACACCGGCATCTCAGTCGAGCAGATCTGGAGGCATTCTTTACCGCTGCTGACCGCGCAGTGCACGTGGTGAATCCCGACCGCGTTGTCAAGCACGTCGAAGGTGACTACGATCCCCCCAGCGAGACCTTGCCGGACAATCACTGCTATTGCGGGTGGTACAACGGCCACGGGCTTGAGCTCGGAAAGCTCAACCGTGGCTTCTGGATGCCGGTCAGTGGCGACTGGCTGTACGCATGCGGAGAGTTCGGGGCGGAGGGGCTTGACCCCGCGGATCTCATGCGTCGCCGGTATCCCCGAGAGTGGCTCCCTGCAGCCGACGATTCTTCCTGGTCGCCCGACGCCATTCCCGGCGCGCAGACCGGCAAATTTCACTACATGTGGTTCGACACGCAGCACACGCTGGAAGACTGGGTGCGCGCCAGCCAACGTCACCAGGAATGGGCCACGCGTCTGTTTGCCGAACGATTCCGCCGTGATAACCGTATGGTTAGCTTTGCGATCCACCTGTTTATCGACGCCTTTCCGGCAAGCTGGATGAAAGCCATCATGGACTGCGAGCGACAACCGAAGCCGGCGTACTTTGCGTACCGGAATGCGCTCGAACCGCTGACTGTCAGCATTCGGACAGATCGGTGGGCGTTCACGTCCGGAGAAGCGATGGAGTTCGAATTCTGGGTCTGCAACGACACGCCTGAGGCGCCAACGTCACTCCGGCTGCGCTGGCAAATCGAGCACGATGGCCGTGTGATCTTCGCCCGGAAGGGTCCGGCGGCGGTAGAAGCGGTACGCTCGACGTTTCAGGGATTTTTCGTGAACAGCGCGCCGCACGTGGACCAGCGGACGCGGTACACCCTGCGCCTCGCGCTCGCCGATGGCGAGAAGATTCTGAGCGACACAGATATCGAGTACGAAGTCTTTCCGGCTCTTCCGGCGCTGAGCGATGTTCCGGTCATGGTCATCGGCACCGGCAAGGCGCAACAACTGGCGCGGGAGCTGGGCGGAACACTGGAGAGGAAAACACCGTCCATCTTTCTGGTGGACGACTATGCGGCGTACGCCAAGCGCCGGGAGACCATTGACCGCGCGGTGGCGGCTGGTTCCCGGGTTGTGTTCCTTGAACTGCCGGTCGGCGAATACGCGATCGGGGGATCAAAGGTGCGGGTCACGGAGTGCGTGATGCGAGCACGAGAATTCGTCTCGCGCGCCACCAATCATAGGTTGGTATCTGGGTTCGAGCCGGAAGATTTCAAGTGCTGGTACGATCCAGATGCTGGCTATTTCCGGCCATTGCTGGCGACAGTAGTCGACGCCGACGGCTGGCAGGCGATCCTGACCAATGGGAACGGTGTCTGGGGCGGCGGTGCCTGGAAGAGAATGCTCGCTGCGGCCGAGAAGCCCAGCGGGAGCGGTGCGTACGTCATCTGTCAGGTTGCACTTGCGGGAAGGACCCGCCACAATCCGGTCGCCCGCATCTTTGCGCAACGTTTGTTGCGGGGGAGGTAACGGCAAAGGCTGCAAACGTGACCAATGTGGATGAGTCAGCGGCGATCTGATTTCTCCGGCGCATCGCGTTCCCTCCGGCGAAGTTCTGTCGTTGCGTTGTGTCGGTCCCGGCGTTTGCCTATCCCCAGAGGCACGGTGCACGGGACCAACCCGCCAGCAGCACCAGAACCTGTCGCCCTGCTCTTCTCCGCAGAGTGTCTTCCTTTCTCCAGCCGATTCACTGAAGGGAGCGCACAACGCGTCTCGTTGTTCTTGCTGGACCAATCAGCTTTTCTGATTTGCCGGAAGTTGAATCCAGGGGAAGGGTCCGCAGTCCGCCAGGTATGGAGGGATGACACAGTCCCGACGGTACCGATTCGATGATGTACTCATGCAGGACGGATTGCATTTGCGAATTGATGTCACGAGATTGCATGGGGAGATCCGAAAAGAAAGCCATAGTCGCATAGGGTCCTCCCTAATGCCCAGGCGATTGACAGTTAGTGGGAGTGGCAACAGCATTCGCCATTAACTAAAGGAGTCAATGAGATGGATCTATCATTAGTGCAAGACAAGGCAAGAATGGTTTATGAATATATGAAGAGAGGGACTGCAGGATTGAGACGGGAGACCGCAAATGCGGTAGACCATGATCCTGCCAGTTGGGGTATGGATATTGATGATTGGGACTGGAACGCAGGAGTAGGTCTGACCGCAATTTCCGACTACTATGAAAAGACGCAGGATCCCGGAGTGCTGCAATACATGGCAGCCTGGATTGCGAAAAACAAGCACCAGTGTGCGAAGAAAGACCACGTAAACTACTTGACCCCCCTGGCCATCTACCCGGAAATGTATTTGAGAACCGGGGAGCCGAATTATCGTGAAACAGCGGTCGAGTACGCGGACTGGGTAATGGCAAATGCTTCGAGATCCAGGGATGGGGTCTTTTTCCACGGCGCGTCAGTGTCGGAAGAGGTGTGGGCTGATACTGTGTTTATGGCATTGGTTTTTCTGTCACGTACGGCGAGACTCACGGCAAATCTCACAATCGCTGAACAGGTTTTCAGGCAATTGCTTTCCCATCTGCAACTCCTGCAGGATGAAAAGACCGGGATCCTTTATCATGGATACCATTGCGTGGGCAAGCATCATATGTCGGGTGCCCTCTGGACCAGGGGAAATTCCTGGGTTGTAATTGGTGCTCCAATAATTGTCGAGACTATCCGTGACATGGTGGCAGTGCCGAACGAAATTATTGCCAGATATAAGCAACTTGTGAATGGCATAGTGAAATACCAGGCAGAGAATGGTCTCTGGCATACCGTAATGGACAGACCTGACTTCTATCAGGAGACATCTGGCAGCGCAGGCAATGCTGGAGGCATCATGAAAGCGGTGCGACTCCAGATGCTTGAACCCGGCAATAGGACAAATGCCCTCAAAGCCATGGAGGGAGTGATCTCGAAAATCAATCCTGAAGGCGCAGTCGAAGGCGTATCGGGAGGTACCCCGATCATGCCTACGATAGATGCATACGGCAAACTCACCCGCTATCCGACGCTTTACGGCCAGGGTTTGACACTTCTGATGTTCAGTGAATACCTCTTTCAGGAGCAGGCCCGCAAAGGCAAATAGTCAGTTCGAGCGAAGCAGGTCACTATCTCTGTACCCGCTCCGATGGCTGCGATTGCACTGCCGAGATGCATTGCCGCATCCGTTCTCACGCACAACAGGACTGAGGCCGTGAATTGAATTGCTCTGTTTCCGTTCGCATCGGCGTTCGTGCCCACGATTTCGGTTGCCTGCCCGCCGGTGAACTGGCTGCGAAGATCGCGGCGAATCATCTCGTCTGCGCACAGCTCGCACTCGGCAAGGCCATTGCCGGGCTAGATTTGAAACCCGGGGTTCTAAATCCTGGTCTCGCGTTTGACATCGGCGGGGCGTTTCAAAAACATGGCGTCCAGATAGCGGTGCTCGGGTGTTATGTGAATCCGATTCACCCCGATCCCGCGACGCGACAATCGCTGCTCGGCCTTTTCAAGGAACACCTGCGCTACGCGCGCGATTTCGGCAACGGGATCGTCGCGCTCGAAACTGGCTCGGTCGCCTCGGACTATTCGCCCCATCCCGATAACCATGGCGAGGCCGCTTTTGCGGAATCCCTCGGGAGCATAGCAGAGCTCGTCGCGGAAGCTGAGAGATTCGGCGTCATCGTCGGCATCGAAGGGGTAGCATCGCACGTTGTGTCGACGCCTCGGAAGATGAGGCGGATGCTGGATACCATCGCGTCGAACAACCTGCAAGTCGTCTTCGATCCGGTGAATTTGCTTTCCCTCGACAATCATCAGGAGCAGGAGCGGGTCATCGGCGATTCGCTCGAGCTGTTTGGCGACCGGATTGCGGTCATCCATGCGAAAGACTTCACTGTCGAAGACGGGCAGTTCGAATCTACAAGTGCGGGTCTTGGAAAACTTCGGTATGATCTGGTGATGAAATTTGCCGTTCAGCAGAAGCCAGGCGTCAGTATTTTGCTGGAAGATACAAGCGAGCACAGGGCCCGGGATAGCCGGGAATTCTTGCGGCAGGTGGTAGAAGAATTCGCATGATATACGTCACGCGTGACAGCCGGGAAATCAATTGACGACATAGTGATCCGCGAAAGATGTCCCGCAAATTGTGGGCCGCAGTCTGCTATTGTATGCTCCTGCGCAATTTCTCTGCTGAGGGTCTGCCGATTATGGTCCCGAAACAGCTTCTCGTCGTCCTCGCACACGGCTTTGTCGGCTGGGCACTCTGCGCGGCCAAATGTTTGTCGGCATGATAGCAACGACAATGGAGAACACGCTTATTCTTCATGCTATTGGCGCGCCTCTATTCTTTGCTCTCCTGTCGCTGATTTACGTGAGCTACTTTAATTATACGTCGCCTCTGCGTATGGCCATACTCTTCCTGACCCTCGTAGTCACTGTCGATTTCTTTCTCGTGGCGCTTGTCATCAACAAGAGCCTGGAGATGTTTACCAGGTGCTTGGCGCCCGGCTTCCTTTTGCGCTGATAATCGCATCGACGTATTTGACAATGGCACTCGCAGGGCGAGTCGTGAAAAGGAAGGGGCGTGTGTGAAGGTGGTGCAAGTCATTGAGCACGAGTACGTTCCTGCAGGATATCCTATTCTCTCATTGGTGGAGTAGTAATGGAATTCACTCCCGTTGTGTACGAACACGCAGCAAAATTTATCGGCAGAAGGCCATGGGATGTCTCCAGAAGTGCCGACCTTCTCGTGAAGGCTCATGCGGCCGCGTTTGCTGTGTACGGGCATGCGCCAATTGTAGCCGGCATCGATGTGTACAATGTTGAGCCCGAAGCCTACGGTGCGGTGGTGGGGGAGCCCCGGGACAATGAAGTTCCGTCAGTGATGGGGCAGTTATGCCAGGGCGCGGCAGATCTCAAAAGGCTTGTGTGGCCTGATGCGGTGGGGAGCGGCCGATTTCCGATGATCATGGAAGCCGCTGAGCGATTGAAAGAAGCATGCCCGGGTGCTGAAGTGCGCATTCCTCTGAGCGGTCCCTTTTCGATCGCCTGTGCGCTCGTGGGTTTCAACGGAATACTGGCCGAGGTGCTCACCAACCCGGATATGGTTGCCGCGGCATTACGGCATCTCGCGGAGAGGCAGCTGGAGGTGTGTCAGATGTTTGCCTCCCGAGGGTTTCGCGTCATGTTCTTTGACTCTACGGCGTCTCCACCCTTCATTTCCTCCGACTCGTTCAGAAGTGTGGTGTTCCCCGCACTTCGCGAATTGATCGCTGGCGTCCGAAGCCTCACGAATGAATCGCCACCCTTGATCCTCGGTGGTGATACCGCGGGCATCCTGGAAGATCTCTTGAGAACAGGGACAGAGTATGTGATTTGCCCCGCGGAAACAGACCGTGAGGCATTCATGGAGGTCATGAAGAGGTACCCCTCGGTCACGGTGCGAATGAATACTCCCGCGAGATTGTTCGCCTCGGATGATCGGGACGCTCTTCGGGCATCGCTGGAGTCCATGGCGAGACTTGCCGGGGGACGGCCCGCGACCGTTCTCGGGAGCGGCGTCCTTCCGTATGATGCAGATCCGTCGATGGTGAGGTTTGCACAGGAGTTTGCTGCAACACTGTAGAACGCCGCGATACCCCCGCGATCCCCACGTGAAAAGGCGGGGGATTCTCCCGGCTGCATTTCTCCGGATGGGCCCGGACAGCTCGCCCGAACACTGACCTCTCATAGGCCGTACAGCAAGTTCAACACCATTCTTCTGCCAATCGTCCGCCCAGTCGGGCCTGACAAGCGGCAGAGAAACCTCGCAAATACATTCCGTTTCTGCAGGGCCTGCAAACTATCCCTTGTGTCCGGGCCTTCGGTGTGTTCGGGCCGGTTGACTACGGCGTGGTTGGTCGGAACATGGGGCAGAGTCAAAAATGACCTGCAGGCTGATCGTGCGCACTCAGCTCCCCCTCGAAACGTGGGTGGCTACAGTACCCCTTTTTGTAGAAGATTGTCATAGGACCGCCCTACGTCCACATAACTCCCGGAATTGCCGACACGGTCAATGTCAACAATGACAATTTTGTGACAACTTGGAGCCACCATTCTGCCTTGTTGAATGTGGCGCCCCCCCCTGGGGTCATCTCGTTGGCACATTGGAAATTGGAAGGGGATTAAAGAGAGGATCCCCGACGCATACAGCCTGGGGCGTCGGTCTCACGGACAGTGGGATAAACGTATGGGCGACCTTCCGAAGATACTCTTTGTTTCGCCGTACATCCCGAATCCGAAGTCCACGGTGGCAGAAGATGGGATTGACTTCTTCTACTATCGGAACACTCTCGGGCAGAAGATATTCAAATTGCGGCAGATGCAGAGTTGGCACCCTCTTCATTTCTTGGCTCAGAACCTTCCGGTGGAGTCTGTTGTCCTGGAAAACCCCACCATGGAGAAATTCCAACGGGAGGTCAGAAGGGGAGGATACAATGTGGTGGCCATCTCTTTTACGGCGCTTTCGACAAGTCGTGTAAACCAGATGGTGAAGTGGCTGCGAACCCATGATCCTGCCATAGAGGTTCTCCTGGGAGGATACGGCACATCCGTC
>DKBG01000196.1 GCA_002451155.1 Ignavibacteria bacterium UBA6906
ATTCCCAAGACGATGGATAACGACGTTCCCGGAACAGACTACTGCATCGGGTTCAGCACCTGTGTCACGCGTACAATTCAGATGACAAACAGCCTGAGAACCTCCGCTGGCTCTCACGAACGCTTTCTCGTTCTTGAAGTGTTCGGACGGTATGCCGGATTCACGGCGTTGCTCCCTACGATGGCTGGGGCTGCGAATCGGTGCGTGATTCCGGAATACAAGTTCCACATTGATCATCTGGCAGAGCTGATGGCCTACGACCGGAATCGCAACCCCAGCAAGTATTCGGTGGTCCTGGTCTCTGAAGGGGCAATGTTTGAGGGGGGGGAAATGATGTTCGAAGGGGAGGCCGCTGATGACTACGGCCACAAGAAACTGGGCGGTATCGGTGATGCGGTCTCTGTGCGCCTCAAAGAGCTCTCTCCAAAATTCAATCAAGGCAAGACCATCAATGTCATTAACCAGAAGCTCGGATACCTTGTGCGCGGTGGCGATCCGGACGCCATAGACTCAATTGTCCCAATGGCCTATGGAAACCTAGCCCTCGACCTCATTCTGAACAAGGTGCACGGGCGGATGGTGGTCCTGAAAAACGGACGGTATGACAANNTTCCGTCCGCTGTTCTGGCATGATCCGGTGCGGAGGGACGTGCTCCCGTTCAAGGGATCGGAGCATCCTCTTCGCACCGTCTTTCCCTTTTCCTTCCTGTCCATTGATCCTCGAAACATGGAGCACAATGCCATGATCATCCGTTTGTCGGTCCTTCTCCCTTTGACGGCAGCAATTCTTCTGGCTGCCTGTCCCGGGTCTGCCCAGGAGCTCCCCTTCTTTCCACAAGGCACCTATGATCCGGCTGTCCCCACGCCGGAGTCGGTGCTCGGATTTCCCGTTGGGCGCCGCCCGGCACGGTACGACGAGGTCGTCCGCTATATCACCACGCTCGCCGAACAATCGAACCGGGTGAAACTGTTCGAGATGGGAGCGACAGCGGAGGGACGGAAGACGTATTACTGTGTCGTTTCGGTCCCTGAGCAGATTGCGCGGCTTGAGGAGGTCCGCCTGAACAATCTGCATCTGGCGGATTCGAGATCGCTCGGGCAGGACGATGTGCGGCGCCTGGTCGAGGCCAACCCGTTGGTCGTCTGGGCAGGATATGCGATTCACGGGAACGAGATCTCGAGTGTGGATGCGTCGCTTCAGATTCTCTACCAGCTTGCCGCCGGGACAGATTCGGTGACCCTGCTGATACTCCGGGAAACATGCGTGTGCATCGACCCGATACAGAATCCGGACGGTCGTGAGAGATTTCTCGCGCAGATGCAGCAATGGAACGGTCCGATTCTCAACCCGGATGCGCAGTCACTTCACCACACAGGGACCTGGCCGTACGGGAGGGGGAACCACTATTTGTTTGACCTGAACCGAGACTGGTTTGTCCTTACAAATCCGGAGATGCAGCAACGTGTCCAGGCCGTAGTCCGATGGCTACCCCAGGTGATGATCGATTCGCATGAGATGGGCAGCTCCGACACGTATCTGTTCTCCCCGCCCCGGCAGCCGCTGAATCCCAATATCAGCCCCGTTCCCCATGCCTGGTGGAGCCGGTTTGCGGCCGACCAGGCGAAAGCCTTTGACCGCTACGGGTGGAGCTACTATACAAGGGAGTGGAATGACGACTGGTATCCGGGATACGGTGCCTCCTGGCCCCTGTATGTCGGCGCGGTCGGGATTCTGTATGAACAGGCCGGCGTGCAGGGAACACTTGTCAAACGGCCCGATGGCAGCGTGCTGACGTATCGCGAAGCTGTCCACCACCACGTCACGAGCTCCCTCGCAAATTTCACCACTGCAGCCAGGCATCGGAGAGAGTTGCTCGCCGATTTCGCCGCGGATCGTCGGCGAGGAGCACCGGCAGAACCCGGCGGACCAAGAGCGTTCTACCTTGTGCCGGGGAGCAATCAGAGCCGTGCCGATCGTCTGGTGGATCGCCTCCTTTTGTCGGGGATCGAGGTGGGCAGAACGGAAAAGGAAATCACGGTGTCGTCCCTGGTCAGTCCGACGGACGAAACACGCAGGGCAAAGAAACTTCCACGCGGCACCTATTGCGTTTCACTGAACCAGCCGATGGGACGGCTCGCGAAAGCTCTTCTGGAGTTCGATCCCCGTATGAATACTCAAGTTCTGGATGACGAGCGAAAATCGCTGGAGAAGAAGAAGGACTCGAAGATGTATGATGTTACCGCCTGGTCACTCCCTCTGGCCTTCGATGTGGAGGGGTACTGGACTCCGGATGCGCCGCCCTCCGGAATACCCCCGCTGACGGCCCTGACTCGGCCTGACGGTCGCGTTGAAAATCCGGACGCCTCCTACGGGTATCTGATGAGGTGCGAAGATGATCGGGAGGTTGAAGCGCTCTGTATGCTCCTTTGTCAGGGCGTGCGTGCCCGCGCGGCGCAGGAACCGTTCATGATCGCGGGCCAGGCGTACGAACGTGGGAGCATTCTCTTCCGGAAGAATGAGAATGGGCCGGGCCTGCTTCCCCTTCTGGACGCGGCTGCGGAATCAGCGGGCGTGATGATCCGCGGAGTGGGAACTGCGCTGGCAACGTCGGGAGTAGATCTGGGAGGGAACGACCTGGTTCTGCTCAAGGAGCCGCGTGTCGCACTCCTGGCAGGCCAGGAAATTTCAACGACAAATTTCGGCTGGATCTGGCAACTGCTCGACGAACGGATGAAGATGCGCGTTACGCTCCTGAGCCCGGCCCGAATCGGAAGCGCTGACCTGGAAAAATACAATGTGATGATCCTCCCCTCCGGCAGTTCAGCGAGTCTCTCACGCCTTCTCGGAAAGAGCGGAATACAGAAGGTACGGACCTGGCTTGAAATGGGGGGAACGCTCATTGCAGAAGGGGAGGGCGCGGAATTCGTTGCAGACACGGCGTCCGGACTGAGCGCGGTGCGCCTTCGACAGCAGGCCCTGAAAGACCTTCCCCTGTATGCGATGGCGGTTGACCTCGAGCGAAAAGCCGGGACTCCCGGTATCGACAGCGTGTCGCTGTGGGGAAAAAAGAAGATCCCTCCGGATTCCCTGGTTGCCACGAAAACAGTATCTCAGGATGAGAAACTTCTTGCCCTTCAGGATGAACGCGGACGCCGCTTTGCACCCCAGGGGGCGATTCTTCAGGTTACCCTTGATCCTGAACACTGGCTCGCGTTCGGCATGAAACCGTCGGTCCCCGTCATGGTTGCCTCATCATCCGCATTTCTTTCCCGGGAGCCGGTTCAAACCCCGGCCCGTTTTTCCGACGCCGAGCACCTGCGCCTTTCCGGACTTCTCTGGCCTGAGGCAAAACAACGGCTGGCATTGACTGCCTATGCAACCCGCGAGGGAAAAGGACGGGGTCAGATTATCCTGTTCGAAGGTGAACCTGTGTTCCGGGGAGGCTTCCGAGGTTCGGAACGCCTCTTCCTGAATGCGATCCTGCTCGGCCCGGGGTTTGGTACGGCGCGCGAAGTTGACTGGTAAACGTCCATGCCTTTCACCGGACGTGGCTCCCGGGAGGGTTGACTATGGGGTATGCATCTCGTACTTTGCCAGCGTAGAGATGTGCCGAGACGTATTCCAGCGTATTCCGGGGTACATATGTTCTCGAATCCGGGAAACATAGTGGCTGCCTCGACGGGGCGGTGGCCGGGCAGTTCCAGGATGTCCCGCGGGCTCCGAGACTCGCTAACCCCGGACGCAAACGATGTGCGTCCGGGGTTCACTGTTTCTTGGATAGCCCGGTGGCAATCCACCGGGAGAAAGAGCCCGGGCAACCGGAGTACTTGCCGTCCGCGACCGGTCCGGTCATAGTACGCTTGCAGGCCGGCTATCAGGGCGAACTCCGATAGTTCTCGACAATAGATGCAAGGAGGGCTAATCATGGTACTGAAGAAACTCAGGGAATGCCTCGATTCTCATAATGTGAAATATACCATTATCAGTCACTCTCCCGCCTACACAGCGCAGGAGATCGCGGCAACGGCACATATTTCCGGCAAAGAGGTGGCAAAGACAGTCATCGTTAACACCGAGGCGAAAAAGGTCATGGTCGTTCTCCCCGCGTCGCATATGATTGATTTCCGATTGCTCGCGGAAGCCCTTGGTGTGAAGAAGGCTGTTCTTTCAACGGAAGCTGAATTCAAGGATCTCTTCGATGAATGCGAGGTCGGGGCAATGCCTCCGTTCGGCACGCTCTTTGGCATGGAGGTGATCGCTTCCAGGTCGCTTGCTGAAGACGATGAAATTGCCTTCAATGCCGGGACGCACAGAGAACTTGTGATGATGAAATACGACGACTTTGAGCGACTGGTGAAGCCGAAGGTTGTTACCTTTACTGTGCGCAAGAAGGCACACGGTGAACCGGAAGGCCGACCGACTGAAATGTAGCACCCCCGTTCTGTGGACGCGTGTCGGAACGACGAGTAGATGAATATCCTCCCATGCGTGGCACTATGATTCACCCGCGGGTTGAGGATCAATCCACGCGCGTGGCCCGCCGGCCCAGGCACCAGGGACAGTACCTCCCGCACGGATGCGGTGATTCCACTCTGCGTGTATGGGTCTGACAGCAGACATCCGTGGGTGCGAGAGATGATAATGAGGATACACGTATGACTGCCGCCAGCTTCGTGTCGACCGAGAGAACAGGCCTTCGCCTTGTGGCCCTGTTTGTTGTCCTTATCTGGTCTGCCTTCTGGTTCTTTTTCGGCTTGGCCGCCGGAATCGGAGAAAACCTCGGTTTCGGCGGCATCCTTGTTCATATTCTCGTTCCGGGCGTTGCCTTTGTTCTCTGCACCTTCTTTGCGATGTTGAAACCACGCCCCGGAGGGATCCTGCTGATCGTCATCGGCGGACTGGTTGCTGTCGGCTACCCAGCCTTGTATGGACATATGCCCTGGAGTTTGATTAATTTCATGCTCATTGCGATGGCTCTGCCGCCCCTGGTAGCTGGATTTCTCTTTCTCCTCTACGCGAAATCCATTCCCTCTTCTGGAGAGTCCAGCGGCGATAATTCCTCCGCTTCCTGATCACGTGTACCTGCCTCCGGTCTGCCAGATCCTTCCAGCCTTCTCGCGGTGAAGGTACCATACGCATGTCACAATTGTTTCACCATTCCCGTGTCTGTCTCTGACGCGACACGCCATGCGCCTCGGCGGCACAGGGTGCATCTCATCCTTCCGGAAGAGCGCTTCATCGCATTTTTCCCCTTCTCATGGTACTTCGCGAAACCTCTCCCACTCAGAAGCGTATTTATGAATGCAGGCGGGAAGATCAAAGTGCAGAGGAGAAGTTGTGTGAGGGAGAGTCACAAAAGGTTGTTGTACCGTCCTGAAAGTTCTTCCTGACTCCCAAAGGGATTATCCCCCGCAAAGGTTAGCCGAGCACGGTTCCCGAGTCCTGCGAAACGAGTTTCCAGCCAGTTGAGTTGCTGGTACACAATACAGTAAGGAGGGAGGAAGCCATGAGACTCGCATCAAAGGTGGTCGTAGCGGGAGTGATGGCGCTCTTCCTTGCCGGCAGTGCCTTCGCTGGTGATGATACGTCCCCGGCGTTGACGTACGACAAGGACCGTGCCGTCAAGAATCTGCTTATCGGACTCACGTTGAACAATTGTGGTGTCGAGCACGACGCCGCCTGGATGCTCGGCGAGTTGAAGAGCCCCGAGGCGGTCATCCCACTGCTCGCGATACTGCATGAGGAAACGGATTGTGAGTGCTGCCGTATCTCCGCGGCCCTTGCTCTCGCCAGGATCGGCGACCCGCGGGGGACCTATGCGGTCAAGCAAGCGGTGAAGTTTGACACCAGCCGGAAGGTCCAGAATATCTGCGCGTACTTCTACAATGAGTATGTGCAGCCTGGATCATTTGAGTTCGTCATTGAAAGGGAAACGGGAGAACTGGTTGCGCAGGCCGTCGACGATCGCTGACCCTGTTGCGAATAGCAGCCCGTCCCGGGGGACCGCATGAGGTCCCCCTTTTTTTTGTCCGGCTGGCCCGGTTGCGGTGTGTACAACCCTCCGACCCCCCTGGGGAGCGTCGCCCTCCTGGCAGTTCCATCCTCTACCCTGACTCCCCGTCCATCCTCCTCTCCTCGCGCGCGATGAGAGCATTGTGCGGAAATGAGACGAATTTTGGCGACTTCGTGATTTAATCCACGGGGAGTAATTCTGAACAGGTCCCCCCCTGGTCACGAAGATGCGAATACGACAGATGCAAAACCTGGGACCGGGGTGGCATGAATACAATGACATTACTATATTATCGAACCTCTCTACCGTTCCTTCACATCATCATGGAGGCACTATGGCAGTCAAGACGTCCACACTTGACGGTGGTATCGGATTCATTGAAGTGAGCGGATCACTGATTGGTGGAGATGAGACCGATAAGCTTCGCGCCGCCGTGGCCGGGTTCGTGGACCGGGAATACCAGAAACTGCTGATTGATCTGAGTGATGTTACCTACGTCAACAGTACCGCCATCGGGGTTCTAGTCTCGGCGCACACCTCATATTCCCGCAAAGGCTGGCAGATAAAGCTTTGCGGCATTAACAAGAATATCAACAACATCTTTGTGATCACCAAATTGACGCTGGTCTTTGATGTGTATGATCGGCGTGATGAAGCCATCAAGAGTTTCGCATAAGCCATTGCCGTCCGCCGTATACTCCGGACGTATTCCTGCACAACCGGGATCTGGCATCAGTGATCTGGGAGTGCATCGGATCGGCCTGATCCCCGCATAGAGGTTTTCACAATTTCCGGTCATTCAGCCAGGTAATGCAACAGAGCTTCAGGAGAGACATCCGCTCACTGGATGAGATATTTGAGTTTCTTGATCGGCAGATTACGTCCCGCAGCGCCGATGAGGCGCCGGCGTACGTGCTGCGGCTCGCGGTCGAAGAGCTCTTTACGAACATGGTCAAGTATAACCGGGGAGGGGATCCGGAAATCGGGATCGGCGTGGAAATCAACGGCAGGGCTTTTACCGTCACGCTGACCGATTGCGGCGGAGAACCTTTCGATATGACTCGGGCGAAGGAGGTGGATACCTTGCGCCCCCTTGAAGAGCGTCCGATCGGCGGACTTGGAATCCATCTCGTGCGCCAGATGGTTGATGAGCTGCGGTACAGCTATTCGGGCCGATGCGGGACCATTACCGTTGTTAAATACAGGGAGTTACCCCATGTTCGCGATCACCGTCAGGGATGATGGCGAAATCGTCCTCTCGGGACGGTTCGACGCCTCTCAGATTGAAACAGCCGATGCGATATTTGAGCGTGTGAGCGATACAACGCGGGTCAATTTCCAGGATCTGGACTACATTTCAAGCGCCGGCCTGGGAATACTCCTGAAGACTCAAAAGCGACTCAGCGCCTCCGGACACTTCCTGATCCTTATGAACATGAAGAAAATGGTCCGGGACGTCTTCCGTATAGCCCGATTTGACATGGTTTTCCGCATTGAGGAAGACCAATGACACCAACTTTTTCCCCTTACCGCGGTATGTATGATAGACGCTGAAGACATCGACCTCGTCGAGCGATGTCGGAAGGGGGATCGCTCCGCATTTGAACGCCTGATTGAGAAGTACCAGAAAGCAATCTACAATCTGGCACTGCGGATGGTTGGCCAGGACGCGGAAGACGTCACCCAGACCACGTTCCTGAAGGCGTTCGAAAGCATCCATACATATAAACCTGAGTATAAGTTCTTTAGCTGGCTCTACCGAATCGCGTTTAATGAGTGTCTTGACCTCCTTGAGTCGAAGAAGCGAATTGAAACCCTGGAAGAAGCGGAGTCAGTTCCGCAACCAGAAGTAGATGAAGTTGAGGCACGAGAAGTACGCGGAAAGATCGATGAAGCGCTGATGGAACTCAAAGTCGAACACCGTGCCGTTGTCCTGCTGAAGCATTTTGAGGGATTGTCGTACGAGGAAATCGGCCAGATTCTTGATATCAGCGAAAAGAAAGTGAAATCAAGACTCTTTACAGCTAGGCAGATTCTCAGGGATATTCTTGTGCAGAAAGGGTTGGGAAATGTCGATTGATCGCTCTGTGATTGAATTGATCAACAGGGACATCGACGGGGTTTGTACCCCTGACGAGTCTGCCCGGGTGCAAGAGATCCTCCAGAAGGACCCTGAAGCCAGGCGCTTACACGCGGATCTTCAGGCTCTGGCCCGGAATATTCAGGCCATCCCCCGGGTAGAACCGCCGCGCTCCATGAAGCCGGCGATTATGAGGGCCCTCGAAGCGAAATCGGCCCCCTCTTGGCGGACCTCTCCGCCTCGCGCCTGGTGGAATGCCTTTTCTCTGCGCCCGGTGCTCATTTTCGCAACGGGGACTCTTGCAGGGATCGCCCTCGTTGTTGCCTTGAATGGCCTGCGACTTACGCCTGTCGTTGACAAGGGCGATATCGTGGGGACATTGATACTCCACGGCTCGGACGTGACGTTTGAAGCTGGCGAGGTGACGACGGTTCGTGACGGGGAAACCTCCGTCTCGATTGAAACGAGCTACTCGCCAGACCTTTGCCTCCTTCGGCTTCGCGTGGAATCGCCCGCTGGAGTCACAGCCAGATTGCAGCCGGGATCGGAGACCGTCACTGTCGATGCAGTCCGTCCGGTCGGGCCTTCGAACACCGGGCTTAGCGTTCACGGAAACGAAGTTGTCATGGACCCATCCGGCTCCGGCGGGTTGACGGTCCTGTATGCTGGCACCGGGAAGTCCCACTCCTCCGTTCGTGTAACACTCACGTCGAGCGGGAAGGTGTTCTTCGACAGGGATATCGCCCTTGCGGCGGGGGAACGGGAATAACATCCCCGGCCGGGAAACGCTTCCGCGGAAGGTCGACGCGTGAGCGACGGAATTGTCAACAAAGTGCAACACTCACAACGTACCGTATACCATCTTTATCGCAGGGAGGCTCATCATGGAGAACACCACACACAAAGCACCGAACAGTCCGAAGCCGGTACTGGTGATCATCGGTTCGCTGGTGGCCATCGCCGCGGTTGTTTATTTCTCCTTCTTCTATCCGCCCGTCCCCGCCGACCAGTCTGAAGGGACGATCGGAGCGGTCAAGAAGTACCGCACCACGCAGATCACTGAGTCTGACGTCGTACTGGATGCAATGACCAGTTCCGATGCCTCCGTGATTGAGAGTGCGATTAACGAGAAATCAAACAAGCTTGCTGAGAGCGCCAGAGAGGTCTCCCGTCAGGCCGACGGAATTCTGGCCAGCGCTCGTTCCACCGAGCTGAAGGCGTATGCCGAAGGGGCGAAAGAACTTGCGAGCCGGGCGGAAGAGGCGTCAAAGTGGGAAGCCAAAGCAACGGAAGCGGCAAAGTATCTTGACGGTGTGAGAACGCTCAACGCGAAACTTGAGGGACTGAAGACCGAGGGAAAGACAAACGAGGCGATGCTTGCGGAGGCTGCCAGGCTGGAGGGGAGCATGGCGAAGCTGGCCAAGCAGGCGGAAGGAATTCGTGACCTCGGGGTTCGTTCGGAAATGGTCGGTATTATGAACGGCGCCCGCGATCTCGCAGTCCAGGCAGAAGCGTTGAAGGCCGAGGGAAAATCTGAGGAGGCAGCGAAAATCATCGATGGAGCGAAGGTCCTGGCTGCCCGGGCGGAAGGACTGAGGTTGCTTGGTCGCGGAAGCGAAGCGAAAGCGATTGCAGACGGGGCAAAGGAACTTGGCCGCCTTGCTGAGACAGCGAAAGTGGGCGGAAAGGCCGCAGACTTCGGTAAAGTCATGGAAGCCGCGCAGGCCCTCTCAGGACGTGCGGAAATGATGGCCCGGCCGGATGCCTCAAAGGCAATTACCGAGTAGTTGAAGCTGACAGAACATCGGCATCGTAGTGTCGAGGAGGTGCCCCGCCTTGCCGGGGCATCTCCTCTTCATACGTTCGATCCGAACAGAATCGACTGCCGTTCAGGATCCTTGAAACTCTCTCGCACACACGTGTCTGCCCCGAAATCGCGGCCGGCGTCTCCCCGTCGGCATGCTCTTTCTGTGTTCCTGCTCATCCTTCTCTGCCAGGTCTCCGGATCCTTCTCACCTCTGCATGCACAGTTCTACTCGAGGGAAACCCCACGGCTTCGGGTGATCTATTATGACAAAAACCATGAGTATATCCTCCCCCACCTCATGGCATCATTCGAAAATTCATACGCCTTCTACCAGAAGTTCTTCCAGTACAGGTCGAAGGAGAAAATCACGGTCCTCCTGGAAGACTTCGACGACTACGGATACGCCGGGGCGACCAGCATCCCGTTCAATTATCTTCGCCTCGGTATCGAGCCCTACAAGTATGTCTTTGATACCGCGCCATCCAACGAGCGATTCAACTGGGTTCTGAACCACGAACTTGTTCATATCGTTGCCACCGATCAGGCGACAGGGCCGGATCGCTTTTTCCGGAGCCTCTTCGCCGGGAAAGTGGCGCCGATCCCCGAGCAACCGCTCAGCCTGATGTACAGCTATCTCACCAACCCCCGAAAGTACTCTCCCCGGTGGTACCATGAAGGCATAGCGGTCTTCATGGAGACCTGGCTGTCAGGCGGCATTGGGAGGACGCTGGGCGGATATGACGAAATGGTCTTCCGGGCGAAAGTCCGGGACTCAAGCTACATCTATGACGTCATCGGCCTGGAATCGGAGGGCACGACCATAGATTTTCAGATCGGTGCCAACTCGTACCTCTATGGGACCCGGTTTATCAGTTACCTGGCTGCGGTGCATGGTCCGGAAAAGATCATCGAATGGATCAAACGCTCGGAGGGAAGTTCCTCCTACTTTGCAACTCAATTCGAGTCGGTTTACGGGATTGCGCTTGACGACGAGTGGGACCGATGGATCAGTTACGAGAGGCGATGGAGCGGCTCAAACCTCGATTCGATCCGTCAGCATCCGGTGACGCCTTTCCGGGCGATATCTGCACAGCCGCTCGGGTCTGTCTCGCAAGCATTCTTTGACTCCTCCCGGCAGAAGATCTTCGTGGCGGTAAATTATCCGGGCCAGCTGTCTCATATTGCCTCGATTGACGTAAAGACAGGCGAGATGGAGAAGATTTGTGACGTCTTCGGAGCGGCATTGTACTATGTGACGTCGATGACCTATGATCCCTCGACGGGAACCATCTTCTACACGACGAACAACAGCAGGGACTGGCGACACCTGTATGCAGTCGACGTTGACGAGAAAACCCCCCGGCGACTCGCAACCTACCTGCGCACCGGCGACCTGGCGTTCAACCGTACGGACCGCTCAGTCTGGGGAATCCGTCACAACAATGGGTATGCGTCCATCGTCCGGATCCCGCCTCCGTACGAAGGACCCTATGAACTTCTGACCCTGGACTACGGAAAGGATCTGTTCGATCTCGATATCTCCCCCGACGGGAAATGGCTGACCGGCTCCCTGATCGAGATCACCGGAAAACAAACACTGGTCAGGCTGGAGGTGGCTGACCTGATGCGGGGGAAGGGCACCTTTGAAGTGCTGCTCGAGTTTGAGAACAACACGGCTCCTGAAAGCTTCGTGTTCTCCCGAGACGGACGATTTCTCTACGGGACATCGTACTACTCGGGCGTGTCCAACGTCTTCCGCTACGACACTGAATCAAGGACATGGGATGCCTTCAGTAATTCGGAGACAGGGTTCTTCCGGCCGGTCCCCGTCTCTGCCGATTCCCTGGTTGTGTTTCAGTATACCGGCGAAGGATTTTTGCCGGGGATGATCGGTATCCATCCCTCCGACGTCAAAGAGATCACGCTTCTAGGGCAGGAAATCGTGGACCGGCATTCAGTTGTGAGGGGGTGGGTCCTTGGCTCGCCGCGGTCGATCCCGATTGATTCCCTTATCACGTATGCGGGAGAGTACCCGGGCTTTGGCAGCATCCGGATCCAGTCACTCTACCCGATGGTTGAAGGCTACAAGGATTTTGTCGGGATCGGTGCCCGCATGAACCTCTCCGACCCTTTGCAGATGCACAGCGTTGATCTGTCGGCTTCCTATACGCCGAACACCCTGCTTCCGATGGATGAACGATTTCACGCGTCGGCGAATTATCAGAGATGGCAGTGGAAGCTTGCCGCTACATACAACGTGGCTGATTTCTATGACCTCTTCGGACCGAAGAAACTCAGCCGGAAAGGGTACTCGCTGGGCGCTCAATTCAGTGATTATATCTTCTATGAACGTCCTAAAAATCTGGAGTATACGCTCTCTCTGACAGGCTACGGCGGACTCGAACGGCTGCCGGAGTTCCAGAACGTCGCGGCCTCATTTGGCGAGTATCTTACGTTTCGAGCGCGACTTGATTATTCCGATCTCCGACGTTCACTCGGTGCGGTGGAGTTTGAGGCAGGATGGAAAACGCGGCTCGCATCGCTGAACAGTTGGATACCGGGATCCTTCATCCCTGCCGTGTATGGCGACCTTGAATACGGCTTTCTGCTGCCGATCCACCATTCCTCGATCTGGCTCCGGGCCGCGGCGGGGTATTCGTTCGGCGAGCGGGACGAACCGTTTGCGAACTTCTTCTTCGGGGGGTTTCGAAACAACTATGTCGATCATCAGGACGAACATAGATACAGGGATTTCTTGAGCTTCCCGGGCGTGGATATCGACGCTATCGGGGCAACAAGTAACCTGAAAGGCATGATTGAGTGGACTCTCCCTCCCCTCCGGTTCCGTCGCCTCGGGTTCCCGAGTCTGTACTGTATGTGGACCCGGCTGGCGCTCTTTTCTCAGGCGCTGATTACCGATCCGGGAAACGATCAATATGAGAGAAAGTTCGGGAATGTCGGCGCACAGCTGGATTTCAGATTCATCATCTTCGCCCGGCTGGACATGACCCTCTCAGTCGGATACGCAGTCGCGACAGAATATCGACAGCGGCTAGCCGACGAAGTGATGATCTCTCTGAAGATTCTCTGAGTTTGTCTATGCGACCGGATATCCTCCTCGCGCTCCTCCCGGTCCTCGCCTTTCTGGCAGTGCTGATCTACCTCGACAGCTACAAACTGATCCGCCTGCGTGCCGTTCTGGTGACAATCGGCTGGGGCTGCGGGGCAGCCCTGGTGGCGATGGGCATCAATACATGGGTGTTCAATGCTCTTCCGATCGAATCCCAGACCTTTTCCCGCTATCTGGCTCCCTGGATTGAGGAGGGCCTGAAAGCCGCAATTATCATTGGCCTGATGCGCGCCAACAGGATCGGGTTCATGGTCGATGCGGCTATCCGGGGGTTCGGGGTCGGCGCAGGGTTCGCACTGGTGGAGAATCTCTACTATTATACCGCCACCCCGGATGCCCATCTCTATGTATGGATCATCCGTGGTTTCGGAACCGCGGTGATGCACGGGGGAACAACGGCGTTGTTCGCCATTGTCACAAAGCAGATGGGTGAGCGGTACCCCGAACGCGGTCTCCTGATGGCAATTCCCGCGTTCGCCGGCGCGGTTCTTCTTCATTCCCTTTTCAATCATTTCTTTGTTGCACCGCTGATATCGACTGCCCTGGTTCTGTTTCTCCTCCCCCTCATCATCCTTGTGATCTTCCGCGAGAGCGAGCGCGGGACGAGAAGGTGGCTGGGGATCGGGTTCGACAGCGACAGAGAGTTGTTGGACATGGTAACGACGGGTATCCTGTCCGAGAACCGGATCGGACAGTACCTTCACTCGCTCCAGGACCGGTTCCCCGGCGAGACCGTTGCCGACATGCTCTGCTACCTCCGAATCCACCTTGAACTTTCCGTCCGGGCGAAAGGGCTCCTCCTCATGAGGGAAGCGGGCTTTGAAGTTCCTCCAGACGCGGAGGTCGGCGCGCAGTTTGAAGAACTGCGGTACCTCGACAGGAGCATAGGCAAAACGGGAAAGATTGCACTCCACCCCTTTCTGCACACGCGCAGCAAGGACCTCTGGCAGATAACAATGCTGAAGGGCTAAAATCCTTTCTCCCTCCGGGCCGATTGATTCTCCCCCGAGTTTTTCCTAGGTTTGTGAACGCCTGAGGCAAAATTGCTCCGCGCGACGGGCCGGACGCAGGATCTTCCGCCCTGGGCACGGTGACACATTCCCCGGCATGAATCCGGGGAAGCAGATCTCTTCGCCAGGCGCCCGAGGACCAGGGGTGTCCCCCTATGCGTATGTTCCCTTCGTCACGATCCTCTCGCCAGGGTGGATCAGGTGCAGCGCTTCTCCTGATCGCTGTTCTCTGCGCCTGTTCTGCCGCGCCCGCGCTCAAGGCACAATCCGTGGCATTGATACGAGGGAGAGTAAGCGACGCGGAGACCGGTGCCCCGCTGGAATTTGTGAATGTCTTCCTTGCCGGGACAACAAGGGGAGCCGGAACGACGGAGAAGGGAACCTTTACTCTTCCCGACATTCCTCCAGGATTCTACACGCTTGTTGCGTCACGAGTCGGGTATGAGGTTGCGGTCGTTCCCGTTCAGCTGGGCGAGGGCGACACGCTCAGGCGGAACTTCTCACTCGTCGCCCGGGTTGTTCGGACGTCAGAGGTGGAGGTTGTCGCCGGTGATCCCTCCCGCTGGAGACGCGACCTTGAACAGTTTACTGCGCAATTCCTCGGGTCAGACCAGTCTGCAAAATTGTGCGCAATCCAAAACCCTGAAGTGATCGGTTTCCACGCTGATTCTGCGACCGGTGTCGTTGCGACGACGGCGGATAGCGTTGTACGGGTGCGCAACGAAGCACTTGGCTACCGGCTCTATGTAAACCTGCTGGAGTTTGTCATGCGGCGGGATGCAAACGCTGTTGCCACAACAATGTACATCCGTTTTGAACAGATGCGCCCGAAGAGCCAGGCGGATTCTCTCCGCTGGATGGTGAACAGAGCGGAAGCCTACACAGGCTCCCGCCTTCATTTCCTTCGATCTCTCGTTCGCGGAAAGGTAGAATCCGAGGGGTTCTTCATTTTTGACGCGGACGGAAAGCAGATCGGACCAGACGGCCGCGGACTTGTGTTCGATGCGGAGTCCGGTTACAAACGGCTCGCCCATGAGGGGATCCTGCGAATCGAATACCGCGGATCCGACCGTGTCCGCCTGAATTATGTCCGCTTCGCGATGGGGATAGTCCATGTCCATCCGGACGGCAATCTCGTTGAGAAACAGGAGTTCATCATCGATCCGGCCTCCGATTGGGCTCGGGAACGGCTCTCACTCATGGTCCCGCTGGACTATCGAATTCCGTAAGTCGATGGGCGGACGCCGACGTGGACGGCGCGCCGCCACCACGTGAGAAGGAGACTAGAGGGATGTTGATGCGGCTTGTGCGTCTTCAGTACAGGCTCGAACGCCTTGTGGACTACTGCCATCTTTACGAGGAGACCTTTGTACCGGAGCTCGAGCAGATTTCAGGCTGTCTCTATGCCGGTTTGCTGCAAAATATTCACCGTGAGAATGAAGGCTGGTCCATCACTCTCTGGAATTCACGAGAGGAAGTGAAGGCGTATATCGAAAGCGGTGTATTTAACCGCCTTGTTGAAACCTCACGGCCGTACCTGGNNACCGAGGATGCACAGCTTGAATATGCTCCGGTTTCTGAAGAACCATCGGTGTTTTCGTACGAGGTTGTCCACCACGCTGCGAGCTTTCCGTCGGCCCGAAGTCAGACCTCCAGTATATACATGCGGATGGTGACCATGAGGGTGCATCCGGACAGGGAGCAGGAGTTCTCGAAAATCTATGAGAGAGAGATCCATCCCCTGTTG
>DKBG01000109.1 GCA_002451155.1 Ignavibacteria bacterium UBA6906
GCGGCCGGGTGTGAGCAGCCGTCGGACATCGAATTGAACTCCGATCCGCAGCAGGCCTCGCTCGAGGTCATCCCCCTGAAGATTCCTGACTCGCTGTTGGCTCTCAGCTCGATTGACACGAGCGGCATTCTGCCGCTGGAGCAACTGGATTTCTGGGGTCGTTTCCTGGTTCATCACGTGACGGTTGACGGAGGACCGGGGAACCGGACATCGTTCGCCTACTCGAGCGCGCTGGTGTCCGATAGTGTAGTCCGCTCCGACGGAATGATGGTGGGGTTCAGCGGGATTTCTCTCGGGATGCTCACAGTGAATGGCATCCCAATGGTTGAGGTCCCGCACCGCATTCGCCTTCGACGACTTTTCCAGTCCGATACCGTATGGACCAGCGGCGTGGAGTATCTCGCGGATCTATCCGCAAATTACGCCGCTGACGCCGAATACACATGGTCCTCGAGTTCCCTGAGGTACGGGCGGTTCGATTTGTCGATTCGAACCCCGGACGATCTGGCAGTACTGAAACCGGCGGGAGGGGCGGTCTATTCGCGCGACCGCGATATTCCGCTGGCATGGGTGGGCGGGAAAGGTCTGTTGAGGATCATTCTGAGCGCATATGACCGGACGACGAAGAAGGTCTTCCCGCTCCTGGAACTCCGCCCGGACCGTAACACCGGGCGGGCTCTCATCCCGTCGTCGCTGGTGCGACAACTGCCGAAGCGGCACGATTTCGTGCTCACATTCATTCTTTCGAACAGGCGCGAAATCAGTCTGACGCAGGCATCGCGAGGGCGGATCCTAGTCCAGGCAGCATCGGTGTTCAGCACATACATTCAAATACAATAGCGTATGCGTTTCAGCGCGCGCATACTGATGTTCATGGTGTTTGTCATGAATGGAATCATGACATACGGTCAGACCTCCGCTCAGCCGCGGGTGCTGGGCCTGGGGGCCTACGGCCCCGCGGTGCAGGACATTCGGGGGTTCGCCTGGAACCCTGCGGGTCTGGCAGGGATGCGGGACTGGGATTTCACGGCCACATCGTATCTGGAGACAGGGAACGGCGTATCCGGTCCAGTGTTTCACAGTGTCGCGCTGGGGAAACGGTTTCTCGACCGGGAGGCGATTGGGGTTGAGATCTCCCCTGGCTCCCAGCTGAATTTTGTCCTTCCTCCGACGTTGTCCATAGGCGGATTCAACACGCCGACATCTAACGAGCGGCGGTTTGAATACCAGGCGACATTCACAGGGGGGTTTGCCCACCGGTTTTCTGATGAGTGGTCTGCCGGAATAGGATTCCGGTACGACCGGGAATCTGTAACCGACAAACAGATCGCTCTCGTGCCGGGAGATTCCATTCCGCTCATTCCGGTGACAACCGAACACATCCACACGGCGAACGGTCTGGGTGGAGATCTGGGTATTCTCTGGCGGCCGGACGAGCGGTGGATACTGAGCTCGGTCGGGAGGAACCTGTTCCGGGCGACGCAGGGGAGGCTGCCGGATTCTCTCAGCCAGTACAGCCTACCGCACGATCCCGCACTGGAGCTTGGCGTGGGTTTTCGTCCCACCGTGTCCTGGCTGGTGCTTGCCGGCGGTTCGACCCGGGGGACCGGCTCGATCGGACAGGAATGGCGGCCCGGTGCCGGGCTGGCATTCCGGGCGGCATTGTACATGAGCAGGTATGAAGCTCCATTTGTCTACGCGGGCGGAATCGGGCTCGGGTGGTCGTACGAGTTTCTTGACCTGGAAGCGTCCTATGTGCATTACGCACGGTCTCCCTGGAGCGACGGTGGATTTTCCGAAAGCGACTTTGACCCGAAGAGGATTCACACACTCGATGTGAATCCTTACGCGGGAAATCGGATTAGCGTGTCAGTGAAAGCGATGTTCGGAAACGTCCGGGAGAGCCTGGCGCAGATCGAAGCGGTGGAAATGTATTCCGCGGTGTATCCCTCGTCGTTCGAGGTTTTTGCGTACCGCCCGATCGGCAAGGCCCGGGTGCGCAATCTTACCGACAAGCCTCTGAGGGTTCGCGCGAGTATCTTCGTCGAGAAATACATGGATGCGGCGACGGAATCCCAGCCCGTCCTGCTGGATCCCGGAGCCGTGCAGGATATCGAGTTGACGGCGATTTTCAACGAGCGGGTGAAGGCTGTTACCACACTTACGGTCGGGGACGCACGGGTATTCGTAACCGCGGCACCGGCAGAGGATTATGATGACAGAAGGCAGGTGAGTCTGCTCATTCGGGGTCGCAACGAATGGGACGGTCGGGTGGAATCGCTTCGCTTCTTCGTGCAGCCCGACGATCCGGAGGTGATCCGGGCGAGTAGAGACATGTTGTTGCAGAACCGGGACGCACTGGCGGCGGCGACCCCCGCACTGGACTCGTTTCTAAAGGCCCGCGTGTTGATCGATTCGTTCGCCGGCAAGCTGATGTATGTCAGCGATCCGAAACAGTCTGCGGATTATGTCCAGTATCCGGCGGAGACGCTGCGTCTTCGGGGCGGCGACTGTGATGATATGACCGTCTGCTTCAGCTCGCTGCTCAGCAGCGTCGGCATCTCGACCGCATTTGTCGATGTTATTCCCCCGGATGCTCCCGGGGAGGCGCACGTGTATCTCATGTTTGACAGCGGTCTTGACCCGCGCTTCGGGGCGAGTATTTCGGAGAACTCGAAGCGATATGTCATACGGCCTAACAGGGCCGGCGTGGAATCCATCTGGATTCCCATCGAAACGACTGTCATTGCCCGGGGGTTCGAAGCCGCTTGGACCGCCGGGGCGCAGAGGTATTTTGACGATGCGGAAGTCGGGCTTGGCCTTGCCCGCGGGTGGGTACGCATTCTGGATGTGAACTGAACAGGAGGATGAGGCGATGAGAACGGTGTGGAGACTGATGGTGGTGTCGGTGCTGGCGGCTGCCGCACTGGCGGGAGAGATGCAGGTGCAGAAAGTACAGGGGGATGTGAGCGTTCGCCATGGTGTCACGGAGGTCTGGAACCAGGTGGCGGTTGGCGATATCCTTCGGCCTGATGATTCGATGAAAACCGGAGCAGGTGGGTCGGCCGTGCTGTTGATACCACTCGCGGACGGATCGGTGAAGCGCGTAACGCTTCCGGCTGAGGTGATCGTCGATATGTCTGATGTCAGGGACCTCAGCCCGGAGGAATTGATGCTCAAGCTGGCGATGGAGAAAGTCCGTTCCTCCTCGTATGAATGGAAAAACGACGAGCTTCGTGTCCCGAATGCCTCGGTGGTTCACGGCGCAAACAAGGCGCAGGGCCCGGTAGCGTCAGAGAACGATATCCGGTTCGGCAAAATGCAGCTCAGGGGGACGCGGGTACTTTATGACAATGGGTATTATTCGACCTGCGCGCTGAAATCATTGGAGGTCTTCAGGCTCTTCCCGTCGCTGGGAAGCGGGTTTGACGACCGCTTGCTTGTTGCTGAAGCGTTGGAGAAGGCGGAATTGCGCGGGGAAGCGCTGAATGAATACGGTTCGATATTGAAGCTTGACAGTCTGACCGCCGACCAGGCGAGCCTTGTGCGGTCGAGAATGGCGGCGCTGAAGAGATGATGGCAGTGCGGGCCGGAATCGCGGTTTTCGAGGCCGGTCGGGATCGGTATGGAGGCGAAACAAATACCCCTCCCGGAGGTAATTCTTCCCCCTGATTCACCCTTCTCTGATCAGACTTAAAAGATGGCCGGATTCGATTCGATTTCGTGCGGAATTCGGCGTGTGGCGGTGGCACTCACTTTGTCTCTCTTCTCCCCAACGTCAGGTACCGGTAGCAAAAGGGGAGGAAAACAATGCGTCAGTTCAGAATCGCTCTTATTGGTGTCGCTCTCTTTGTGGCTCTCCACTATATCACTCACGCGGCGGTAATTGCCTGACAGGGCAGGGCTGACGCGATGTCCGGCGGCGGGTATTCACCCGCCGCCGGTTTTTTTGCTGGTGGGACGATCCTTACTTTCTGATCAGTTTTGTGTAGCGAATGCGATGCGGGCGCTCCGCTTCGATTCCGAGCCGTTTGCGTTGATCTTCCACATACTCAGAGAAATTCCCGTCGAACCAGAACACGCCGTTTTCTCCTTCGAACGCGAGGATATGAGTGGCGATGCGATCGAGGAACCACCGATCGTGAGATATCACTACTGCACAGCCCGCAAAGTTCTGGAGAGCCTCCTCAAGAGCCCGGAGCGTATGCACATCGAGGTCGTTGGTCGGTTCGTCGAGCAGGAGGACGTTCGCCTGTTCTTTCAGGGTTTTGGCCAGATGGACCCGATTCCGTTCTCCGCCCGATAGTGCACCGACCTTCTTTTGTTGGTCCTGTCCGCTGAAGTTGAACCGGGCCACGTACGCCCGAGAATTGATGTCGCGCTGACCGAGATGGAGCACATCGTGGCCGGCTGAAATCTCTTCCCAGATTGTCCGGTCCGGGTCGAGCGGGCGGTTCTGGTCCACGTATCCGAGTTTGACGGTCTCCCCGATTCTGATGGTCCCGCTGTCCGGCGCTTCCTGCCCGGTTATCATGCGGAAGAGGGTTGTCTTGCCGGCGCCGTT